>DASWDB010000020.1:0-42117 GCA_036395715.1 Actinomycetota bacterium | reverse complement strand
GATCAGCGTGATGCTGGATTTCAGCGGCAGCGTCAGCGAGTAGAGCGTCGCGACTGCGAGGAACGCGAGCTCGACCGAATGGGTTCGGTCGAGCGCGACCCCCGACAAGCGCGGCGGGCGCGCCGGCGCTCCCTCCGGGAGCGCCCGGCGCACCCGCCGCGTCCGGTACCACGCGATGAACACCACGCTGGTCCAGCCGAGACCGATCAACAGCCGGTTGGCGCCGGTCATGTTCGCGAGCGCGAGTGAACACGGCGAAGCGGCGCCCGGGTCGGTGGCCGGGCACGCCGCGCCGTACTGCTGGACGGACGCGCCGCCCTGCCATGCGAACACGAAGTCGACCGCGTACTCCGGGAGCACGGCGATCAGCGCCAACACCGCGATCGCGAGGCCGGCGGAGATGTCCAGCTGGGCCACCTCCGCCGCCCACGACAGGAGGAACGCCGCCCCGACGATCGCCAGACCGAAGAGCAGCGCCTCGATCGGGTGCGAGAGGTGCGGGGTCGCGAACCGGAGCCAGAGCGCCGGGACGGCCGACAGGAGGGCGACGCCCACCACGAGCAGAGGGAGACCGGGTCGCTGCGTCGCCTCCGCGCGGCTCATCGGTTGCGAGACCCTAGCACCCCTGCGAGCATGGCCCGCCACATGGATTGGGTCTTCCTGGTCGCTTCGCTCCTGATCATCCTCGTTGCGGCGGAGCTCTTCACGAACGGCATCGAGTGGGTGGGCGAGGGGTTCGGCCTGTCGGAGGGGGCCGTCGGCTCCGTCCTCGCCGCGGTCGGGACGGCCCTGCCCGAGACCCTGCTGCCGATCGTCGCGATCGTGTCGGGACACGAGGCCGGCGATGCGATCGGGATCGGCGCGATCCTGGGCGCCCCGTTCATGCTGACCACGCTCGCGATGGTCGTGATCGGGGTCGCGGTCCTGTTCTACGGTCGCGGCGGGCGTCGGAGCCTCGATCTGGACATCGACCGGCGCGTGATCCAACAGGATCTGGGCTACTTCCTGGTGATGTACGCCCTGGCGATGATCGCCGGGCTGCTGCACGTTCGCACGATCGACGTCTGCCTCGCGATCGTGCTGGTCGTGGGGTACGCGTATTACGTGCGGCGGCACTTCCAGGCGCCGCAACCCGAGAACGAAGGGGACGGGAACGACATCCGGCCGCTCCGCTTTTGGGTGGTGCTCCGGATGGGGGTACGGAGGCTCCCGGAGTGGACCGTCGAGCGCTCGACGGCCGCGCCCTTCGTCCAGGTCACCTTCGGCCTCATCCTCATGGTCGGTGGAGCAGAGCTCTTCGTCGACGCGGTGGGCAACCTCGGTAAGGCCGCGGGCCTGCCCCCGCTCGCGTTCTCGTTGCTGGTCGCCCCGCTCGCGACGGAGCTGCCCGAGAAGTTCAACAGCGTTCTGTGGGTACGCCGGAAGAAGGACACCTTGGCGATGGGCAACATGACCGGGGCCATGGTGTTCCAGTCGTCGTTCCCGGTGACGGTCGGGCTCCTACTCACACCGTGGGAGCTCGCCCACGAAGCGTTGGTCGCGGCCTGCGTCGCGCTCCTCGCGGGCTCCGTCCTGTACCTGACCCTTCGGTTCCGCGGGCGCTTGTCCGCGCGCCTCCTGTTGCTCCAAGGCGTGTTCTACGTCGGGTACGTCGCGTACGTGGTGACGAAGCTGTGAACGGAGCTAGCGTGGCTGGTTCGCGGTGGGACTCGGCGGCACGTTCTGCTTGGAGATGATGCCGTCGGGCGTGACGTCGTTGAAGATCGCCGAGACCGCCCCGGCGTTGAGGACGACCACCGACAACCCGCCGATCGTCTGCGAGGAACCCGGCAGGACGACGTTCTGCACGTTCTTGACCGGCTGCGACGTCACGGTGTAGGCCAGCTGCAGCACCTGGTCCACGGGGACGGTCGTGCTCATGTTCGAGAGGCCCGCTCCGATCCAGGTGAGCAGGGCGCCGGGGTCCTTGTCGTACTCCTTCTGGAACTGGGCGAGCGCGGCGAGGAAGAGCCGTCCCCCGTTCTCCTGGCGGGCGAAGTCGCCGCCGAGCATGCTGTGGCGGTCCCGCGCCATCGCGAGCGCCTGCGTCCCGTCGATGCGCTGTACCCCAGTGTGGAGGTCCGCCCCGGACGCCGTGTCCAAGAAGCGGAACGGGACGTTGACGACCAGCCCCCCGACCTTGTCGATCATCGCCTTGAAGCCCCAGAAGGTCGTGATCGCCCAATAGTCGATGTGGACGCCGAAGTGCGACTCGACCGTCTGCACCATCAGATCGGGTCCCCCGGCTGCGAGGGCGCTGTTGATCTTGTTCGTCCCATGGCCGGGGATGTCCACCCACGAATCCCGCGGTATGCCCACCATCGCGACGCGGTGCTGGTCGGGGTTCACGAAGATCAGGTGCAACGAGTCCGAGAGCGAGTGCAACAGGTCCTCGCCCGGTCGGGCGCCGCTGCCGACGGCGAGGATCACGATCGGCTTCGAGCCGGTGAGCGAAGGGCTGTAATCGGCGTGCGCCTTCCCGATCAGGATGCCGGGGTTCGAGGCGGCGGCCGGCGTTCCCCCGACCGAGCCGACGACGGTCCCGCCGACCCACGCACCGAGGACCAGCACGATCGCCACGAAGCGTCTGGTCACGATGCCTCCGAGGTGGGTGAGGTGGAGCCGGACGGGGCCGGAGCCTTCGCCGGCTTCTCCGAGCGGGTGAGGCTGTACGCCTCGATCTTCCAGGTGCCGCCGTCCTGCACGAAGATCGCGGTCCCGGTCACCGTGATGGCCGAGTAGGTGCCGTCGTTGTGGGTCGCCAGACCGGTGAACGTCAGTGTGGCCGACGCGCGGATCGCGTTGCCCTTCGCGTCGGTCAGCACGCGGACCTTGACGGTGCTCTTGCCGGGATCGACGGCTTTGTAGGTGTCGCCCGCCTTCTCGCCGAGGGTGAGGGTCTTGATGTCGCCGTCGAGCTGATCCTTCGCGCCGCCGGTGAAGAGATCCCCGATCTCGCCCGTGTCTCCCCAGGTGTCGGGGTTCACGTACGCGGTGTCGAACAGGACGTCCAACTGCTTCCGGATGTCGTTCGCGGTGGTCTTCGCTGCGTTCTGCTGCGCCTGCTTGTCGCCCTGGAGCTGCGTGGGGACGAACGTCGACCCCTTCAGCTGGAAGTCGACATTGCCTGGCGGGACGCCGTGCCCGATGCCGATGACACCGCCGCCGCGCGTCAGCAGGAAGATGGCGACGATCACGACCACGGCAGCGACGACGCCGGCGATGATCCGGTTCCGGGCGACCTTCGACCGATCTGCGGTCTTGGTGGGTCGTCCGGAGTTGGAAGGCACGCCCTCGCGGAGCGGGGTTTTGTCTTCGGTTGCCAAAACGCGACGAGGCTACCAGGCGTCTGCCGCGTTCTTGGCATCTCCGCGTTGCGAGTTCGTGATGCCCGCTCGGGATGCTCCCGGCATCCGTTGCGGGGTACGATGCACGGGTCACGCAGGCGAGCCGGGAAGACTGGTCGGCATCGGTACTGACTGGATAGGTGACGCCGCGATGACGGACAGCGCGAGATCTCGGGCCTCGAGCGGGCGACGGACCGGGCTCTCTCCGTGGCGGCGCGAAGCGCTGCGAACGACCCTCTGGGTGGTCCCGGCGGCCATGGTCGCGACCGCGGTCGTGCTGTTCGCGGTCACCTACGGTCTCGACCGAGCGATCGCGAACGGACGCCTGTCGCTGCCGGGATGGGCGATCGCCGGCGAGGCGGACGCCTCGCGCCAGGTCCTGATCGGGATCGCGGCCGCCGTGATCACCGTCGCCGGGGTGATGTTCTCCATCACGATCTTGGCGCTGCAGCTCGCGTCACAGCAGTTCGGGCCGCGCATGCTGCGGAACTTCATCCGCGATGTGGGGACGCAGGTGAGCCTCGGCGCGTTCGTGGGGACGTTCGTGTACTCGGTCCTGACCCTCGGATCGGTCGCCCACGGATCCGCTGCGTTCGTCCCGCATCTGTCGGTCACCGTCGCGCTCGTCCTCACGCTCGGCGATCTCGGGGTCCTCATCTACTTCATCCATCACGTCGCGACCTCGATCCAGGTCACGTCGGTCATCGCCGGCATCGCTCGCGATTTCCGGTCGACGCTCGACACGCTGCAGGACGAGGCGGCGCGGATGGGACCAGAGCATCCCGATCCGGACGCGGAGGGACGGGAGCTGTCCGCCCTGTTGGACGAAGCGAGCGGGCTCGTCCGGGCGCGAACCCCGGGGTTCCTCCAGAGCGTCGGGCACGAGCAACTCGTCCGGATCGCGGCGTCGTCGGGTGCGACGATCCAGCTGCTCCACCGTCCCGGGCATTTCGTGGTCGAGGGTCAACCGCTCGCCAGGGTCTGGCCCGTCGGGGCCGCCGAGGTGGTCGCGGACACGTTGGATCGTGCCCACATCGTGGGGTCGAGCCGGACGTTGACGCAGGATCTCGGCTTCGCCGTCGACCAGCTCGTCGAGGTGGCCATCCGGGCGATCTCACCGGCCGTCAACGATCCGTTCACCGCGCTCAACTGCATCGATTGGCTCGGAGACTGTCTGTGTCGGGCCGGCCGCGGACCCCTGCCCGGCGGGCGGTATCGAGATGTCGACGGCGTCGTGCGCGTGCTGGATCGCACGATCACGTTCGACGGACTGGTCGGGCGGGCGTCGGACAAGATCAGGCAGTCGGCCCGCGGGATGCCCGCCGTCTTGATCCGGCAGCTGGAGAACCTCTCGAAGGTGGCCGTCGCGCTGGGCGATGGTCGGGAGACCGGGATCATCGGCCACGAGGCCGAGATGATCCTCCGCGCATCGGAGGAATCCGTGCCCGAGCCCGCGGATCGCCGCGACGTGCTGGCCGCGTACGAGGCGTTGGAGATCGTGCTCGGTGGCGTCGAGGGATCCCCGTCCGCCGGACCCGCCTAAGTCGCAGGTCAGCGCGACGGAGGCTCGGGTATCCTCTGCGGGTTCCAGCGCCAGGCACGGATGCGCCGGCGCGGGTGAGGGTCGGTTCCCAACGTAGGAGGTTCGATGGTCGGCTCGCTTGCCCAGGAGAGCGGCCCGATCCAGGCGCGGTTCGGGTCGGGCGAGAACCTGGCCCTGTGGCTCATCTTCGGCGTCTCTCTCGTCGCGTTGCTGTTCGCCTGGTACCTGGTCCGCGAGGTGCTCGCCGCGCCCGAGGGCACCGAGAAGATGAAGGAGATCGCCCGCGCGATCCAGGAGGGGGCGAAGGCCTACCTCAACCGGCAGTACCGGACGCTCGCGGTGTTCCTCGGCGTCCTCGCGATCGTGCTCTTCTTCGTCCTTCCCGTGCCGAAGAACGCCGAGCACAGCGCACTCAGCATCCGGTTCGGGCGTTCGATCGCGTTCCTGCTCGGCGCCCTCGCGTCGATGGTCACCGGCTACGTGGGGATGTGGCTCGCCGTCCGCGCCAACGTGCGGACCGCGAACGCGGCACGGGAGTCGGGGCTCCGCCGAGCGGTCCGGATCGCGTTCCGGGCCGGCGGCGTCGCCGGGATGTTCACGGTCGGGATGGGGCTGTTCGGCGCCACGTTGATCCTGATCATCTACAAGGGCGACGCCACGAGCGTGCTGGTCGGCTTCGGGTTCGGCGGGGCGCTGCTCGCGATGTTCATGCGCGTCGGCGGCGGGATCTTCACGAAGGCCGCCGACGTAGGCGCCGATCTGGTCGGGAAGATCGAGCAGGGCATCCCCGAGGACGACCCGCGCAACGCTGCCACGATCGCCGACAACGTCGGCGACAACGTCGGTGACTGCGCCGGGATGGCCGCGGACCTGTTCGAGTCCTACGAGGTCACGCTCGTCGCCTCGCTGATCCTGGGCGCCGCGGCGTTCAGCGGGAGCGAGGTCGGTGCGATCGCGGGCGTGATGTTCCCGCTCTGGGTGCGAGCGATCGGCGTTCTGACCTCCATCGTCGGCATCCTGTCGGTCTCGCCGCGCTCCGAGGAGGAGCATGGGATGAAGGCGATCAACCGCGGGTTCTTCGTCTCGGCCGCCCTCTCGGCGGGGATCGTCTTCGTCGCCTCCGAGTTGGTGACGAAGGACTGGCGACCGTTCGCGGCGGTGCTGATCGGTCTGATCCTCGCGTCGCTGATCCAGGTCCTCACGCAGTACTTCACCGACGCGAAGTACAAGCCCGTGCAGGAGATCGCTGAGTCGACCGTCACGGGTGCCGCGACCACGATCCTGTCCGGGTTCTCGGTGGGGCTCGAGTCCACCGTGTGGTCGGCCTTGCTCATCGGAGCGGCCATGACCTCGGCCTTCTACCTCGGTCACACGGCCTTCGAGCGGCTCTACTTCATCTCGCTGACGGGGATGGGCATGCTGACCACCGTCGGCGTCATCGTGTCGATGGACACGTTCGGCCCCATCTCGGATAACGCCCAGGGCATCGCCGAGATGTCCGGTGAGTTCGAAGGACGGCCGGCGGAGATCCTCGGGGGGCTGGACTCGATCGGCAACTCGACGAAGGCCATCACGAAGGGCATGGCCATCGCGACCGCGGTGATCGCGGCGACGTCGTTGTTCGGTTCGTTCGAGGCGGCCTTGGAGAACGCCGGATACACGTTCCTCGGCATCCGGGTCGATCAGCCCGATGTGCTCGTCGGCCTGTTGTTGGGTGGGTGCGTCGCCTTCCTGTTCTCCTCGCTCGCGATCCGGGCGGTGGGACGGGCTGCGATGCAAGTCGTCGTCGAGGTCCGGAACCAGTTCCGAGACCACCCGGGGATCATGACCTACGAGGAGAAGCCCGACTACGCCGCCGTCGTCGACATCTGTACGAAGACGTCGCTCCGGGAGCTCACGACACCGGGGTTGTTGGCCGTCCTGGCGCCCGTGATCGCTGCGTTCTTCCTCGGGGCGGAGGCGCTCGGCGCGTTCCTGGCGGGGGCGATCCTCACCGGACAGCTGCTCGCCGTGATGCTCTCCAACTCGGGCGGCGCCTGGGACAACGCCAAGAAGTTCATCGAGGAGGGGAACTACGGCGGCAAGGGCTCGGAGAGTCACAAGGCCGCCGTGATCGGCGACACGGTCGGCGATCCGTTCAAGGACACCGCCGGCCCGGCGCTGAACCCCTTGATCAAGGTGATGAACCTCGTGGCGCTGTTGATCGCACCACTCGTCGTCGAGTACGCGGACGACACGGCGATCCGGATCGCGGTGGCGCTCGTCGGCGCGGTGATCGTGGCGGCCATGATCTGGGTCTCGAAGAACCGGAAGTCCGAGCTCGAAGAGGATCTGCGCAAGGCCCGCGCGGCGGTCTGAGGCCGGGGACGCGATCGTTTCCGGATAGGCTCACCCGCGGCATGGGAGGGTTCCGTCGCTTCCTTCGGCGTCTCACCGAGAGCGACGAAACGCGCCTCGAGTCCGAGATCCGCGACTGGGCGGACAAGGTGCCCGGCTCGGTGCGCATCGCCGAGGCGCCCTTGCGGCAACGGGTCAAGATCGCGGGCGTGATCCGACGGCTCACCGTGTTCCCGATGAAGGACAACGAGTCGCTCGAGGCGGTGGTCTCCGACGGCACGGGCGAGGTCGTCGTTCGGTTCATGGGACGCCGTGCGATCGGCGGGCTCGGCCTGGGGGCGAAGGTGGTCGTCGAAGGGGTGCTTGGGGCGCAGCGCGGCGGGATCCAGATGATCAACCCGCGGCTCGAGTTCACCGCGTAGCGAGTTCGGCTTCGGGCGCCGACGTCCGATCCGCGCCGAGGCGGTACGGCACGACGACGACGTCGACGTGAGGCTCTTCCGCGAACGTACCGGCGATCCTTCGGCTCGTTCGATCGTGCAGCAGGAGGTGGCGGCGCTTCGGGAAATGCCGGCGCGGGAGGATCAGCGTGACCTCGGTCGCTTCGTCCTGGAACCGCGACACGTAGCGTCGCAGGCTCCGCTCGATGTTGCGATCGTTGCATTCCTCGACGTCCAGGGGGATCCTGGCCAGGTACCCGAACGCGATCCACTGGTCGATCAACATCTTTGCGCGGTCGGGATCGCTCGCCGCGTGGACGGCCCGTACCTCCATCGCCTCGATCCCGCGTGCGTACCGCGAGGCTTTGAGGACCGCCCGGTCCAGGTCCTCGACCAGGATCAGCGCGACATGACGTCGGCGCGGGGAGAGCTGCACGCGGTGTGGATGGGCCGGATCGGCGGTGTCGCCGTGCGCCCGGACGATGACGACGCCCACGTTCGGCAGCTCGCGGAGTGACTCGGCGAGCCCGGCCCAGGCCCGCATGCGTCGGACCCGCGCGAGGAAGGCCTCGTTGGCGGGGGCCGGGAGGATCACCGTCACCTGGTGCTGCGTGACGCCGAGGTCACGGAGGTGGCGTGCGATCGCCCGCCCGGGTCGTTCGTCGCCGGGGATCGCGACGAGCGGGATGCGGAGCCCGGCGTCGCGCCACGCCGCCTCGAGCTCCGGGTCGCGACCGCCGAGGTGCAGCGCCGTGACATGGGTCGGGCGGATCGTGAGTGCGTACTGCGCGGCGTGCAACGTATCGGCGTCGAGCTCGTCCACCAGCACGACCGCGTTGTGCTCGGCCCGCGTGGTGGCGCCGTTCGCCCGGTCCTCGGGGCCGATCACGAGCTGCTCGTCCTCGGCCTCGTAGGTCTTGTTCACCCGGACCAGGATCGCGACGAGGATCGGCACCGTCACCATCACGATCCACGCGCCACCCGCGAACTTGACGATCGCGATCACGACCGCCACGACGAAGGTCGCGATCGCTCCCAGACCGTTCACGAACAGCCCGAACTTCCAGCCCTTCTCGCGCAGGCGGAGATGGCGCTTGGCCATGCCGCTCTGCGAGAGCGTGAACGACGTGAACACGCCGAGGGCATACAGCGGGATCATCGCCGTGACGCTCGCCCTGAACGCGATGAGGACCAGGCTGGCGGCGGCGGCCAGCGCTACGATCCCGTTCGAGAAGACCAGCCGGTGTCCGCGCTTCGTGAGCTGGCGGGGCATGAAGGCGTCACCCGCGTGGAAGCTGGCCAGCCGCGGGAAGTCGGCGAACGACGTGTTGGCCGCGAGGATCAGGATGAGGGTCGTGCCGATCTGCAGGATGAGGAAGAGCAACCGTCCGACGGCGCCGGTGCCGTAGACGGCCTGCGCGATGATCGCCAGGACCGACTTGCTCTCGTTCGCGACCGGGACCACCTGGAGTTTCGCGGCGAGGTACGACACAGCGAGGAAGGACGACCCAAGGACCAGGCCCATCCATACCAGCGTGATCTGGGCGTTGCGCCACTCGGGCTTGCGGAACGCCGGCACGCCATTCGAGATCGCCTCGACCCCGGTCACGGCCGCGCCACCGGACGCGAACGCGCGCAACAGGATGAAGACCGTGACGGCGCCGGCGAACGGGCTGAGGCTTCCGCCCGCGACCTGGTGTTGGATCGGGAACGACTGGAGGTGGCCGGACAGGACCTCGTAGATCCCCATCACGCACGTGAGACCGAGGCTCACGATGAAGAGATAGGTGGGCGCGGCAAAGATCTTGCCCGACTCCCGCACGCCGAGCAGGTTGCCGTAGGCGATCATCCACACGAACACGAGGGACAGCACGATCCTGATCGGCACCGCGAGCGGCACCACCGAGCTGATCGCCTGAACGCCTGCCGCCGTGGACACGCTCACCGTCAGGACGTAGTCCACGAGGAGCGCTACGCCGGCCAGTTGCGCCGGCAGCAGCCCGAGGTTGTCCTTCGTCACGATGTAGGCGCCGCCGGCGGTCGGGTACGCCTTGATCGTTTGCCGGTACGAGAAGATCAGGATCGCCTCGATCAGGACGATCACGAACGAGATGGGGAGCACGTAGGAGAACGCCAGGATGCCGATCGCCGGGATCAGGACCCGCAGGATCTCCTCGGTCGCGTAGGCGACCGACGACATGTTGTCGGATGAGAAGACCGCGAGCGCGGTCGGTCGACCCAAACGCTCGTGCTCCAACCGAGACGTGGCGAGGGGCCGACCCAGCAGCAGGCGCTTGAACGCGTAGCCCGTCCCCAGATCGACGTCGTGTTCCATGCATCCCACGCTAGGGAGCGAACGGGCGGGTTCCCGCGGCGGACGCATCAGGGTTCCGCCAGGGATCGCCCGTCGACGTCAAGATCGCGTCAAGGGGGCTAGCCTCCGATGCATGGAGCCCGGACGGCTGAGGATCTACGTTGGGTACGCGCCGGGCGTCGGCAAGACCTACGCGATGCTCGACGAAGCTCGGCGCCGCCGCGGGCGCGGTACCGACGTCGTGCTCGCCTTCGTCGAGACGCACGGCCGACAGGAGATCGCCGCCCTGACCCGCGACCTGGAGGTGGTCCCGCGACGCGTCGGTCTCGATGGAAGCGCGACCGAGGAGATGGACGTCGACGCCGTGTTGACCCGCCGTGCTGAGGTCGCCGTGGTCGACGAGCTCGCGCACGCGAACGCCGTCGGGTCGCGCAACGCGCACCGTTGGCAGGACGTCGAGGAGCTGCTCGCCGGCGGCATCGACGTGATCTCGACGGTCAACATCCATCACCTCGAGTCGCTGCACGACGTGATCGAGGGGATCACGGGCGAGGCGCCGGCGGACACCGTCCCCGACGCCCTCGTTCGGGGCGCGGACCAGCTGGAGCTCGTCGACATGACGCCACAGGCGCTCCAGCGCCGGCTGGCGCACGGGAACGTCTTCCCGCCCGAACGGATGGACGCCGCGTTGGCGCGGACGTTCCGTGCCGAGAACCTCGCACGTCTGCGCGAGCTGTCGCTCGTGTGGATGGCCGACCGGGTGGACGAGGAGCTCCGGGCGGGGCCGTCCCCGGCTCGGGGATCCGAGCCGGGGAAGGCGCGCGAGCGCATCCTCGTTGCGGTGCGGGGTCGTCCGGAGGACGAGCCCGTCGTCCGCCGCGCCGCGCGGATGGCCGCGCGACGCGGCGGCGATCTGATCGCCGTCCACGTCATCCCGGGTCGGGGCCGGGACGACGCGCCGCACCTCGAGGCGATCCGCGAGCTCGTGCGGCAGGTCGGTGGCCGGTTCGAGGAGGTCGTGGGGGCGGGGGTTCCGGAGGCGATCTTGGACATGGCGCGGGCCGAGGGGATCACGCAGGTGGTGGTCGGAGCCGACCATCGCTCGCGGTTCCGGGGGTTGCTCGGGGGCTCCGTCGTCCTCGACGTGATCCGCGGCTCGGGCCCGATCGACGTCCACGTCATCTCGCAGGAAGCGGCCCCGCAGCGCGTCCGCGTGACGGGCCGCGTCGCGACCGGCCTCTCGAGCGATCGTCAACTGATCGCGGGTGTCGCCGGCGCGATCGTCCTGATCTGCCTGACGACCGCCGTCGCCGCGCTCGACCGACAGATGGCGCTGTCCACGATCATGCTCCTGTACCTGACGGTCGTCATCGGGATCGCGTTCGGTGGCGGTCTACGACCGGCGATCCCGGCGGCGGTGGTGTCCGCCCTGCTGATCAACTGGTTCTTCACACCGCCAGTCCACACCTGGAAGGTTGCCAACCCCGAGGACGTGGTTGCCCTCATCGTGTTCGTCGTCGTCGCGGGGAGCGTGAGCGTCCTCGTCGACCGCGAGGCGAGGCATCGGGCGGAAGCGCAGCGGCGGGGGGCCGAAGCGGAGGCGCTCGCCCGCCTGACCGCGCGGGTGGCCGCCGAGGGCGACCCCCTGCCCGAGCTCGTGGAGTACGCACGGACGACGTTCGGCGCCGAGGCGGTCTCGGTGCTCCGTCGCCGGGAGAACGGCGACGGCGCCGGTCACGAGGGCACGTGGGCGCGAGAGGCGACCGCGGGTGCCGGCCCTCCGGACGATCCGGAGGAGGCCGGGCAGGTCGTGCAGCTCGGGAACGACACCGTCCTCGCGCTCCGTGGGAACCCGCTCCCGGCCGATCGGCTGCAGCTCCTTTCCGTGTTCGCCGGGCAACTCGGGCTCGCCGTCCGCGGCCGGGAGCTCGCTCGGGAGGCCGCGGAGTCCGCGACGAGGGCGGAGGCGGACGCGCTCCGCACCGCGATCCTCGCGGCCGTGTCACACGACCTGCGAACCCCGCTCGCGTCGATCAAGGCGTCGGTCTCGAGCCTCCGTGACGACGATGTTGCGTGGTCGCCCGAGGAGACGGGGCTCTTCCTGGGCACGATCGAGGAGGAGACCGACCGTCTCACGGGCCTCGTCGCGAACCTCCTCGACATGAGCCGCCTGCAGGCCGGGGCCCTCAAGCTGGTGCGTGACGTCGTCGGCTTCGACGAGGTGGTGCCGAAGGCGCTCGCCAGTCTCCCGGACGGTGGGCGCGGGTTGTTCGTCGAGGTGCCGGAGACGCTCCCACGGATCGACGTGGATCCCGGTCTGCTCGAGCGGGCGATCGCGAACATCGTGGGCAACGCGTCGGGGGTGGCGCCGCCCGATCGCCCTGTGCGGATCCATGGCTCCGCGGCTGGCGGCCGCGTGGAGCTGCGGGTGATCGACCGCGGGCCCGGCGTCGGGCCACAGGACCGCGAGCGGATGTTCCGTCCCTTCCAGCGGCTGGGCGACGGCACGAGCCGCGACGGGATCGGGCTCGGGCTCGCCGTGGCGAAGGGCTTCGTCGAGGCGATGGACGGTGAGCTCTCGGTCGAAGACACGCCCGGTGGCGGGCTCACGATGGTGCTCGCCTTCCGGGCGGCGTCGACATGACGAGGGTCCTCGTCGTCGACGATGAGCCACAGATCCTCCGTGGACTCCGGACCAACCTGGTCGCTCGGGGCTACGTCGTGGATACGGCGCCGGACGGTGAGGCGGCCCTGGATCTGGCGGCTCGCCATCGGCCCGACGTCGTCATCGTCGACCTCGGGCTGCCCGGGATCGACGGTGTCGACGTGATCCGGGGCCTGCGGACCTGGACGGCTGTTCCGATCATCGTGCTGTCGGCGCGGGAGCAGGAATCCGAGAAAGTCGACGCGCTTGATGCCGGGGCGGACGACTACGTCACGAAGCCGTTCGGGATGGGTGAGCTGCTCGCCCGGGTGCGAGCGTCCGAACGCCGGGCGGTCTCGCCCGACGCCGAGGAAGCGGTGGTTCGCACGCCGGCGTTCACCGTCGACCTCACCGCGAAGAAGGTGGTCGCGGCCGACGAGACGGCGATCCGTCTCACGCCGACCGAGTGGCACCTCGTCGAGATCCTGGTTCGGCATCCGGGGAAGCTGGTTGGTCAGCGCCAGCTCCTCCAGGAGGTCTGGGGTCCGCGGTACGAGGAGGAGACGAACTACCTCCGCGTGTACATGGCGCAGATCCGACGGAAGCTCGAGCCGGAGCCGGCACGCCCCCGTTTCTTCATCACCGAGCCCGGGATGGGCTACCGGTTCGAGCCGGGCGGATGATCGCCGACGACCGAGCCCTGACGGCCGACGACTCCCGACAGCTGAGCCCCGTCAGTCGCCGACGATCGCTTCGCGGAGCGTCAGCTCCGATTCGGGCGCGGCGAGCGCGACGAGCTCGTCCCCGGCTGCGAGGACCGTCTCCGGCTGCGGGATCACCACGTGACCCTCGCGGAGGATCGCCACGATCGTGGAGTCGGGCGGGAGCCGGAGCTCGTAGAGCGCCCTGCCCGTCGCCGGCGAGACCGTCGTGAGCTTGGTCTCGACGATCGAGGCGCGTCCACCCTCCAGCCGCAGCAAGCGGACCAGGTCGCCAGTGGTCACGGCCTCTTCGACCATCGCCGTGAGCATGTGTGGCGGCGAGACCGCCTGATCGACGCCCCACTGCTCGTTGAACAACCACTCGTTGCCGGGATGGTTCACGCGGGCGAGCACGCGGGGCACGGCGAACTCCTGCTTCGCCAGCAACGATGTGACCAGGTTGTCCTCGTCGTCGCCGGTGGCCGCGACGACGACGTCGGCGTCGGAGAGGTGGGCCTCGTCGAGGATGCGAGGCTCACATGCGTCGCCGAACATCACCTTCACGTCGGGGATCTCTTCGCGGAGCCGGTCGACGACGGAACGATGCTGCTCGATCAGGGTCACGTCGTGTCCGCGCTCCACCAGATCGGCCGAGAGGTGCCGGCCGATCGCGCCGCCCCCGGTGACCACCACCCGCATCAGTGGTGCTCCGATGCGGGCTCGAGCTGCTGGTCGAGCATCTCCAGACCGTCCTTGACCATCATCACGACGAGGTAATCGCCGGCCTGCAGCGTGCTGTCGGGTGTCGGGAGGAAGCCCGTGCCGCCACGTGAGACCCCCGCGACCAGGATCTTGCCCTCGACGTTGAGGATGTTGGCCGGCTTGCCGATCAGGTGGGCGGGGACCGGGACCCGCACACGGAGGATGTCGCCGCCGCCGAGGCTCTCGCGGATCTCCTCTCGGTCGTGCAGCAGCATCAGCTGGATCTGCTTGATGCCCCAGGTCGTGGTCGCGACCGTCGGGATGTTGAGCCGCCCATAGATCTCGGCGCGCCGAGGATCGTAGATCCGGGCGATCACCTTGGGCACGTGGAAGTGCTCGAGCGCCACCCGTGCCGAGACGATGTTCGAATTGTCTCCGGAGGAAACGGCGATGAACGCGTCGGCGTCCTTGATCCCGGCTTCCTCGAGGAGCTCACGATCGAACCCCAGCCCGACCATCTGCCGGGCGCCCTCGCCGGGTGGGTATCGCCAGAACGCTTCCGGGTTCTTGTCGATGACGGTCACATCGTGGCCGCCTTCGAGCAACGCGTGCGAAAGCTCGGATCCGACCCGCCCGCAACCCATGATCAGGACGCGCATCGAGGCAGAAGGGTACTGCGGGGCACCATCGATGACATGACGCCCGTTCGGGCGAGAGTGGTCGTCGCGTACCACCCCAGAAATGTCTTGAGGCCGGCAGCTGGAGGGAGCTGCCGGCCCCGAAGACGGGCTCGGAGGAAAGTGGTGGATGTACCCATCCTGCCCGGCGAATCGCCTAGGGGTGACGGCCACGCGACCCACCCGGCAGAAAACCTCTTTCCGATGAGTAGGCTCCGGCATCGGACGTGAGCGGGGCGTGAAGGAAGCCGCCGGTGGCGTGAAGATGTCGTGAATGCCCCGTAGGCGTGAACGGCCACCGCGTGGGCGGTAGCGTTCGCCCGTGGTGGTCGAGGGTCCTCGCGGTCGTCTCGCCCGGTTGACGCTGCGTGCGATCGGCATCGGGCTGCTCGCCACCATGGCCGGAGCGGTGCTCGCGCTGCTCACGTCCCAGCTCCAGGGCGCCGGCGTCGCGATCTTCATCCTCGCGGTGACGGTCGCGGCAGTGAGCGGCGGGTTGTGGGCGGGGGTCGTGGCGGCGGTGCTCGCTTCGATCGCCCTGCCGATCGTGGAATCCCCGGATCGCGTGCTCCGCTTCGATCAGCTGCGGGATCTGATCGCCGCGGTCGTGTTCCTGGCCATCGCCGTCGTCGTCGGCCTCGTGGTCGGCAACGCGGCGGATGAGCGCGACCGGGCGGGCCGTCGGGAGCGCGAGGCGCGGCTGCTCGCCTTCCTGTCGGCGAAGCTCCTGTCCGGAGACGTCCCCGACCGGGTGCTCGACGAGTTCGTGCAGGTTCTCCTGGAGCCGTTCGGACTCGCGTCGTGCCAGGTGTCCGTGACCCTCGACGGCCAGGACATCGAGGCGAGGGCCGTCCGTCCGGGTGTGCCCCGAGGGGGACCGACCGAGGTGATCCCCGTCGTCGTGTCGAACATCCCGCTCGGGACGTTGATCGCGGAACGGCCGGAGGGCAGACGCCCGTTCACGCGCGACGAGCGGCTGCTCCTGGAGGCCGCGACGCGACAGGCGGCGGTCGCGTTGGACCGAGCGCGGTTGGACGCTCGAGCGCGGCTCGCGCAATTGGATGCCGAGACGAACCAGCTGCGCGCCGCGATGTTCTCGTCGGTCACCCACGATCTGCGGACCCCGCTCGCATCGATCAAGGCGGGGGTGACGAGCCTGCTGGACGTGAGCGCGACGCACGACGCGTCCCAGCAGCGCGAACTGCTCACGACGATCCTCGAGGAGACCGACCGACTGAATCGATTGGTCGGGAACATCCTCGATCTCGCGAGGATCCGAGCGGGCGCGCTGATCCCGAAGCGCGTGCCGACGGCGGTCGACGAGGTTGCGGAAGCGGTCGTGGCGCGGATGCGTCCGTTGCTCGCCGACTTCGCGGTCGAGCTGCAGCTGGCGCCCGACCTCCCCGAGGTCCCCGCGGATCCGGTGCAGCTCGACCAGGTGCTGACGAACCTGCTGGAGAACGCGGCGCGGCATTCGCCGCGCGGCGGAACGATCCGGATCCACGTCGCCGAGACGCGCGGCGCGGTCCGCGTCCGCGTCGCCGACGAGGGTCCGGGCATCAAGCCCGAGGAGCGTGAGAAGGTGTTCGAAGCCTTCTACCGGGGCCGCGAGAGCCCGGAGTCCTCGGGCAGCGGCCTCGGCCTCGCGATCGCGCGCGCCATCGTCACGGCCCATGGCGGGCGCATCCGGGTCGAGGAGACGACGGGAGGCGGGACGGCGATGGTGGTTGACGTCCCGACCGAGGAGGCGGTGCTGTGAAGGTGTTGGTCGTCGACGACGAACCGCAGATCCGGCGCGCGCTCCGGACGAGCCTCGAGGCGCACGGCTACGAGGTCGCGACGGTCGGAACCGGGGAGGAGGGGGTGGTCGCCTCGGCCGACCAGCAGCCCGACCTCGTGCTGCTGGACCTCGGGCTCCCCGACATGGACGGCACCGAGGTGATCCGGAGGGTCCGCGGGTTCTCCGACGTCCCGGTGATCATCCTGTCGGTCCGCGAGGCCCAGTCGGACAAGGTCGCGGCGCTCGATGCCGGCGCCGACGACTACGTGACGAAGCCGTTCGCCATGGAGGAGCTGCTCGCGAGGGCCCGCGCGGCGCTCCGCCGCGCGGGCCCGGACGAACCGCCCCAGCCGACGCTCCGCTACGGTGGGCTCGAGATCGATCTCGCCCGTCGGCTGGTCACCCTGGACGGGGAGCAGCTGCACGTGACCCCCACCGAGTACTCCTTATTGGAGGCGCTCGTTTCCAACCCCGGGAAGCTCCTCACCCACCAGTGGCTCCTCCGCCGGGTCTGGGGGCAGGGCTATGGGACGGAGACGACCTACCTCCGCACGTACATCCGCGCGCTCCGCAAGAAGCTGGGCGACGACGCGTCCTCACCCGGGCTGATCGTCACCGAACCGGGCGTCGGGTACCGCTGGATCGGCGAATCCGCCTGATCGCCGCGTAGCATCAGCGACCATGGCAACGACGTCGCACGCCCCCCCGACCTCGATCATCAAGCGCATCTTCGTGGGGCGCGCGTTCACCAGCCAGCAACTGGAGCACACCCTGCTGCCCAAGGTGCTTGCGCTCCCGGTCTTCGCGTCCGACGCCCTGTCGTCGGTCGCCTACGCCACCGGGGAGATCCTGATCGCGCTCACGCTCGTCACGTCGCGCCCCCAGTCCTACGTGATGCCGATCGCGATCGCGATCGCGTTGCTGATGGCGATCGTCGTGAGCTCGTACCGTCAGACCGTCCGCGCGTACCCGGGGGGCGGCGGCGCGTACATCGTCAGCAAGGACAACCTCGGGACGCTCCCGGGCCTGGTCGCGGCCGCGGCCCTGCTGTTCGACTACATGATGACCGTCGTCGTGTCGGTCGTCGCCGGCGTCTTCGCGATCGGGTCGGCGTTCGAGTGGGCGAACGAGCACCGGGTCCTGTTGTCCATCCTGTTCGTCCTGCTCGTGACGTTCGCGAACCTCCGGGGCGCGCGGGAGTCGGGAACGGTGTTCGCGATCCCGACCTACGGGTTCGTCGTTTCGATCCTTCTCCTCGTCGTGATCGGGCTGGCGCGGTGCCTCCATGGCTGCCCGGCCGTCGGCGTCAGCTCGGACCTGATCCCGGGTGCGGCCACGACCGCCGCGGCGGTCGGCCTGTTCGCGATCCTGAAGGCGTTCTCCCAGGGTGCCACCGCGCTCACCGGCGTCGAGGCGATCTCCAACGGTGTGCCCGCGTTCAAGCGCCCCCAGGCCAGGAACGCCGCCGCGACCCTCGCGATCATGGGGACGATCGCCGTCACGATGTTCCTCGGGATCTCGTGGCTTGCCACCCACATGGACGGCGTCGTCGCGAGCGAGCAGAGATCGGTCGTCGCGCAGATCGCGATCGGGATCTTCGGCAACGCGACGCTGGGATTCTTCCTGGTGCAGTTCTTCACCGCCGCCATCCTGATCCTCGCCGCGAACACCGCATACCAGGACTTCCCGCGGCTCGCCTCGATCCTCGCGCGCGACCGGTTCATGCCGAGCCAGTTCGTCAACCGCGGCGACCGGCTGGTCTTCTCCAACGGCGTGATCGTGCTTGGGCTGCTCTCGTGCGTGATGATCTACGCCTTCGATGCCGACCTGAACACCCTGATCCATTTCTACGTGGTCGGCGTGTTCACCTCGTTCACCCTGTCGCAGACCGGGATGGTCAGGCATTGGCTGGCCGAGGGACGCAAGGGCGATGCCGCGATGCGCGGATGGCGTCGGTCGATCGTGATCAACATCATCGGGGCGATCACGACCGCGATCGTCCTGGTCGTGGTGGTGCTCTCGAAGTTCGCCGAAGGCGCATGGCTCTCGATCTTGATCATCGCGCTGCTCGTCCCGGGCTTCTACGCGATCCATCGGCACTACGGGTGGGTGCGCGCCCAGACGCGCCGGGGTGCGGAACGGCCGGGCGCGCCGGAAGCGAACCACGTGGTGCTGCTGGTCCGCGACGTCGACGCATCCACGGCGGAGGCGCTCGGCTACGTGCGCTCGTTCCGACCCGCGTCCTTGCACCCCGTGACCCCGGGCGCGTCGGTCCCGCCGGATCTGGCGACGGGATGGCGATCGTTCTGCGAGCCGGGAACACCTGAGCTCGAGGCGGTCGGCGGCGGCAACCTCACCTCGGCGGTGCGCGCGTACGTTCGGCGTCTGCAGCCCGGCCCCGCCGACGTCGTGACGATCATGGTCCCGGAGATCGTTGATCAGGGGTTGGTCCGGTACCTCGTCGGCAAGAACGAGCTGGTCCGACTGAAGGCGGGGCTCCTGCGGGAGGCGCACGTCGTCGTGACCGACGTGCCGGTGGTCGAAGACCCTGCCCGGCACGCCGACGTCTCCAAGCCCCTGATCCCGCAGAAGACGGTGACCCTCGTCTTCGTCTCGTCGGTCAACGACGTGACCATCCGCGCGATCAACTACGCGCGCACGCTGGATGCGACCGTCACACGCGCGATCTACTTCGATGTGGATCCCGAGCAGGCGCATCGGCTCGAGGAGTCGTGGTTCAACCTCGGGCTCGACGTTCCGCTCGACATCGTGGAAGCCCCGTTCCGAGACCTCACCCGTCCGATGCTGAACGAGGTGCGACGATTCTCGATGCACCCGAACGTCATGGTCAACGTCTTGGTGCCCGAGGTGATCGTGTCCCACTGGTGGCAGCTCCCCCTGCATAACCAGAGCGCGCTCTTCATCAAACGGCTCTTCCTCCACGAGGATCGCGTCCTGCTCACGAGCGTCCCGTTCGTGCTCGAACGGGATGTCGCCTCGGTCCCCGTTCAGTCGAGCTGAGCGACGGCCGGCCGACGAAGGATCGCCGACAGCTCCGCACCGGCGAGGAAGATCCACGCTGCGATCCGGAGGAACAGCAGCACGCCGAACACGGTCGCCATCGTCCCGTAGAGCACCGACCACTGCGCCACCTGGCGCGCCACGAACCAGCTCCCGATCCCTTGCAGGATGGTCCACCCGAGCGCGCACACGACCGCGCCGGGAAGGAGGTCGCGGAAGGTCTGATGGCCGGGCACGAGGAGTCGATAGGCGGCGAGGAAGAAGCCAACGAGCATCACGAACACGCCGGCATCGGCGGCGACCATGCCCAGCCAGCCGCCGGTGCGATCGTGCGCGATGGTGGTAACCGCTCCGGCGATGGCTGTGCCCACGAGCAGGAGCGCGCCGAGCGCGAACGTGTCGCCGAGGGATACGAACCGGCTCGCGAGCACCGTCTCGTGGTGCTCGAAGATCACGCCGAGCGCCCGCCGAGCCCGGTTGGAAAGCGCCGACGCCGCCCAGATCAGACCGGCGAGACCGACGATGCCCGTCGTGTACCGGCCGTCGACGATGGTCTGCGTCTGCCCGGCGACGAGCTGCTGCAGCCCGGGGATGGTCGAGACGATCTGGTCGATGGACCGCATCCCTCGGTCCTGGAGCCGGAACCCGATCAACGACGTGGCGAGCAGCAGCAACGGGAAGATCGAGAGGAACGCGGTGAACGTCAACGCCGAGGCTTGGGTCGCGACGTCGTCGCGCAGCGCTTTGCGTCGCAGCTCTCGTCCCAGCGAGACGATCCTGCGACCGAACGGTCGGCCCCTCCCCGGCTGCGCTAGGGTTCCCATGCACCCGAGGTTCTCACGGAGGCTCCTTCCGGATGAACATCCGCCCCGCGACGAAAGACGACGTTCAGTTCCTGAAGAAGATGCTCTATGAGGCCGCCCGGTGGAACCCCGACTGGCCCCGCGAGCCGATCGAAGAGGTCCTGGCCGACCCCGTTCTGGTGCGGTACCACCAAGGGTGGGGCCGGGAAGGAGACGGCGGCGTGGTGGCCGAGGTCGAGGGCGTGCCCGTCGGGGCGGCGTGGTACCGGCTGTTCACGGCTGAGGATCCTGGCTACGGCTTCGTGGATGACAAGATCCCCGAGCTGTCGATCGCGGTCGTCCCTCTGCACCGGCGCAAGGGGATCGGCGAGGCGCTCCTGCGATCGTGCATGGTGCAGGCCCGCGAGGAGGGGTTCCAGGCGCTGTCCCTCTCGGTCGCGGTGCATAACCGGTCGCGGATGATGTATCAGAAGGCCGGGTTCGAGAAGGTCGATGAGTCCGGCGGGAGCTGGACCATGGTCGCCAACCTCTGACAGGTGCTACGTGCTCGCCGGCCCGTCCTCCCGGGCGTCGATCGCGGCGTACTCGCGCCGTACCTGCCCCCAGCGACGCGACACGAACACGACGAGTGCCACGACGACGACCCCGGCGATGATCCACGCGAACGGCTGGATCACCCGTTCGATCTCGCGCCAGCGATCGCCGAACACGTGCCCGATCGACGCGAGACCGACGCACCAGATGACCGAGCCCAGCAGCGTGTACAGGGTGAATCGCCAGAACCGCATCGCGGCGACACCCGCGGGCAGGCTCACGAAGGACCGGACCAGGGGGATGAGCCGCCCGTACGCGGCCACGGCCTCACCGTGGCGCTCGAACCAATCGTGAGCCCGGTCGATCTCGTGCGGCCGGATCAACAGATACCGGCCGAATCGGTCGATCACAGGCCGACCGCCCGCGTAGCCCACCCCATAGGCGAGCCACGATCCGATCAAGGTCCCCACTATCGCCCAGAAGACGACCCCAACCAACGATAACTCCTGCCCCGCACCGACGAACGCGGTGCTCGAGAGAGCGCCACCGAAGAGCAACGTCACCTCGCTCGGGAACGGCACGCACGCCGAATCCAGCAACATCAGGACGAAGATGGCCAGGTATCCGTGCTCGCTGACCAGCCGGATGATCGTGTCCGTGAGCAGGGCGAGCACGCGTCCTCCGGGGTGGTCTCAAGGGGTGCGGGGAATACGCCGAGCGTAACAGCGCGTTGTGGCGGTCTCGTGACGGCCATGCCGGCCGCGAGGGCAGCCGGTGGTAGCGTCCGGCACCGGAGGAAGCACCGGAGATGACCAAAACGCTCGTCGTCGTCGAATCGCCTGCCAAGGCGAAGACGATCGAGAAGTACCTGGGGGACGGCTACGCCGTCCGGGCTTCGTATGGGCACATCCGGGACCTCCCTCGCTCCAAGCTCGGGGTCGACACCGATCGGAACTTCGCGGTGCAGTACGAGGTC
The DNA here is from genome assembly GCA_036395715.1 of Actinomycetota bacterium. Lineage (GTDB taxonomy): Bacteria > Actinomycetota > UBA4738 > UBA4738 > HRBIN12 > AC-51. The sequence continues at coordinate 20,259 of DASWDB010000020.1, read as the reverse complement.
CCCGAGGACTCGAAACGGCACGTCGCCGACCTGAAGAAGGCCCGGAAGCAGTCGGAGGACCTGGTCCTCGCGACCGACTACGACCGTGAGGGGGAGGCCATCGCCTTCCACGTGGCGACCCTGCTGGGGGTCGAGCCCTCCGACGCCAAGCGCGTGACCTTCACCGAGATCACCCGGGACGCCATCATCGACGCGTTCGCGCATCCCCGGACGATCGACATGGAGCTGTTCGACGCCCAGGAGGCCCGACGGATCCTCGACCGTCTGGTCGGCTACAAGATCTCACCGCTCCTGTGGAAGCGGGTGCAACCGGGCCTGTCCGCCGGCCGCGTCCAGTCCGTGGCCGTGCGGCTGATCGTCGAGCGCGAGCGCGAGATCGACGCGTTCGTGCCGGTCGAATACTGGAGCATCGACGTCCGGCTCACCCCCGAGGACGTCGAGCAGCCGTTCCTCGCACGGCTCACCGAGATCCCCGAGGGCAAGCTCGCCACCGGTCCCGACAAGAAGGGACTGCTCCTCGGGACCGAGGGAGACGCGGCGCAGCACGTCGAGCGGCTCCGCGGAGCGTCGTACCGGGTCATCGGTGTGGAGAAGAAGGAGCGCAAGCGCTCCCCGGCGCCACCGTTCACCACCTCGACGCTCCAGCAGGAAGCCGCGCGGAAGCTCGGCTTCAGCGCTCGGAAGACCATGACGCTCGCCCAGCGGCTCTACGAGGGGATCGACCTGCCGGGGGAGGGCACGACCGGCCTGATCACCTACATGCGGACGGACTCCGTGACGATCGCGGATTCGGCGCTCCGCGAGATCGCGGAGCTCGTCACGCACGACTACGGGAAGGACTACTCCTTGGCCCAGGCGCGCCGGTACAAGACCCGGTCGCGCAACGCGCAGGAAGCCCACGAGGCGGTCCGCCCGACGAGCGTGTTCCGGACGCCGCAGCGCGTCGCGGCGGCGCTCGAGCGCGATCAGCTCCGGCTGTACACGCTGATCTGGCAGCGGACCGTCGCGACGCAGATGGCCGATGCGCGGTTCAACCAGGTCGGGATCGACATCGAGGCCCTCACCCGCGCCGGCAACGGTGGGCAGACCCGCTACGGCCTCCGGGCCACCGGGCAGACCCTCACGTTCGACGGGTTCCTGAAGCTCTACCGGGAGGGGCGCGACGACGAGCCGGACGAGGACGCCGAGGCGGCGTTACCGGTGCTCACCGCGGAGCAGGTCCTCCGCATGCTGGAGGTCCTGCCGGAGCAGCACTTCACGCAGCCGCCGCCGCGGTACACGGAGGCCTCGCTCGTGAAGAAGCTCGAGGAGCTCGGGATCGGCCGTCCTTCCACGTACGCGTCGATCATCTCGACGATCCAGGACCGCGGGTACGTGCGCCTGGAGGATCGACGGTTCCGACCCGAAGACGTCGGGTACGTCGTCACCGACAAGCTGGTCGAGCACTTCCCCGACATCGTCAACCCCGACTTCACCGCGTACATGGAGAAGGAGCTCGACGACATCGCCGAGGGCCAGCTCCGCAAGGTCCAGATGCTCGAGGAGTTCAACGGGCCCTTCGAGCGCTCGCTCGAGAAGGCCGAAGACTCGTTCGAGCGATACTCCGAGGAGCTGGACGAGCTGTGCCCGCTCTGTCCGCAGGAGGGGAGAGAGCCCGGGCGGCTCCAGGTCAAGCTCGGTCGCTACGGCAAGTTCATCGGGTGCCCCAACTACCCGGAGTGCCGCTACATCCGCAACATGGACGGGACCGAGCGCGCCGAGCCGGAGCTGCTCGACGAGACCTGTCCCGATTGCGGGCGGCAGCTCCAGCGCCGGGTCGGCCGGTACGGCCCGTTCGTGGGATGCAGCGGGTACCCGGAGTGCCGCTACATCAAGAAGGACCCCCCGACATCCACCGGCGTGACCTGCCCGCAGTGTCACCGAGGCGAGCTGGTGGAGAAGCACACGCGCTTCGGGACGTTCTACGGGTGCGATCGGTACCCCGACTGCGACCTCGCGGTGAACAACCCGCCGGAGAAGGATCGTCCGTGTCCGGAGTGCGGCTCGCTAATGCTCCGCAGGCCGAAGTCGCTCCGCTGCTGGAACTGCGGCGCCGAGCTGGACCTGGACTACAACGTCACGAGATCGGGTGACGTTGAGGCGGAGGCCGAGGCGCGACGCGCGAAGGCGGAGGCCCGTGCGCGCAAGGCTGCGGCGCGCAAGAAGCCCGCGGCGAAGAAGAAGACCACGGCACGCAAGAAGAAGACGGCCGCGGCGAAACCCTCGGCGGCGAAGAAGGCCTAAGGAGGCCCGGCCGCCCGTGTCGTCCATCGCCGAGGAGGTCGCAGCCCTCCGCGGCACCCGGTCCGCCACTTTCCGGGATCTGCTCACCCACCGGCCGTTCGCCCGGCTGCTCGCAGCGATGTCGGTCTCATCGTTCGGCGATTGGGTCGGGTTCGTCGCCGTGACGTCGATCGTGGTGAGTCTCGGCGGTACGACGGCGTCGCTCGCCGTGTCCGGCGTGATGATCGCACGAACGCTCCCGGCGTTCCTGTTCGGCCCCATCGCGGGGACCCTCGTGGACCGATTGGACCGCAAGCGGATCATGATCGGTGCGGACGTCGCGCGCGGCGCGATGTACCTCTCGATGGCGTTCTTCCAGCGGTTGTGGGCCATCTACCTCCTGTCGTTCGCGATCGAGTGCCTGTCGTTGCTCTGGAGCCCGGCGCGAGACGCATCGCTGCCCAACCTCGTTCCTCGTCGGCAGCTCACGAACGCCAACTCGCTGGTGCTCCTCAGCTCCTACGCCACGCTGCCGATCGGCGGGGCCGCGTTCGCGGCGCTGACGGCGGTCTCCATCTGGATGGGCGCGCGGATCCCGGCGCTGGCGGCGAAGCCGGAGGCCCTGGCGCTCATCCTCGACGCCGGGACGTTCTTGTTCTCGGCGGCCATGGTCGCGGGGATCGCGATCCGGACCCAACCCGGTCATGCGACCGGGCACATGGACGTCTCGCGCGTGTGGCACGACACGCTGGACGGCATCAACTTCCTGCGTGAGAACTCGCTCGCGTCGGCGATGACGGGGGGGATCGTGGGCGCGTTCGCAGCGGTCGGGGCGGTCCTCGCGATCGGCCCCGTGTTCGTGAGCGAGACGCTCGAGGCCGGTCCGTCCGGATGGGGACTCGTCGTCTCGGCCTTCGGGGTCGGGATGGGGCTCGGCATGGCCACTGCCGGCCAGGCGGCGAAGGCGCTCGAGCGCGAGCTCCTCTTCGTCTGGTCGTTGATCGCCGCCGCCGCTGCGCTGTTCGTCCTCGCGACGATGCCCAACCTGTCGTGGGCCATCGTGTTCACGGTGTGGCTCGGCGCGTTCTGCGGTCTCGCGTGGGTCAGCGGCTATACGTTGCTCCAGGAGAACGTCGTCGACGAGTTCCGCGGCCGGACGTTCGGGGCGCTCACGACGCTGTCGCGGATGGTCCTGTTCCTGTCGCTCGCCGCGTTCCCCGTCCTCGCGCAGATCTACAAGTGGGTCATCAAGGCGGTGAGTTCGGGACAGGTCTACGTCGGCGGCAATCGGATCGACCTGTCGGGGACGAGGCTCGCGCTCTGCACCGCAGGCCTCATGGTGGTCGGCGCTGGGTTCAACACCAGGCGCTTGCTCAAGCGGTACCGTCTGTCGCGACCCGTCCCCCTCACCTTGGTGCCAAAGCTGAAGCGACCGCCCGCCACCGGCCTGTTCATCGCCTTCGAAGGGGTCGAGGGCGCGGGCAAGGGCACCCAGATCACGATGGCCGAGGCGCACCTGCGGTCCCTCGGCCTCGACGTCCTGGTCACGCGCGAACCCGGTGGAACCACGGCGGGTGAGCAGATCCGCGAGCTCCTGCTCGATCCGGACACCGGCAAGCTGGATGCGCGGGCTGAAGCGCTCCTGTTCGCCGCCTCTCGAGCGCAGACCGTCGCCAACGTGATCCGGCCGGCCCTCGCCGAAGGCAAGGTCGTGATCTGCGATCGCTACGTCGACTCTTCGCTCGCCTACCAGGGCTGGGCGCGCGGGCTCGGCGAGCCCGACATCCTGTCGCTCAACGTGTGGGCGACCCAGGGGCTGTTCCCCGACATGGTGATCCTGCTCCACCTCGAGCCGGAACGCGGCTTGGCCCGATCCGATGAACCGTTGGATCGGATGGAGCGGGAAGGGCAGCAGTTCCTCGCGAAGGTCGCGGACGCATACCTCAAGATCGCCGAGGAGAACCCGGAGCGGTTCGTGGTGGTGGATGCCGACCGCGACCCGGCGACGGTGTTCGATTCGGTCCGGGTCGCGCTCGATCGCGCGATCCACGACCGTGACGACCATCACCCAGCGGGCTGAGTTCCGCGACGCCCCTCCGTCCGCGGCCGTCGCTAGTCTTGGGAACGTGCAGACCGTGCTCGACCAGGTTCCGGGACAGGACGCCGCCATGGCGTTCCTCCGCGGGGCGGCCGAACGTCCGCATCACGCCTACGTCTTCGCCGGGCCCGAAGGCTCAGGGAAGTCGCTCGCCGCCCGTGCCTTCGCGGCCTCGCTCCTGTGTGCGAACGGCGGGTGCGGCGAGTGCCGCGACTGCCGTCTCGCGCTCCACGACCGGCATCCGAACGAGTTCGTGGTCGAGCCCGAGGGACGCGACATCCACGTGGAGACGGTGCGCGACGAGGTGTGGCATCCCGCCTACCTGACCGCGCCGGAGCCCGGCCGGAAGGTGTTCCTGATCCGCGAGGCCGACCGGCTCTCGCCCGCAGCCGCCGACACGCTGCTCAAGGTCCTGGAGGAGCCTCCCGCGGATGCCGTCTTCCTGCTGCTCTCCGCGCGGGCGCACGAGCTCCCGGAGACGATCTGGAGCCGGTGTCACGTCGTGACCTTCACGGCGCTCAGCGAGCCATTCGTGGTCGAACAGCTCGAGGCCGAGGGCATCGCGCGGGCCCGGGCACGGCTCGCGGCCCGACTTGCGGGCGGGAACCTCGGCCGCGCACGGCGGATGGCCGTGGACGAGGACGGGCTCGCGTTCCGCGATGTGGCGGCGCACGCGCTCGAGCTCGGATCCGCGGGACCGGCTGGCGCGCTCGAGGCCGCCGACACGGTGATCGCGGCGGCGGCCGAGCACAAGAAGGGACTGGCGCGCGAACTCGATGCCGAGCTCGCGCCGTTCCTCGACGAGAAGGGACGGCCCGAGGAGGCCTACCGGGGCTCGATCCGGAGGATCGAGACCCGGTTCCACCGCCGGGAGCGTCGAGCGGAACGAGATCACCTCGATCGCGTGCTGATGGCGGCGTCGGCCTTGCTGCGCGACGCCGTCGCCGCCGGGACGGGGGTGACCGCCGACGCCTTGTTGAACCCGGACCGGGAGGCACCCGAGGAACGCTCGCCGACGAGGACCGTGGCGGGCATCGCGGCGATGGAGGAGGCGAGGGCGGCCCTCGCCGACGACGTCAACCTCAACCCCCGGCTCGTCGTGGAACGAGCGTTCTTGCAGCTCTCGGTCGAGGAACGCAGGTAGGTCTTTCGCCAGTCCGACCGACTTCCGGCCGTCGACCCACCCGACCTGGGAAGGTACCCTCAACCGTCGGGCGGCTGAGGAGGGACGCCAGGGGGATGCGCTTCATCGACCGGTTCACGCTGGATGACGTCAGCGCCAAGGTGTGGTGGCCCTTCACCATGGTGCTCCTCGTCCTGTTCGTCGTGACGTTCCCCGCCGAGCACCGCGCGGTCGCCGCGCGGCATCGCGACACAGCGGCGGTCGATGCCGCCCTCAGCCAACGGGTGATCGCGCCGAGCGTCGCGTCGGCCTCGGCTTCGGCGCCGATCACGGGATCGCTGAGCGACTCGCTGACCAAGGAGGTTCGCGACGAGATCCTCGTGAACGACACCCGGATCAGGGCGGTCCGGATCTGGTCCCAGCAACACTTCCTGCTGTGGTCCTCGCTTCACGAGCCACTCGATTCCGCTCACTCGCTGAACGACCGCGACATCGACGCGGCGATCCAAGCAGCCGGCGGCCCGACGTGGGTGGTCACGAAGCGGACACCCACGAACGAGCCCGGGCCCGCGACCTACTACTCGTACACGGCGATCGGGGGACGGTCCCTCGTCACGCAGTTCGAGTACCGCGACGCGACGCTGACCTCGGACGTTCGGTTCGCATGGCTGGGCTATCAGATCGCGCTCGGCCTCGGCTTCCTGTTGGCTTTGACCTTCTCGTTCTTGTCGATGCGCGAGCCGGCGGCGAAGATCGGGACCGGCGTGCCCTTCTACCCCGAGTCGGTGCCGAGATACCTCACGCTGATGGATGCCGATCGCGCCGTCGAGATCCAACACGCGGGCGGTCGCATCAAGGAACGCGTCACGTCGCTCCAGCACAAGTTGGAGGAGAGCGAGGCCGAACGCCTCCGTGGCGAAGGCCAACTGCAGCAAGCTCTGGCTGCGCTCGCGACACCGGGCCGTCGGATGCCCGTGCCAGAGCCGCAGCCGCCGCTTTCCGAGGTCGTCGAGGCGGCGCAGCCCGAGCCGGCCCCCGCACGACGCCGCCGAGCGCCGCGGGTTCCCAAGGAAGAACGAGCGCCGAAGCGCAAGCCGAGACCCGTGGCGGTTCCGGCTCCGAAGCCGGTCGCGCCTGCACACGTCGCGGAAACACCGCAGCCCGAGCCGGCCCCCATCGTTCCACCGCCGGAACCGGCTCCCGCGCCTGAGCCGATCGTCACCCGGGAACCTGAGCCCGCACCCGTCGCGGACGCCGAACCGACCCCTGCGATCGGTAGGCCCGCCGTCGTGATCGTCCCCGAACTGCAGCACGCCCGGACGTCGAGCGGCAAGGAATCGGCCTCGGACATGCTCGACCGGCTCGTGGAACCCGTGACCGAACACGGTCCCACCGACGCTCCGGGCGACCTGCGCGCGAAACTTGCGAGAACCGCCGCGCTCAAGAAGCCGGGTTCGAAGGAGCGCCGCGAAGCGGACGAGCAGCATCCATCCTGAGCTCCTCCCGCGCGCGGGAGCGTCTCGGAGTGGTGCTGGCACCACTGTCAGCCGCGAGGTCCTCTGCGACGCTTGACCTGGAGATCCAGATGCCCGTTCGTGTGTTGATCGTCGATGACCAAGAGCCCTTCCGGCTTGCCGCGCGCATGGTGGTCGACGTCACCGATGGATTCGACGTCGTCGGAGAGGCGGAGACCGGCGAGGACGCCGTGACGATGGCGGCCGACCTCGCACCCGACCTCGTGCTGATGGACGTGAACCTGCCCGGGATCGACGGGCTCGAAGCGACCCGCCGCATCCTCGCCGCCGAGGGGGCACCCGTGGTGTTGCTGCTCTCGACGTACGAGGAAGAGGAATACGCGCCCCGCGCTGCTGAATGCGGCGCGGCCGCATACATCCCTAAGGCGGTCTTCGGCCCGGACCGTCTCGAGACCGCTTGGGAGGCCGCCACCCACGTCTGATGCGGGTGCCTGCCTCCCGGCGGGAGTGGTGCCCTTCCCGTCGACGGCGACCCAGGCACGGCCTAGCCTCCAGGCATGGACCCGGCCACGGTCGATGCACTCGAGGTCGAGGGGCTCCGGAAGACCTTCGATGCTCCCGATGACGAGCAGATCCCCGTGCGGGCGCTTCGGGGCCTGGACCTCGCGGTTTCGGCAGGAGAATTCATCGCGGTGATGGGCCCGTCCGGGTGCGGCAAGTCGACCCTGCTGAACCTGATCGCCGGCCTGGATAGGCCAACGGCCGGGCAGATCCGGGTCGCGGGAGAGTCGCTCGAGGGCCTGTCCGAGGACGATCTCGCGGTGATGCGGCGACGGCACATCGGGATCGTCTTCCAGTTCTTCAACCTGTTGGAGGGGATGACGGTGCTCGAGAACGTCGCGCTCCCGGCGGTCGTCGCGGGGCGGCCTCGCAAGCAGGCGGAGACGCGCGCTCGCGACCTCTTGGACCTGCTGGGGATAGCGGACAAGTCGGCGAAGTCGCCTGGTGTCTTGTCGGGGGGCCAACGTCAGCGCCTTTCGATCGCACGTGCGTTGGCGAACGTTCCCACCCTGCTGCTCGCGGACGAGCCCACCGGTTCGCTCGACTCTGCCGGCGGCGGCGAGGTGCTCGAGTTATTCCGACGATTGCACGCCGACGGACAGACGATCGTCATGGTCACGCACAACGAGGTCGTGGCGGCGACCGCAACACGGGTCGTCCGAATGAAGGACGGTCGACTCGACGATGACGCGGAACCTGCCGTCGCACCGAGGGGCGTGTTCGGAGTGCTTGGGGACGACGGTTCGTCATGAGCGCGTTCGGGATGCGCGCGCGAGCCGACATGCGCACGCGGCGAACGTCCTTGATCGTGCTCACGGTGCTCACGGGTCTCGCAGGGGCCGCAGCCATGACGTCGGTGGCGGCGGCTCGGCGGACGGATTCCGCTTACGACCGGTATCGAGCGGCGACCCGCGAGCCCGACGTGGTGCTCATCGGATGCCCGCCGGCGTTGGGCTTCGGGGCGGCGGCACCCTTCGAACAGGCGGCGAAACTTCCCCAGGTGGCGTCGTGGGCTCGCGCGTGGGTCACGCCGGTGGGGCTCTTCTTCGCTGCAGACGGGAAGACACCCCTCTTCTACCGAGATTCCCCCGAAGGGTCGATGGAAGCCCCGACGGCGCCGGGAGGCCTACAGGAGCTCGGCTCGCCGCTGTTCTTGAACGGCCGAGCTCCCGAGCGGGCGAACGAGGTTGCGATCGGATGGGGGACCACGGACGGGCCACGCGCGCACGTCGGAGACACCGTGGTCGTACGTCTCGTGAACGTCCGTCACCTCGATCGCGCCATCCGCTACACGGGCGGAGGTGAGCCCCCGGAGGGGGCGTTCCTGCCCCCGGTGCGTTTGAGCGTCGTCGGCGAGTACATCCCCTTCGGCGGGTTGAGCGGGGACGACAACGGTCTCGTGGCATCTGCGGCGTTCGTCCAGACCTACGGACGGGGAACCGTGAGTTGCACGGAGGGAGTGTTCCATCTCCGTGGTGGCCTCCACGACGTCGACCCGTTCCTGCGTGGCGTGTCCTCCATCCGGCCGGGCGTTAACTCGTTCAACCTGTCCGACGAGGCCGCGGCGGCCTCGGGCAAGACGCACCTCGTCGCGATCGTGGCCAGGCTTTTCGGGGTGCTCGTGGCCCTGGCCGGGGCCCTCGTTCTCGGACAGGCGCTCGTGCGACGGATCGTGCTCGGCGCCAACGAGGATCCGATCCTTCGCGCGCTCGGGATGACGCGGCGTCAGGTGGCGAACGCGGCGCTGATCCCCGGCGCGATCGTCGGGATCGGCGGCGCTCTCATCGCGGTGATCGCGACGATCGCGGTGTCGCCGCTCACGCCGCTCGGCTTCGCGCGCTTCATCGAGCCCACACCGGGCATCCACGCAGACGGCGAGATCCTGGTGATCGGTGGCGGCCTCATCGCCGCGGGTGCGGTGCTCGTCTCATGGATCACGGGGTGGCGCATGGCCGGGGCCCGCGCCGGTGTGCTGGGGACGGCGGAGCTTGCCGGTGCGGAGCGGCCGTCGCGTATCGCGGCCGCGTTCGCTCGGGTGGGGATGCCCCCGACCGCGGTCGCCGGTTCACGACTGGCCCTCGAGCCCGGGCACGGGCGAACGGCGGTCCCCGTTCGGAGCGCCGTGGTCGGACTCGCGATCGCCGTGGCGGCGATGGTCGGTGCGTTCGGGTTCGCGGCGAGTGCGGTTCATTTCGGCAGCACGCCCAGGTTGTGGGGTGTGGACTTCGCGTTCGCAGCCGGGCACCCCTACATCGGCAGCCGCTTCGAGGACAAGGCGGTCCCGGCGGTGGAGGGGGATCCGGGGTTCGACGCCGTGACCGCCGGCAATTTCCAGAACGCGCTGGATGTCGCTGGCCCGTGCGGCAGCGCACACGTCTTCGCGTGGGCTCTCGAGCCGCTCCGCGGGCCCCTCGTGCACACGTCGATGCGGGACGGACGCTGGCCCGACCGGTCCGACGAAGTGGCGTTGGGTCAGGAGACCGCGCGGGCCCTCGGGGTCGGGATCGGAAACCAGGTTCAGGTTCAGGCAGGTCAGACGACGATCCCGATGACCGTCGTCGGCATCCCGGTCTTCCCCGACATCGGCTTCGGCACCGGGCTGGGACAGGGTGCGGGGATGACGATGGACGGGCTCCACGTGTTCTATCCGGATGCGACCCAGAACCTGGTCCTCGCGACGTTCGCGCGCGGAGCGGATGTGTCGGCGACCTACGAGCGCGTCAACCGGGTCTTGGACCCGCTCGGCGCGAACACCGTCGAAGGCGACGTCGGATCGCAGGGGTTCCGGGTGCGGGATGCGCTGCGGTCGGAGCGGCTTCCGCTCCTGTTGGCCGCGTTGTTCGCCGTCGTCGCGTTGGGCACGCTCGTCCACCTGTTGATCTCCTCCGTGCGGCGACGGCGTCGCGATCTGGCGATCCTGCGTACGCTCGGGTTCAAGCGAGGGCAGGTGATGTGGACCGTCGCATGGCAATCGGCGACCCTGGCCGCCGTCGCGCTCGCGATCGGCGTGCCGACCGGCATCTTGCTCGGGAGGTTGGCGTGGGGTCTGTTCGCCGACCGGCTCGGGGTCATCGTGGAGCCGGTCATCGCGTGGGGGGCCGTCGCACTCGTGATCCCCGCGACGATCGGGCTTGCGGTGGTCGTGGGCCTCGGGCCCGCGATCGCGGCCCGGCGGACGCGGCCGGCCGCCGTCCTCCGGGCGGAATAACCGTGCACGCGTGGGCCAAGTGGCTGGCGTGCGGGCTCGTGGTGTCGCTCGTCGGGGTCGGCGTCGCCTCGCTCTTCGGCGGTCTGCTCGGGTGGACGTGGCCTCTTTGGCTCGCGGGAACGCCCGGTCTCCTCGCCGTCGTCCCCGCAGGGCTCTCGCTGCGCGGAGGATGGGTTGCCCACGCGGCCGACGGCGCCTTCGTCGCGTCGGTGTCGCTGGCGGGGCTGTTCGTGGTCGCAGCCGGTGCGTATGCCGCCGTGCTCCTCCTGGCAGGACGAAGCCCGGTCGAGGGCGAGCGGTGGTTCCTCGGGCTTGCGCTCCTCGTCGTTTCGTTCGCCGCCCTCGCGTATCGCTCCCTATACCCACGCCTCGAACGGGCTGCCCGCCGGTTCGTCGCGAGGGATCATCGCGCGGACGGTGACCTCGTGCGGACGCTCACGTCGCGCATGACGCGCGCGGTCCCCTTGGATGAGTTGGCGCTGCAGGTCGCCGAGTCCCTTCGAGCGGAGCTGCACCTGCAGGCCGTCGAGCTGTGGACCGTGCATGAGGGGACACTCCACCCGTGGATCGGCGATCCGGACTTCGGGCCGCCGCCGATGCAGTTGCGTGGACTCGATCCTGGGACGGTCGTCCAGGCGGGCCTCTCCGGCCACGGGTGGATGAAGGTGTGGCTCCCGGCGATGCTCGAGGGTCGCGAGGACGCGTTCGTCCGTATGGCCCCGATGTCACACGCCGGGGAGCTTCAGGGCGTCATCGTGGTGGAGCGCGCGGTCACGGTTGCCGATTCTTTCTCACCCGAGGAGGAGCGCACGGTCATCGAGTTGGGGCGGATGCTCGGCGTGGCGTTGCACAACGCGCGGCTCGACTCCGCGCTCCAGGCTTCGCTCGACGAAGTGCGTCGCCAAGCCGAGGAGCTGCAAGCGTCACGCGGACGGATCGTCGCGGCCGCCGACGAGGCCCGCCGCCAGATCGAGCGCAACCTCCACGATGGAGCACAGCAGCACGTGGTGGCGCTCGGCATCAAGGCGAAGCTCGCCCGGACGATGCTCGACGCTGATCCAGAACGGGCGGTCCAGGTTCTCGACGGCCTGTCGGTGGCGGTCGACGACACGCTGCAGGAGCTGCGCGACCTCGCCCACGGGATCTACCCACCCCTGCTCGCGGACAAGGGGCTCAAGGAGGCCCTCGCCTCAGCGGCACGGCGTGCGGTCCGGCCGACGATGGTCCGCACGGACGACCTCACACGCTATCCGGCCGAAGCCGAGGCAACGGTCTACTTCTGCGTCCTCGAGGCGCTCCAGAATGCCGGCAAGTACGCGGGGGAAGCGGCGTCCGTGACGGTGGATGTTCGCGAGGAGGAAGCCGGCCTGGTCTTCACGGTGAGCGACGACGGCGCCGGCTTCGATGTGCGGGGCAAGGGGATGGGCGCCGGTTTCCAGAACATGGTGGACAGGCTCGGAGCGTTGGGCGGGTCGCTCCGCGTGGATTCGGCCGTCGGGAAAGGCACCCGCGTCACGGGCGTTCTGCCGGTGACGGGCGGGGGACCGTCCTGACGGCCGACGTGTGGGCGCCCTAGGAGATGGGTACCGTGCCCCCGACGGTCGAGCCCAGTCCGGGGACGCTGCGGATCGTGAGCGAACCTCCGATCGCATCGAGGCGGTCGGCCATCCCTTGCAGCCCGGTCCCGTTGCGCGCGTCGTCGGGATCGAACCCCGCTCCGTCGTCGCTGACCTCGAACGTGAGGTGGCCGTCCGCCTGAGCGAGGGTGACGGTGGCGCTGGTCGCCTGCGCGTACTTCGCCACGTTGTTCAGGGCTTCGAGGATGCAGAAGTACACGGCGGACTCGACGTCTCGTGGGTACCGCGCGGCGACGTTCGATCCGACCTCCACCGGGATGGCCGCCTTGCGCGCCTGCGCCTCGATCGCGGCGGACAGACCTTTGTCGGCGAGGAGCGGCGGGTAGATCCCCCGGGCCAGATCGCGCAAGTCCTCGAGCGCCGCGCTGGCCTGGGAGCCGAGCGTCGCGGCGAGCCGCCGGTCGCGGTCGGGATCCTTCCCCGCGGTCTGCTCCAGCAGCTTCAGTTGCACCGCGAGCGCCACCAGCTGCTGCTGAGCGCCATCGTGGAGGTTTCGCTCGATCTTGCGTCGCTCCTCGTCCTGGGCGGCGACGAGGCGCTGACGTGACGCCCGGAGCTCCTCGATCAGTCCGACGTTCCGCAGCACGGGTCCCGCCTGGGCGGCGAGATCGTGCACGAGTTTCTCCCTGGTCGGATCCATCGGATCGTTAGCCGGCATCGTCACCGCGAGCGCTCCCAGCTCTCGGCCCTGGTGCGTGACCGCGACGAGATGTTCCGTTCCGTTCACAGGTCCGCCGAACGCGGCGGCTTCGCGCAGGTCGCCCCCAACCGAGAGGAGCACCCGGGCCGACGACGCGCCGGCGCCGGTCGCGAGGATCTGCGCCATACGCGGCAACACATCGTCCGTCGCGTACGTCTCGCCGACGCGGCCGCTGAATTCGGTGAGAACCTCGTACGGGGTCGCCCGCGTGTGGTACACGGCGCGGTCGGCGGCTCGCCGCGCGAGACGCCGAAGCGGACCGAACAGCGTTCCGATCACGACCCCGACGACGAAGACGCCACGCTCCGTGGACGTCAGGCCGGTTCCGACGACCAGCACTGGGAGAAGCAGGAGCACGCCGAGCGACACGACCGTGAGACCTCCCGCCACGACGGCGAAGACCAGCGCCTTCTTGATCACGACGTCGAGGTCCCAGAGGTGGTAGCGGTAGATCGCGATCAGATAGGCACCGGGGATCCCGAGCACGATCAGCCCCGCCAACAGGCCGAACAGCAGGTCGAAGACATCGACGCCGCCCACATGCGGGTTCGGATGATGGAAGACCTGCTCGGCGATGAGCCCGCTCCCGAAGATGACGAAGAACAGCACTCCCGCGAGCGTCGTGACGAAGACGAGCCAGCGGAGCTGCTGCCGTTCATCGCCGGTCGCCCGCTTGAATCGACCTCGAACGCCGAAGATCGTCGCGATCCCGAGGATCAACGCGATCATGCCGCCGATGCCGGTGATCGCGGGCGCGATCCCCGACAAAGCTGACACTGCCAGCGGGTTCATGTACAGGACCCCGAAGTCCACGAAGTTGTTCAGTGGCCCGGGCGTGACCACGTAGGCGGCCAAGGCGACTCCCACCGCGACGACGAACCCGCGCACCGCCCAGCGCCACCGTGGCGAGGGCGGCCGGCCGTCGGGGAAGAGCAGCCACAACAGGGGCAACAGGACCATGGGGAAGACCGCGTATTCGCCCGCGATGGCCCATGCCGACACGAGTGGGATGCCTGCATCCGCCTTCAACGCGGCGAACACCATGATCTGGCTGAGTCCTTCCAGGACGATCAAGAAGCCGAGCGCGAGGAACACCCACCCGGCCAGGTTGCGAGGTTGCCGGGAGACGATCACGCTCCCCGTCCCCATCCACAGCAGGCTGACCACCAAGACGATGCCCGCGCCCGGGGAGTTGGCCGTGGTCGTGAGCTTCACGCCCTGCGCCACGCGGTCCTGCTCGTGCTGCATCACCTCGGGCGCGTCGGCCAGCGATGGGTCCGTCGCAGCCTCGGGATCGTTCCGAAGGGTCGCCGCGGCGTCGACGACCCGAGACGTGAGTCCTTGGGGGATCACCACGATCTCGTGGGGATCCGCTCGCCACGTCGTCGTTCGGCTCACGAGGATCGCGACCGCGATCATCAGGAGCCCGAGCCCGATCACGATCCGAGAGATCAGCGTCGCCGTTCGAGCGGTCATCGCGCCTCTCCGACCGGCACCCGCCCGGTGACGCTCGTGCCGTGCCCCGGACGGCTCTCGACCCGCAGCTCGCCGCCGACCGCATCCAAGCGGTCGGCCATCCCCTGCAGGCCGGTGCCGTAGCTCGACGCAGCGGCATCGAACCCACGCCCGTCGTCGTCGACCGTGAACTCGACGTGGCCGTCCGGCTGGGACAGCCGCACGATCGCGCGACCGGCTTCTGCGTACTTCGCGACGTTGTTGAGCGCCTCGAGGGTGCAGAAGTAGATCGTCGACTCGATCTCCTCCGGGTAACGCCCGATGCGATCGGCTTCGACGGTCGTGGGCACGGCGGCTTTCCGCGCTTGGCTCTCGAGCGCCGCGGCCAGCCCCTTGTCCGCCAGCAAGGGTGGGTAGATCCCGCGCGCCAGGTCGCGGAGATCCGCGAGGGCCCCGTTCGCTTGGGAGGCAAGCCTCGCGAGCAGTGCTCGCTCCTTCTCGGTGTCCTTGCCCGCGAGCTGCTCCGCAAGCTTGAGCTGCACCGAAAGCGCCACGAGCTGTTGCTGCGCGCCGTCGTGGAGGTTGCGTTCCAGCTTGCGCCGCTCTTCGTCCTGCGCGGCCACGAGCCGTTGCCGCGACGCGCGGAGCTCTTCGATCAGGCGGACGTTCCGGAGCACCAGACCCGCCTGCGCCGCGAGGTCTTCGACGAGCTTCCGCTTGGTTGGATCGACCGGGTCGGACGCGGGCATCCTGATCGAGAGCGCACCCAGCTCCTCCCCGTGATGCACGACGGGGACCGAGGTCCCTTCGGCCGGCGTGGCTCCCTCGGGGAACGTCGCTGCGGGCCGGAGGTCGTTCGAGACGTTCAGCCAGACGGTCGCAACCTCGGCTCCGGTCCCGTTGGCCAGGACGCCCACCATCCGATCCAAGACGTCGTCGGCGGCATAGGCCTCGCCGACCCGGCTCGAGAAGTCCGCCAAGACCTCGTACGGGGTTGCTCGCTTCCCGTAGACGAGGCGGTCGGCGAGTCTCCGTGCACGATCGCGTGCCGGCGCGAAAAGGACCGCCAAGGTCGCAGCCGCGGCGAACGAGCCGATCGCCGAGCTCACCTGGGTGGTCAGCACGCCGACGATCGCGGCGTAGACGGCGGTGATGAACACGGCCAGCAGGCCGAAGACCACGGCCTTGCGGACCACGACGTCGAGGTCGTAGAGGCGGTACTTGAGGATCGCGATGGCGCACGCGACGGGGATCCCACCGAGCAGCGTGAGGGTCCAGATCGCGAACAGGATGTTGCCGACGGTGTCCGACGAGCTGGACCGGTCGCCCACGATCGCCGTTACCACGATCCCGACGACGAACTCGACCATGAGCGCGGCCCCCACGAACGCGAGCCACTTGATCTGCTGACGGACCTCCCCCGATGCCCCCCGGAACCGGACGACGATGGCGGCACCTGCGAGGAACGCGCTGATCACGATCGCGATCCCCGCGAGCTGCGTGATGACATCGATCGACCCGGCGAACGCATCGATGCCGAGCGGGTTCGTCACCGTGACGCTCGTGAGGTCGGAGAAGGCGCCGGTCAAGCGTCCCGGCGTCACGGCGAACCCGACCACGGTGACGACCGTGGCGGCGATCGTGAACCACAGGACCGGGCGCCACCGTCGCGACGGGAGCCTCCCGTCAGGGAACAACAGGAACAACGGGATGAAGATCGCGAGGACGGCGACGATCAGCCAACGATCGAACCAGGCGGCGACCCGACCGAACGGGAGCGATCCCGGGTGGGTCGCGAGGGCCTGGGTCGCGTAATCGCCGACCACGAATCCGAGGATCCCGAGGATCGGGATCAGCATCAGGAGCCAGCCGATCGTGTTCCTCGGCTGTCGGGTCACGATCGCCCACCCGACGAGCAGGATCAACGTGGAGAAGACGATCGCGCTGGCGTCGAAGATCAGGTCCAGGATCCAGCTCGACTGGTCGGTCAGGCTGCCGGTGGCGATGCCCAGGATCAGACGGATCACCCAGAGCGCGACGAAGAGCGCGACGAGCCCGATCGCGATCCTCCGTGCGTTCGCGCGCTCGCGATCCGTGTCGCTCATCCGACCGACTCCAGCTCTCGGATAGGCAGGCGGACGGCGACCCGCGTCCCTCGTCCCGGGCCGCTTGCGACCTCCAGGGATCCGTCGAGTGCGTCGACTCGATCCTGGACGATCTGCAGGCCCATGCCACGCGGCGTGGTCGCGACATCGAACCCGGGGCCGGCATCGCGGATCTCGAACGCGATCGCGTCCGCATCGCGGGACAGCGCGACCACGCACGGCGCATTGTTCGCATGGCGGATCACGTTCTGGATCGCTTGGAGACAACAGAAGTACACACCCGCCTCGGTGTCGGCGTCGAAGCGCTGATCGTCGAAGCCGAGCCCCGCTTCGACCGTTGCGTTCGCCCCCGTCTTGCGGATATGGGCTCGGAGCGCGGCGACGACACCCTGCTCGGCCAAGAGCGGCGGGAAGATCCCGCGCGCCAGGTCGCGGAGCCCGTCGAGGGTGTCGTTCGTCTGCGTTATCAGCTCGTCCAGTTCGTCGGCATCGCGTACCTGGTGGAGCCGCTGCCGGATGTCGAGCAGCTGCCGCTCGGGTCCCTCGTGGATATCGCGCTGGAGGCCGCGGCGCTGCGCGTCGCGCGCGGTGACCAGGCGCTCACGCGACAGGCGCAGCGCCGCGGCCTGCACGTCCAGTTCGCGCAGACGCGTCTCGAGCTCTTCGGACAATCGGACGTTGTGCAGCGCCAGCCCCGCTTGCGCGCCAAGATCGCGCAGGAGCACCTGCTCCGCCGGCGTCAAGGGGTCGGTCGGCGACTTCGTCACGCTCAGGTCCCCTACGGGTTCTCCCTGATAACCGATCGTGATCGTCAACGGCTCGGCGACGCGGTCCGTGGTGGCGCCCGGCGCCGACCACCGCTCCACCCGCTCGAGCCCACCGGGCAGACGGACGCGAACAGACGCTTCGACGGCTCCGACCCCCCGGCCCGCCGCCTCGGCCATCTGCGGCAGGACCCGGTCGGTCGAAACGGCGTCAGCGACCCGTCCGGAGAAGCCCGCCATCACTTCGTACGGCGTGGCCCGCTCGCCGTAGACCAGCCGGTTCGCCAGGCGTTGCGCGCGCACCCGCACTGGCTGGAACAACACCGCCACCAGGATGGTGGCGGCGATCGAGAGTGCGGGGCTCGTCGTGTTGCCGGCGACGGTCCCGATCCCGACCACGATCGCCACGTAGACGGCCGCGATGAACACGCCGAGCAACGCGAAGACCACCGTCTTCGAGATCACGATGTCGATGTCGTAGACGTGGTACTTCAGGATCGCGATGCCGGCGGCGATCGGGATCAGTGGGGAGAGCAACGCGAAGGCGATCGCCGGGTTGTCCGGAAGCGTGGCGAAGCCCACGATGAAACCGCCCGCCGCCAATGCAGAGGCCGCGGCGAACCACTTCATCTGGGCTCGCCCCTCCCCGGCGGAGCGTCGGTATCGCAGGACGATCTCGACGGCCGACGCGACGAATAAGATCAACGTGCCGGCCCCGCCGATCCCGTCGAGGAGATCCGTTGTTGCGGCGGGGAGGACCTGGAGCGGATGCACCACCCCCGGGAAGTTCGCCGTGAACTCGGGCGTCATCCCCAGCGCCGACGTCAGGAGCACGACCGCCCCGGTCGCGATCGTGAGCCAGACGAGGGCCCGCCATCGACGTGACAAGGGTGCGCCCGTGGGGAACAGCTGCAGGATCAGGTAGAAGCCGAGCGACAAGCCCAGGGACGTTTGGAAGAGCCACGCCGCCCATGACGCCCCGGGAAGACCGTGTTCGACCGCCCCTCGTGCGTACGCCTCGACGATCGTGCCGACCGGCAGCCCGATCCCCATGTAGATGAACAGCCCGGCGATCGCCCCACCGGCACGCCGGAGCCAAAGGAGGGACCCGACGGCGGCGCAGGCCAGCGCGAGGGGTGCCCATTCGAGGGGATCAACCCAGCTCCTCCCCGCCCAGGCGTTCACGCCGCAGGCCGCCACGAGGATGAGCGGCGGCGCCACCAGGAACGCGATCGCCGCTCGGCGCCTCATGCCCGCACCGTTTCGTGGACGGGCACCCGTCCGACGACCGTGGTCCCGGCGCCGGGCGACGACGCGATCTCGGCATCCCCACCGAACACCGCCATCCGGTCGCGGATCCCTTGGATGCCGCTTCCCGCCGGTCGCGACGTCGGATCGAAGCCGACACCGTCATCGACGACGCTGAACTCGAGGGCGCCGTCCAGTTCCCGGAACGAGATCGTGATCGCGCTCGCGTGCGCGTACTTCGCCGCGTTCTGCAGCGCCTCGAGGGTGCAGAAGTACACGGCGGCCTCGAGCTCGATCGGATACCTCCCGATCCCGTCGCTCGCCATCCGGACGGGCAGACTGCTCCGCACGTACTGGGCAGCGAGCGCGGCGGCGATGCCTTGCTCCTCGAGGAGCGGGGGGTAGATGCCCAGAGCGAGCGATCGCAAGGTGTCCAACGCCGCGTCGACCTCTCCGCGGATCTCTTCGAGCATCCGTCGTCCGTGCGCCGGGTCCTTCTGGAGGGCGCTCTTCGCGAGGCGAAGCTTCACGGCGAGCGCGACCAGGTGCTGCTGGGCTCCGTCGTGGATGTTGCGCTCCAAGCGTCGACGTTCCTCGTCCTGCGCGGCCACGATCCTTTGCCGGGAGGCACGGAGATCGGCGGCTTGCTGCGCGATCTGCATCAGTCGAGCCTCCAGATCGGCGGTGAGCCGCGCGTTCGCGAGCACGAGCCCCGCCTGCTCCGCGAGACGGTCCAGGAGCTCGGCTTCCCCGGCGCCGAGCGGTTCGCTCGCCGGCTTGGTCACGGCGATCGCGCCGAGGAGCTCTCCCTGGTGGCGCACGGGCGCAACCCGGTCGGCATCGATCGGGGGGAGCTCGTCGCCCTCCATCGCGAACGAACCCTGCGGTTCGACGACGGGCCACGAGGCCGCGAGCGTGAGCCTGTCCCCCAGCCGGAGCCAAACGTCCGAACGGGCCGCCGCGGTTCCCTCGGCGATCACCCGTGCGATCCGTGGCAGCACGTCGTCGCTCGCATACGTCTCGCCGACGCGCTCGCCGAAGCGCGCGAGCACCTCGTAGGGCGTCGCTCGATCCCCGTAGACGAGCCGGTTCGCGAGCCGGTTCGCGCGATCGCGTACGGGCTGGAACGCGACCGCGACGAGCGCCGTCGCCACGATCCGCAGGACCAACGTGTCGGTGAACAGCGATCCCAGCCCTTGAACGATCGCGACGTACACCAGCGTGATGAACGCGGCGAGGACGCCGAACACGACGGTCTTGCGGATCACGACGTCGATGTCGTAGAGCCGGTACTTCAAGATCGCGACGCCGATCGACAACGGGATCAGGGCGAGGACGAATCCCTGGACGAAGTCGGGCCATCCACCGTTCCCATGGTTGAGGGGCAGGGCGAACCAGATCACGGTGGCAGCTCCCGCGAACATCAGCCACTTGATCTGCTCACGTTCTTCCCCGTCGCCTCGGCGGAAGCGCACCACGAGCGACGCCACGGCCAAGCCCATGACCACGATGAACAGCAGTCCGAGGATCAGCCTCGCTCCGTCGAAGAAGGGAACGAGGCCCTGGATAGCGTAGGGGTTGGGGCTCGGACGGTTGAGCGCGTCGGTGTAGTCGTGCCCCTCC
>DASWDB010000019.1:0-9119 GCA_036395715.1 Actinomycetota bacterium | reverse complement strand
CGTCACCTGCTTGTCGAAGAAGAGCCGCGTGCCGTCGGGTGTCCACGCCATGCTCACGGGGTGGTCGGCCCGGGAGGAAGCGCGACGGCGTCGCCGCGGGTACCTCGGCGCGCGCGGGAGCATGGGCGAACGAGAACCAGCATCCCCGACACGAGGGCCGCGGACCGGCGCTTCACGTCACCCCAGCGCGCGACCGAGGTCCTCGATCAGATCGTCGGGATGCTCCACGCCGACGGAGAGGCGGATCAGCTCGGGCGACACCTCGATCGGCGACCCCGCGACGCTTGCATGGGTCATCGGACCGGGGACCTCGATCAGCGACTCGACGCCACCGAGCGACTCCGCCAGAAAGAACAGCTCGGTACGCCGCGCGACCTCGAGCGCTTCGACCGCCGAGCCGACCGTGAACGAGACGACGCCCCCGAACCCCGTCATCTGTCGCGCGGCGAGGTCGTGTCCCGGATGGCCCGGCAGGCCCGGATAGTACACCTGGTTGACCTTCGGATGGGAGTCGAGGAACGCGGCGATCGCGCCCGCCGACGCCGCATGACGTTCCATCCGCATCGCGAGGGTTTTCAGCCCGCGGAGCGCGAGGTAGCAGTCCATCGGGCCCGGCACGGCGCCGACCGCGTTCACGAGGAAGGCGACCGGCTCGACCAGGTCGGCGTCGCTCGCGACGAGCGCGCCACCGATCAGATCCGAGTGACCCCCGATGAACTTCGTGACGCTGTGCACGACCACGTCGGCGCCGAGCGCGAGCGGACGCTGCGCGGCGGGCGTCGCGAACGTGTTGTCGACGACGACCTTCGCCCCGCCCGCGTGCGCGGCCGACGACACCGCCGCGATGTCGACGATCTTGAGCAAGGGGTTCGACGGGGTCTCCACCCAGACGATCCGGGTGTTCGCCCGAAGTGCGGCCTCGACCGATCGCGGGTCGGTCATGTCACACGTGTCGAACGCGAGCCCCCAGGGGCCGAGCACCTTCGAGAGCAGCCGGTAGGTCCCGCCGTAGACATCGTCGGCCAACAGGACGTGATCACCCGGACGGAGCGTCAGGAGCAGGGTCGTCTCCGCCGCCATCCCGCTCGCGAACGCGAAGCAGCGTTCGCCACCCTCGAGGGCGGCGAGCGCTGCTTCGAAGGCGGCGCGCGTCGGGTTCCCGCCGCGCGCGTAGTCCCACACCTTCGGCGTGCCGACCTCCTCCTGCACGTACGTGGACGTCTGATAGATCGGCACGTTGACCGAGCCGTACACCGGCTCGGGGTCCTGGCCCGCGTGGATCGCGGCCGTCTCGAACCTCATCGCATCTCCGGTGGGATCACCCATCCGCGTCTCCTCAGCTCCTCGACCGCGAGCGTGCCGGTGCGGGCGCTCGCCCATAACCGCGACTTCCGCTTCGCGTCGTGCCCCGGCGCGAACTCGGTCCGCGTGAGCTCGTGACACGCAGGGTCGCCGCATGCGCACTCGCGGAACAGCGGCAGCGCGGCCTCGTCGTGCGCCTCGGCTGGCGCCGGGCGGAAGGGCCGCGCGGGGAGCGATGCTGCGGGGAGCACGATCACCCCTTCCTTGGGGTCACCCGGTGCCGATCGCTTCCCCTCGAGCGCGAGCAGGCCGGTCAGCGCACAGAGGGCAGCGTCGATCCGGTCGGCGGTCGTCAGGTCCGCGGTGGGGACACCCTGGGCCGCCAGGATCCGTTCGCGCCACGGCTTCTTCTTCGCGCCCCTCGGTGGGAGACAGCCCGCGAGGACCGCCGCGCTGCCGTGGGGGAACACCTCCATCGCAGTACCCCGCGGGCCTCCCGCCCGGTAGCGTGGGTAGCCTCGCGCGGCCACCACCGCGAACACCTGGAAGCCGGATTCCATCCACGCGTAGAACGGATGGCCGGACCCTTCGCGCGCCGACGGGGTGTTGAACGCGTGGATGTTGCACTGCGCGAGCAGCCGCTCCGTCAGGCGCGACGATCCGTTCGGGGCCCACGCGGGCGGCGCGTCGATCGCGATCACGTCGGGCTTGAGCTCGCCGATCAGGAGCCCGAGGCGGTCGATCCCGACCTTCGAGACGACCCGCACCGGCTCGCGGCCGCCGTCCAGCAGGACCAGGTCCAACCCCTTGCGCGGCGCGCCGACGTCGATCCCGAGCGCGAGCACTACCTAGATCGGGCCTTGGCGCGAAGGCGCCTGCCGACGGTGTGCGAGGAAGTCCAACAGGTCGCTCCTGGTCAGGACGCCGAGGACCTGGCCGGCCTTCGCCACGAGTACGGCCGGGGCTCGCTCGAGCTCCTCGAACGCGTCGTCGACCGCCGCGTCCCACTCGACGACGGGGATCGGCGGCGCCATGACCGAGGCGACGTCGGCCTGCAGCGCGTCCGGGTCGCGGAACACCCGCTCGAGCAGCTCACGGTCACGGATCGATCCGACGAACTGCGCGACGTCGGTCGATCCCTCGCGGACGACCGGCGCTTGCGAGATGCTGTGCGTCTG
This sequence comes from Actinomycetota bacterium, assembly GCA_036395715.1. GTDB lineage: Bacteria > Actinomycetota > UBA4738 > UBA4738 > HRBIN12 > AC-51. The sequence goes on along the minus strand of DASWDB010000019.1, from coordinate 6,639 downwards.
CAACACGTCGACGGCCTGGCGCACCTTGTCATGCGCGAGGACGGTGATCACGGCGGGCAGCTCGCCGCCCTTGACGCCGAGCACCTGCTCGACCCGGATCACCTCCGGTCCCTCGAGGAAGCCGTACTGACGCATCCACGAATCTGAGAAGAGCTTCGAAAGGTACTGACGGCCGGTATCAGGGAGCAGGACGACGATCGTCGCGCCCTCGTCGTGGTCGCGTGCGACCGTGAGGGCGGCGGCAACGGCCGAGCCACCCGAGCCGCCGATCAGGATCCCCTCCTGGCGGGTTACGGCACGCGCGGTCAGGAACGCTTCACGGTCGGGAACCCGCACCCATCGATCGACGAGGGCAGGATCGAAGGTGTCGGGCCAGAAGTCCTCTCCGATCCCTTCGGTCAGGTACGGCCGGGGGGTGTCCCCCGTGTACACCGACCCCTCCGTGTCGGCGCCCACGATCGTGACCGACGGCTTCATCCGCTTGAGGAAACGGGCGACGCCGGTGATCGTGCCGCCGGTCCCGACCCCGGCCACGAACACGTCGATCGTCCCGTCGGTCTGTCGCCAGATCTCGGGACCGGTCGTCTCCTCGTGCGTCTGCGGGTTGACGGGATTGAAGTACTGGTTCGGTTGGAACGCGCCCGGGATCTCCGAAGCCAGCCGGTCGGCCACCGAGTAGTAGGACTCTGGCGACTCGCGCGCCACCGCGGTCGGGCAGATCACGACCTCCGCCCCGTACGCTCGGAGGAGCGCGATCTTCTCCTGGCTCATCTTGTCCGGCATCACGAAGATGCAGTCGTAGCCCTTGACCGCCGCCGCGATCGCCAGCCCGTGACCCGTGTTCCCCGACGTCGGCTCCACGATCGTGCCGCCGGGACGGAGCTTCCCCTCGCGTTCGGCCGCCTCGATCATCCGGATCCCGATGCGGTCCTTCACCGACCCGCCCGGGTTGAGCATCTCGAGCTTGGCGAGCACCGTCGGACGTAGCCCCCGCGTCACGCCGCGGAGGCGGACGAGTGGGGTGTCGCCCATCGCATCGAGGAACGTATCGAGCACCTGCATCGTCGAGGAACCCCTTCACGCGCTGCGAGGCACCCATCGTCCCACGGCGCCGGTGTTGCCGTCCCCTTTCCGGCGCCTCCGCGACCCCTCCGGGTGGGGACGGTAAGCTGCCGATGCGTCGGTGGGACCGAGCGCCGATCGAGAGGGAGCTGCCGAGGATGTGCGTGTCGACGTGAGCGACGGAGAGCGCGGACCGGACCCGGGCGGAGAGAAACTGCTCGTGGTCGACGACGATCCGTTCATCGCCCGACTCCTCGAGATCGAGCTGGCGGCCGCGGGGTATCGGGTTCGGGTCGCGAATGACGGGGAGCAGGCGATCCAGCTGGTCCAGCAGGACGCGCCGGACCTCGTCATCACCGACGTGATGATGCCCCACGTGGACGGGTTCGAGCTGACCCGCCTGCTTCGCCAGGACCCCCGGACCGCGGCGGTCTCCGTGATCATCCTCACCGCCCGCGGGCTCTCCGCGGACAAGCTCGAGGGATTCGCGATCGGGGCCGACGACTACATCGTCAAGCCGTTCGATACGCCGGAGCTCCTCGCGAGGGTGCGCGGCGTCCTCCGCCGGTCGAAGGAGATGAAGGACGAGTCCCCGCTGACCGGATTGCCGGGGAACGTCCGGATCCAGGAGGAGATCGAAGACCGCGTCTCCTCGGGGAACGAGTTCGCGTTGCTCTACGCCGACCTCGACCAGTTCAAGGCGTTCAACGACCACTACGGGTTCGCGCGCGGGGATCAGGTGATCCAGGAGCTCGCGCGGACGATGGAGGACGTGCTCGAGGAGCTCGTCCCGGGGGACGCCTTCGTCGGTCATCTCGGGGGAGATGATTTCGTCCTCGTCGTGCCGCCGTCGGCGGCGGCGCTCGTCGCGGACACCATCGTCCAGCGCTTCGACGATCGTTCACCCGAGTATTACGACGAGGGCGACCGCGAGCGTGGGTGGATCGAGGTGCTGAACCGGCGCGGGGAGCAGCAGCGGTTCCCGCCGCTGACGATCTCGATCGGGATCGCGAGCACACAACGCCGGCGCTTCGCGCACTTCGCCGAGGTCGTCGCGGTCGCGACGGAGATGAAGAACTTCACGAAATCCACCCCGGGGTCGTCCTGGGCGATCGATCGCCGGACGACCTGAGCCTGGAGGTCAAGCGCCGGGGAGCGTGCCCGGCTGGGCCAGGAAGTAGCCCTGCCCGTATCGCACGCCGAGCTCGAGGAGCGTCTGCAGCTCGGCGTCGGTCTCGATCCCCTCGGCGACGATCGTCATGTCCATCTCCTGGGCGAAGGAGATCAGGGCCTTCGCGAGCGCGCGCTTGCCGCGGTCCCCGTCGATCGACCGGGTGAGCGAGATGTCGACCTTCACGATGTCGGGTGCGATCTGCAGGGTGTGGCGCAAGCTGGCGTAGCCTGCGCCGGCGTCGTCGATCGCGATCCGCACGCCGAGCGCGCGGAGCGGTGCTAGCCAGCGGGCGAGCTCCTCGTAGTCATCGACGGCTTCGTGCTCGGTGATCTCGACGACCATGCGCTCAGCGACCGGCTCGAGGATCGGCGCCAGCTCGGGGGAGCGCGCGGCGCGGTGGGAACAGTTGACCGACAGGTAGGAGCGGGGCGGCAGCTTGGGGAGCCCGAGCGCGGCCTTCCGGATCGTCGAGAGCTCGAGCTGGACGCCCAGGTCGAGGGCGCGGGCTTCGGCGAACCACTCGTCGGGCCGGCGCATGGGGAAGGATCGGAACCGCGCGAGCGCCTCGACCCCGATCACGTCGTGGTCCTCGAGGTTGACGATCGGCTGGAAGGCCATGGACATGCCCTCGCCATCGATGAACCGCAGGATCTCGTCGCGGCGAGCTTCGATCTGCTCCTTCTCGATCTCCTCGCGACGGAGCTGGGACGAGAGCTCGTGCACGATGCCCCCGACGACCTCGTCGGAGAGGCTCGTGCCGCCCTGCGCCACGCGGCGGATCGAGCCCACGATGTCCTCGGCCGCGGTCCCTTTGACGAGGTAGCCGACACAGCCGGCGCGGAGCATCTCGAGCACCGTCGGGCGGTCCTCGAACGCGGACAGGGCGATGACCCGGGTCGCCGGGGACAGCCGCTGGATCTCTCGAGCCGCCCGGGGGCCGCCGCCCGCGGGCATCTTGACGTCCAGCAGGGCGACGTCGGGCTGCTCCCGTTCGGCGAGGGCGATCGCCTCGTCGGCGTCGGCGGCAGCTCCCACGAAGAAGATCCGGTCCTCCTGCGCGAGGAGCTCGGCGAGGGCACCCCGGAGGGCAGGCTCGTCATCCGCCACCAGAACGCGGATGCGTTGGGGTGACCGGGACATCGCGGTATCGGCGAGGGGGAAGCTGCGCACGACCTGCGAACCGTACCCACCGACGATGCCCCATGCAATCGCCCGGCCGCGTGGACTCGATATCCCCCGTCTGTCCCACCGGTCGACCGCCGGTGCCTAGTGCCTAGTGGTGGTGGCCGGACCTCCATTCCTCGCGGAGGATCCCCATCACGAGCGTGTCGTGGACCCCACCGTCGAACCAGGCGTGGGCGCGGAGCCGGCCCTCCTCGACGAAGCCGGCTTTCGTGTACGCACCCACCGCCCGTTCATCGTCGGCGAGGACTTCCAGGCCGACCTTGCGCATCGCCAGGTCGCGGAAGGCGAAGTCGACGAGGGCCCGGACGGCATCCTGGCCGAACCCCTTGGACCAGTACGCCCGTCCGAGGGTGATCCCCAGGTGACACGTCCGCTGGAAGTGATCGATGAAATGGAGCTCGCATTCGCCGATCAGCTCGTCGTCGACCTCGATCACGAAGCGCATCGTCCGAGGATCGGACTCCTCGAGCCGCTCGTCGAACCGATGCTCGAGCTCGGCGAGGGAGGCGGGGCGCGCCGGCATGTCGGAGGCGCGCGTCATCAGCTCGAGGTCGTCGTCCAGGAGCTCGTGCAGCACCGGGAGATCCTCGCGCTCCACCGCCCGGAGCGCGACGTATTCGCCGTGGAGCATCCCTCGCACCTCCTCGGCCGGAGCATAACGGCGACGTTTGCCCGCCGGCCGCCCCGCCCGTAGCCTTGCCGCCGTGCCGGTATCGGTCGGGGAGCCGCTAACGCTCGAGGATGTCGTCGCGGTGGCGCGCGGCGCGGATGTGGCGTTCGCGGGCCCCGCCCGCGAACGCGTGCGCGCCGCGCGCGAGGTGGTCGAGCGCGCCGTCGCCGGCGGCCGGACGATGTACGGCGTCACGACAGGCTTCGGCGCGCTCGCCGATACGCGGATCGCCCCGGAACAGACCTCGGCGCTGCAGCGCGGCATCGTCACCTCCCACGCGACCGCGGTCGGACGACCGCTGTCGCGCGAGGAGGCGCGCGCGATGCTCCTGCTCCGTGCGCACGTGCTCGCGCTCGGGCATTCGGGCGTGCGGGCGGAGGTCATCGAGTTGATGGTCGAGATGCTGAACCGCGACGTCGTCCCGGCGGTCCCCGAGCAGGGCTCGCTCGGGGCGTCGGGTGACCTCGCGCCGCTCGCCGGGCTGGCCTTGCCGCTGATCGGGCTCGGCCGGCTGCTCACGAGCGGGGGCGCGACGGAGGCGGCGGCCGACGGCCTCGCTCGAGCGGGCTTGCATCCGCTCGAGCTCCAGGCGAAGGAAGGGCTCGCGCTCGTCAACGGGACCCAGGGGATGCTCGCGATCGGCACCCTCGCGCTGGTTCGTGCCGAGGGCCTCGCTCGAGCGGCGGACGTGGTCGCCGCGATGACGATCGAAGCGTCGCTCGGGACCGACGCCCCCTTCGACGAGCGGCTCCAGCGGCTCCGACCGCACCCCGGGCAGGCGGCCAGCGCGACGAACCTCCGCGCCCTGCTGGACGGCTCACCGATCCGGGAGTCGCACCGAGCGTCCCCGCACCTCGTGCAGGACGCCTATTCGCTGCGGTGCGCCCCGCAGGTCCACGGCGCCACGCGGGACACCTGTCGGCACGTGCGTGAGGTGCTGTCGATCGAGGCGAACAGCGTGAGCGACAACCCGATCGTCCTGGTCGAGGACGACGACGTCCGAAGCGGCGGCAACTTCCACGGGATGCCGGTCGCCGTCGCGATGGATGCGCTCGCGCTGTCGTTGGTGTCGCTGGCGTCCATCAGCGATCGGCGTCTCTACCGGCTCCTCGACCCGAAGACCTCCAACGGCCTCCCGCCGTTCCTGGTCCCCGAGAGCGGCCTCAACAGCGGGTTCATGCTGATCCAGTACACCGCCGCCTCCGTCGTGTCCGAATGCAAGTCGCTCGCGCATCCGGCATCCGTCGATTCGATCCCGTCGAGCGCCGGCCAGGAGGATCACGTGAGCATGGGGATGACGAGCGCACGTCACGCGCGCGAGATCGTGACGAACGCCGAGACCGTGCTCGCGCTCGAGGCGCTCGCCGCCGCGCAGGCGCTGGATCTGCGCGCCCCTCTCGAACCGGGGCCGGCGACCCTGGCCGCGGTGCATGCCGTCCGGCGTCGCGTCCCCTTCGTCGGCCACGACCGGGAGTTCGGACCGGACATCGAGGCGGCGGTCGAGCTCGTGCACGACGGCACCCTCGTTGCTGCGGTCGAAGCCGTGACCGGCCCGCTCGTGTGACCGTGCTCGTCCGGGTCGAAACATCGCTCCCGTGTCCTCCCGAAGAGGCCTGGGCGATCCTGCTCGATTGGGAGCACCAGGCGGCTTGGATGCTCGATGCGGATCGCGTCGACGTGGTGTCGGCGGAGCGGGAGGGCGTCGGCGTCCGGCTCGCGGTGCGCACCCGGCTCCTCGGGCTCCCCGCCTTCACCGAGCCGATGGAGGTGATCGGGTGGGAGCCGCCACGACGGCTCGTCCTGCGGCACGGGGGCCTCGTCGCCGGCGAGGGCACCTGGACGCTCGCGCCCGAACCCGGGGGCACGCGGTTCATCTGGATCGAGACGATCCGCCTGCGGGTCCCGGTGGTTGGCGAGGCGGCCGCACGTCTGTACGCGCCCGTGCTCCGGCGGCTGATGCGGCGGGCGGCCGGCGGACTCCGGCGAGCGGTGATCGCATCCGGTCCGGGACGGCGGTGATCGCTCGACCCCGTGCTAGCGTGGAACGCAAGCAGGGGAGCCCGGTGGGACCGGGCTGAGAGGCCGGTTGCGGAGCCGGCGACCCTTCGAACCTGATCCGGTCAGGACCGGCGGAGGGAGCTCATGACACCGACCGCACCCGCGGAACCGATCCCATCGGTAACCGAACGGCTCGAGGCCGCCCTCGAGCGCGAGGCGCCGAACTGGGGGATCCGACCCGTCCCGAAGGCGCTCCGACGCTTCACGGGGCTCGATCTGGCCGTGCTCTGGGGCGACCTGTCGATCGGGCTCCTCGTCCTCGTGAGCGGGGCGCTCCTCGTCCCGGGGCTCGGGCTGCCGATGGCGACGCTCGCGATCGTGATCGGGACCGCGATCGGGTGCGTCCCGCTGGGGCTCGTCGCCGCCGCCGGCGCCCGCGACGGTGTCCCGTCGATGGTGCTCTTCCGGCCGGTGCTCGGGCGGCGCGGGTCCTACGTGCCCTCGCTCGCCAACCTCGTCCAATTGATCGGGTGGACGGCCTTCGAGTTCT
>DASWDB010000018.1:0-9552 GCA_036395715.1 Actinomycetota bacterium | reverse complement strand
GGGCGACGTGGTCCGGGTCCGGGTTCCGCGCCTGGATCTCTACGTGGTCAACCATCCGGACCTGGTGTGGGACGTGCTGGCGACGGACAGCCGCGCGTTCTCGAAGGGACCGACGATGCAGGCCGCGAAGCGCGTCTTGGGCGAGAGCCTGCTGACGAGCGAGGGGGAGTACCACCGGCGACAGCGTCGTCTGATCCAACCGCTGTTCCACCGCGAGCGGATCGTCGACTTCGCTCCGACGATCCGAGAGCTGGGGGAGCGTGCTGGGGAGCGATGGGTCGATAGCGAGGTGATCGATGTCCGGGAAGAGATGGCGCGGCTGACCCTCGGGATCGTCGCGCAGACGCTGTTCGGGTCCGGGATCGATGAGACCGGGACCGTTCGGATCGGCGGGGCGCTCACCGAGGTCCTCGATCAGTTCGACCGGGTCTTCTCGTTGCTGCTTCCGATCACCGAGCGCTTGCCGATCCCCTCGACACGCCGGTTCCGCCGCGCACGCGCCGTTTTCGACGAGATCGTCTACGGCCTGATCGCGGAGCGCCGGAACGCGGGCGTCCTCGGGGACGACCTGTTGTCGCGGCTGATCAGTGCGAAGGACACCGGGACCGGCATGACCGATCAACAGGTGCGTGACGAGGCCATCACGATCTTCCTCGCGGGGCACGAGACGACGTCGAACGCACTCACGTGGACGTGGCTCCTGCTCTCGGAGCACCGGGACGTCGAGGCGCGGTTCCACGAGCGGCTGGACGACGAAGCGTTCGTCCGGGCGGTGCTGGACGAGTCCATGCGGCTCTACCCGCCGGCCTGGGCGATAGGACGGAGAGCCGTATCGGAACACCTCGCCGACGGCATCCGGATCCCTGCGGGCGCCGTCGTGATCGTGTCGCCGTGGCTCCTGCATCACGACGCGCGCTGGTGGGCCGACCCCGCGACCTTCCGGCCGGAGCGGTGGCTGGAGGAGGAGCGGGCTCACCGCCATGCGTTCCTGCCCTTCGGCGGCGGTCCCCGGATGTGCATCGGTGAGGGGTTCGCCGAGCTCGAGGCGAGCGTCCTGCTGCCGACGATCGGGCGAACCTGGCGCTTCGAGCACGACCCGAGGCGCAGGGTCGAGCTGCAGCCGGTCGTCACCTTGCGACCGCGCGACGGGATGCCGATGCGAGCGTATCGGCGCCCCGGCAAGGGATGAGAGGGCTCGTCGCCCGGGTGCTCGCGGAACGGTGGAGGGTCGGTAGGCTGGAATGGCCATGACCGACCGAACCTTCTCGAGCGCACTCGTGCTCTTCGCGCATCCGGACGATGCCGAGTTCATGTGCGGCGGCACGGTGGCGCGATGGGCCCGCGACGGCTGCGACGTTCACTACGTCGTGATCACGGACGGATCCGCGGGGTCGAACGAGCCCGGCGTCACGCGCGAGGAGCTGCGTCCGGTCCGCGAACGCGAGCAGCGCGCCGCCGCCGCCGTCCTCGGCGTGAAGAGCGTCACGTTCCTGGGCGAGGTCGACGGCATGCTCGAGGTGACGCTCGACACGCGCCGGAAGGTGTGCCGCGAGGTTCGCCGGCTCCGGCCCGAGGTCCTGCTGGCGCCCGATCCGTCGCGGCTGTGGTTCGGCAACGGCTACATCAACCATTGGGACCACAAGCAGGCGGGGCTCCTCGCCCTCACGGCGGTGATGCCAGACGCGCCATCCCGGCCGATGTTCCCCGAGCTGCTCGACGAAGGGTTGGAGCCGTTCGAGGTGCCGAACCTCTGGCTCGCCATGAACGAGGCCGAGACGTACGTCGACGTCACGGAGACGCTGGACGCCAAGCTCGCTTCCCTCGCTGAGCACGTCTCCCAGCACACCGAGGGAGCGACCTCCTTCGTGCGCGAGCGAGCCGAAGAGCTTGGGAAGCAGAGCGGGTCGGGATATGCCTTCGCCGAGGGGTTCAAGGCCTTCCACCTGGTGGACGACGACCAACACGAGGATCAGTGATGGAAGAGGGATTCCCCGCCGCGGAGGAGCCGGAGCCGTACGAGCTCTCACCGCAGGAGCGTCGTGACGTCGAGGCCGATCTGGAGGACCTCGGCAAGATGCACGATGTCTTCTCGCCGCAGGGCGTGAAGGGGGTCGTGATCGCTTGCCAGGACTGCGGGCAGAACCACTTCTACGAATGGGACCTGCTCCAGGACAACCTCGAGCACATGCTGGACACGGGCGAGCCGAGGATGCACGAGCCCGCCTTCAACATCCACGAGGACGAATACATCCAGTGGGACTACGGCAAGGGGTACGTGGACGCGCTCGCCGACGCCGGGCTCCAACCCGGACGCACGATCGAGGTCACCCAATGTCCTTGGTGCGAGACCCCGTTCGACACCGGCTATCAGTACTGCCCTCGGTGCGGAAGGCAGCTCGGGGCGATCCGCCTCTATCAGGAACTGCTCGACCGCGGCATCGAAGACCGCGAGGCGCGAGCGATGCTGGCGCGGGCCGGGTACGAGCCGTTCTGACGTCCTGGGTCGGCGGTCCGACCCGCTATCCTTCGCGCGATGTACATCCGGTGGTTGCTCTTCCTGCACATCGCGTCCGTCCTCGCACTCCTCGGGACGCACGGCACCTCGATCACCGTCCTGTACCGGATCAGGCGCGAGCACGACCGCAGGAAGATCGTCGATCTCATCACGCTGTCCGGCGAGACGATCGTGCCGATGTACGTCTCCCTCGCCGCGATCGTCGTGACCGGGGTGCTCCTCGGCCTCAAGGTGCAGGCGTTCTCACGCTGGTGGCTGTGGCTGGCGATCGTGATCCTCGTAGTCATCACCGCCTCGATGGGCGCGATCGCTCGTCCGTACTTCGCCCGCGTGAAGGAGGCGTGCGCCGTGCGGCCGTCGGGCGTCCCGCGGGTCTCCGACGAGGAGCTCGCCGAGGTCCTGCGATCGCCGACCGCGCATGTGCTGTCGGCGATCGGCGTGGTGGGGCTGGGTGCGATCCTGTACCTGATGGTCTTCCAGCCGCATTGAGGTGACCGCCGTCCCGCGTCTCACGCGGGCGGCAGCGGTCTCGCGGCGGGCCCGTTGACGACCTCGCCGGTCGGCGAGAACCGCGACCCGTGGCAGGGGCAGTCGAAGGTGCGCTCGGCCGGGTTCCACGCAACCGTGCATCCCAGGTGCGTGCACCGGGCGGACAGGAGATGCTGCGCGCCGCTCTCGTCGACGGAGATCGCCAGCTTCTCGCCTCGTCGCTCGATCACGCCGCCCTCTCCCGGCCCCAGCTCGGACGCGATCTGCATCACGGTTCGGCAGACGAGGACGTCTCGGTGGGTCCCTTCGACGACCTTCTCGGGAACCGAGCCGAGGAGGAAGCCCTTCGCGCCCTGGAGCCCGCGGTTGCCGACGACGACGAGCTCGGCGTCGATGTCCTCGGCGGTCCCAAGGATCTGCTGCGCCGGGTCCCCCTCGAGCAAGCGGACCTCGGTCTCGATCCCCCGGCCGTACACATCGATCGTGTCCTCCATCACCAGCTTCCCGGTCTTCGGATGGCCGATGAACACGAGGGTCACGCTGGCGAGCACCTCACGCGCGAGGTCGAACCCGTTGCGCGCCGCGCGGTCGGCCGTCGCGCTCCCGTCGCTCGCGATCACGATGCGACCGTACGGTGCGTGCGGATCCCGCGATCCCGACGCGACGATCAGCAGGTCACACGGCGCGTGGTGCGTGAGCCAGCGCGAGAGGTCGGAGAGCGTCTTATCCTCGCCTCGAGCCACCACGATCAGCCCGGCGTCCTGCGTCTCGGCGACGGCCACCAGGACGTCGCCGGCACGGCCCGGGACCGCTTCCGCCTCGAGCCGAGCTCGCCGCATCCCGGCGGCCTCGGCGACATCGAGCGCTTCCGCCAGTCGCTCCTCGGCGCCGACCGAGGACGCACGGTACCCGCTCGTCGCGATCAGCTTCGCCGATGTCGCGCGCGCGATCGTCGCCGCGACCTCGCCTGCGCGCGTCGCGGCCGGTGAACCGTCCGTTCCGAAGACGATCCGACCCCACATGGTCGCGGGAGCCTACCTGCTCACCTCGCTCACCGGCTCGAGCAGGCAATCTTCCGGGAGCTTGTCGGTCCGGAGCCGCTTGAAGACCGGGGCGCGCATCTTCTTCGTGCCTTTCGTGATCTCTGCGTACTCGATCTCGCACACCACCTGGGGCTCGACGAACACGGCCCCCTTGACCCGGGCGAGCTCGGGGTCATCGATCGCGGGCGTCGGTCGGACGAGCGGACGGAGCTCCTCGAGGACGGTCGTGAGCATCTGGTCCGTGAAGCCGCTTCCGGCTTGGCCGATCCACCGGAGCGTGCCGCCGTCGTACGCGCCGACGAGCACCGCACCGAACGTGGCGCTCCGACCGCGTTCGCCCGGGGTGAACCCGAGGATCACGCAGTCCTGCGTATCGCGGAGCTTGATCTTGCGCCACGCGTCCGTCCGACGACCCGGGATGTACGGGGAGCCGAGCCGCTTGGCAACGACGCCCTCGAGCCCCTGGACCCGCGCGGCCTCGACCAGCGCCGTGCCCTCGCCCTCGACCCATGTCACGAGCTGGAGCCGATCGTCCTGCTCGACGACGAGGCGCAGGAGCTCCCGACGTTCCTCGAGCGCCAGACCGGTCGTGTCGCGGCCGTCCAACCACAGCAGGTCGAACACGACCAACGCCACCGGGATCTGCGCGCGCATCCGTTCGATCTGACGCGGATTCGCGAGGTTCATCCGCTGCTGGAGCGTCTCGAACGAGTTCCGGCCGCTCGCGTCGAACGCGACGACCTCGCCATCGATCACCGCGTTCACCTCGTCGACGAGCTCGTGCACCATGTGCAGCTCCGGGTACTGCGCCGTCATATCGCGACCGGTGCGCGAGCGAAGCACGGTCTCGCCCGTCGTCATCTCGGCGAGACAGCGGATCCCGTCGAGCTTGGGTTCGAACCACCACGCAGGGTCATCGAAGGGATGTCCCCCGCCCTCCGCCAGCATCGGGGTGAACCGAGGAGGTGACGCGATCAACGGCGCGGTCTGGTTGGACGCGAGGAACGCGAGCCAATCGGTGCGTGTCTTCACGAAGTGGAACTCGAGCCCCGGATAACGCCGTCCGTGCAGCCGGAACGAGACCTTCGTGTCGGTCCATTCGATCGGCTCGTACCAGCCGTCGTCGAAGATCCGAACCTCGCCGGCGCCGTAGTGGCCCTCGGGGATCGTGCCCTCGAACGAGCCGTACTCGAGGGGGTGGACCTCGGTCTGCACGGCGAGCCGCTTGTCGCCCTTCGCCGTCGGGAGGCCCTTGGGGACCGCCCACGACGGCAGGCCGCCGTCGCGCTCCAGCCGGACGTCGTAGTGCAGGCGCGTCGCGCGGTGCTTGTGGATCACGAAGGAGTTCCCGACGCCCGCCTCGTCTCCGGGGGCGGGCTCGCTCGTGCCTCCGGGACCGAACTCGCGCCGCCGCACGTACTCGAACAGCGCCGGGTCCTTGGATGCGATCGCGATCTCGTCCGAGGTCTTCGTCTCGACCGATCGCGCGGCCGTCCGGGGGAGCGGTCCCGCGGGCGGGTCGTCCTCGTCGACCACGACCCCGAGCGCGTCCATCGCGGCTCGGAGGTCGGCGCCCGGGCCGGCGTTCACGCCGGCCCAGAGGTCGCCGACCTCCGCGAACCGCTCCCACACGTTGTCGATCCGGAAGTCCTGCGGTTCGAAGCCACCCTTGGCAACCTCGTCCCAGGTGAGCGGCGTCGACACGGGCGCGCGGGGCTCGGGTCGGAGCGAGTAGGCGGCTGCGATGTTCGCGCCCTGCCGGTTCATGTTGTGGTCGATGAAGATCTTCCCCGAGCGATCGGCGACGCGCCACGCCATCGTCACCTTGTCCGGATCCGCCTCCTTGATCAGCCGCCCGCATGCTCCGACGAAGGCGCGCGCCTCCGCGTACGTATACGCGCCGTGCTCGAGCGGCACGTAGATCTGGAGACCGGTCGCCCCGCTCGTCTTCGGATAGCCGGTCATCCCGAGCTGGCTCAGGAGGACCTGCACGTGCCGAGCGACGTTGAGCACGTCCTCGTAGGTGTACGGCTCGAAGGGATCCAGGTCGAAGAAGAGGTAGTCGGGGTGCCCGACGGCCTCGCACGTCGAGTGGAGCGGATGCATCTCGATCGCACCCAGGTTGGCGACGAACAGCAGCGTCGGCAGGTCATCGACGGTGAGGTAGTCGATCTGTCCGGTCTTCGCGTCCTCGGAATAGACCGTGCACCGGTGGATCCAGTCCGGCGTGTGCACCGGTGCCGTCTTCTCGTAGAAGGCGTCCCCCGCGATGCCGTCGGGCATCCGCTTCATCGTGAGCGGCCTCCGCTCGAGGTGCGGTAGCAGCAGGTTCGCGACGTTGAAGTAGTAGGCGACCAGGTCGCCCTTCGTGTATCCCTCGTCGGGCCAGAAGACCTTGTCGAGGTTGGAGAGTCGGAGCTCCCGTTCCGGGAGGTCGATCCACCAGGCGTCGCGCTCGCCCTTGCGGGTCTCGAGTGGCCGGGGGAGCTCGACCGTGAACGCGGGACCGTCGCCCCCATGCGCTCGTTTCGGCATGGGACCGATGGTAGCCGGGGGCGCTCCGACGCATCGGCTGTCGGCGACCGACCCTTCAAGGCGTCGGTCGACCGGCCGATACCTGTTCGGTGAGCATGCCGGCTTCGGCGCCTGGGAGGGCGGTCGGGCAGACCAAGCCCGGCGGCCGGTGGCATGCACGACCGATGCTCAGCCTCTCGCTCCGGTCGATCGCGGCGCTCGTCCCGGCCGCGTGTGCCGCCCTCGCGGCAACGATGCTCGGCCACCTGGTGCACGCTCCCCAGGGCCCGCCGAGGCTGCTCTGGGCGCTCTGGCTCCTCGGTTCGGGGATGCTCGTCGCGCTCGTGGTCGAGCGCGCCGCGCGGCGCGTTCTTCCGCTCGCCGTGCTCCTGCAACTCTCACTCGCCTTCCCGGACCACGCTCCGTCACGCTTCACGATGGCCAGGACCGCCGGGAACGTCCGCCGACTCGAGGAGCGGATCACCCGCGCGAAGCAGACCGGGGTGGACGACGATCCGGCGAAGGCGGCGCGACAGATCCTCGAGTTGGTCGCCGCGTTGTCCGCGCACGACCGGAAGACCCGAGGCCATTCGGAGCGGGTCCGCGCCTACACCGACATGCTGGCCGGTGAGCTCGAGCTGAGCGAGGGGGATCGCGACCGGCTCCGCTGGGCGGCCCTCCTGCACGATATCGGCAAGCTCCGGGTCCCGGGAAGGATCCTGAACAAGGGGGGCAAGCCCGACCGGTTCGAGTGGGAGCGCCTGCAGGCGCACCCGGCCGAGGGCGCCGCGATCGTCGGATCGCTCCTCCCGTGGCTCGGCCGGTGGGCAACGACGATCGTGCAGCATCACGAGCGGTTCGACGGACGCGGCTATCCGGCGGGCCTGGAGGGGGAGGCGATCTCCGTCGGTGCTCGGATCGTGAGCGTCGCCGATTCGTTCGAGGTGATGACCGCCGCGCGCGCCTACAAACGACCGATGACGCCGCCGGCGGCTCGCCGGGAGCTCGCGCGCTGCGCGGGAAGTCAGTTCGACCCAGCCGTGGTCCGGGTGTTCCTCAACATCTCGATCGGGCGTCTCTGGTGGACGGTCGGACCGGCATCGTGGGTCGCCGTCACACCGGTGCTGGGATGGTTCCTCCGTTCCGGTGAGCAGATCGCGATCGCGGCGAAGAGCACCGCGCTCGCGGCGGCGCTCGGTCTCGGAGGAGCGTTGCAGGTCGCCCCCGCCTCCACGCCCGTGCCGCTCTCCGCCGCCCCGAGCTCCGCGGCGGGTCCCGTGACATCGGCGCCCACGGACGCTGCCGTTCGATCCGCGACCGTTGCCGACCGCCCGGGTGACACACCGGATGGGGGCGACTCGCCGACCGGATCCGGGGATGGATCGACGTCCGATCCGGGGTCGGGTGGTGGGGGGCCGACGACCGGTCCGTCCGGCGACCCGATGCCAACACCGACGCCAAGCCCAACGCCCGACCCGGTCGGGAACGCCGTCGACGCCGTGACGAACGCCGTTGGCAACACGGTGGACACGGTCACGGATGTCGTCCATCAGACGACCGGCGGAGCGACCTCCTCGGCGAGTCAGACCGTCGACGGGGTCGCACACACGGTCGTGAACACGGCCGGATCGACCACCGACGACACCGTGAGCAAGCTCGGACTCTAGTCCGCCCCGACGCCCCCAACCGTGTCGGCGTTCCCGGCTAGACTGAGCGTTCCCGCAGCGTATGGGCAATCTCTGGGAGGGCGAGGCATGCCACGAGCAATGTGGAAAGGGGCCATCTCGTTCGGCCTCGTGACGATACCGGTCGCCGTCTACCCCGCGACCGAAGAGAAGACGTTGCGGTTCAACCAGCTTCACGATGAGGACGGTGGCCGCATCCGCTACAAGCGCGTGTGCGAGAAGGACGGTGAGGAGGTCTCCTTCGAGCACATCGTCAAGGGGTACGAGGTGGAGAAGGACCGCTACGTCGTCCTCACGGACGAGGACATCAACGCGATCCCGGTCGAGTCGAGCAGGGCGATCGACATCCACCGGTTCGTGGACCTGGATGAGATCGATCCGGTGCTGTTCAAGAAGAGCTACTACCTCGTGCCGGAGGAGACCGGTGCCAAGGCGTACGCGCTGCTCCGCGAAGCCATGAGCGACGATGGTCGGGTGGGGATCGCCAAGGTCAGCTTCCGGGACAAGGAGCATCTCGCGGCGCTCCGCTTCAAGGATGAGGCCTTCGTGCTCGAGACCATGTACTGGCCCGACGAGATCCGCGAGGCCGACTTCGGTGGCGTCGATGTCAGCGCGAAGATCCGCGGCCAGGAGCTGGAGATGGCGAAGCAGCTGATCGACTCGCTCTCCGGCGAGTGGAACCCCGAGGAGTACTCCGACGAGTATCGCGAGGCCCTGCTCCAGATCGTCGAGGCCAAGCTCAACGGACAGGAGATCGAGGTCGTCGCCGCCGAGCCCACCGCCAAGGTTGTCGATCTGATGGAGGCGCTCAAGGCGTCCGTCGCCGCCGCCAAGAAGCAGGCGGACGAGCCGACTCCCTCGCGGAAGCCCGCCGCGAAGAAGCCGGCGGCGAAGAAGAAGTCCTCCGCGAAGAAGCCGGCGGCGAAGAAGCCCGCAGCGCGCAAGAAGGCCGTCGGGGAGTAGTGGACCCGGGATATCGGGACCGGGCCGCGTCGCTCGACGACGAGGCCGCGGTCGTCCGGCTGCTCCGTGCTCACGAGCTCGCGGATCACGGCCGCGTGACCGCCGACTGGAACGAGATCATCCGTTTCGTGTGGCGTGATCCGGGCTTCAGCATCCAGGACGATGGGCGGATCCTCGAGCGCGCCGGCGTTCCGGTCGCGTTCGCGGGCGTGAACCGCGAGGACGACGACGGCGCCGCGCCCTTCAACTCCTGGGTGACGTGCCCGCCGGCCGGTCGTGCCGGTGGAGCGCTCCCGTTCCTCGTCGACTGGCTCCTGACGCGAGCACGCGAACGCGGAGCCCG
>DASWDB010000017.1:0-2801 GCA_036395715.1 Actinomycetota bacterium | reverse complement strand
CTCGGATCCGTGTCCGCGACGCGTCGGCCGCGACCGGCCACACCCTGCGGGAGCTCTCGCTCCCGACCGAGACCGGGATGTGGGTGATGGCGATCCGGTCAGACATGCGATGGGAGTTCGACCCCGGGCCCGATGACATGGTCGTCGCGGGCGACGTCCTGCTCGTGAGCGGTCCGGAGGAGGGCGTCAACCTGGTCCGAGAGCTCGCCGGCGCCCCGCCGATCCCCCAGGCGCCGGAGAGCGACGCTCCCCCGCTGTCGGAGCTCGACCGCGCGGTAGACATCCTCGTGGAGATGAAGGACCTCGCCGAAGCGGCCGTGGCGCTCGCCTACGCGTCGATCCTGTTCAACAACCGCACGCTCGCAGCGGAGGTGGGCGTGCTCGAGGCCCGGTCCGACGTGCTGGAGGACGAGCTCGAGTCCTGGGTCCTGCGGGCCGCGCCGGAGGCTCGCAACGTCGACGAGCTCCGCGGACTGATCCGGCTCGCGAGTGCATCCGAGTCGATCTGCGATGCCGCACGAGACATGACGTGGTACGTCGAGCACGGAGAACCGCTGCATCCGGTGGTCCAGATGGCGCTCGAGGAGACGGAGGAGACGAGCGCCGAGACGGTGGTCCAGCCAGGCTCTCCCGCCGACGGGCGTTCGCTGAAGGAGCTGCAGGTCGAGACCGAAACCGGGATGTTCGTGCTCGCGATCCAGCGCGGGGCGAGGTGGGTCTACCGGCCGCGCGGGACGTCCGTGCTTCGGGCGGGCGACCGGCTGATCTCGATCGGTCCCGAGGAAGGCGAAGACGAGCTGATCGCTCTCTGCGGCGAGCAGCCCGTCCCCGTCGAGACGTGAGCCGGCACGCTGCTTGAGCCGCTCCATGGGGGGGCCTACCCTGCGAAGCGATGGATGCGTACGTCTACATCCGCATCGCCTCGGGGTCGATGTCGGACGTGCTCGCCGCGCTGACCGCCAAACCGGGGATCAAGCGCGTCGTGCCCACGGTCGGCGAGTGGGACCTGCTGCTGTACGCGAGGGGCGCGACGCTCGATGAGATCGGCAACGGCGTGCTCGCCGAGGTCCATCAGATCCCCGGCGTCGTGCAGACGGCCACCGCCCCGGTCGTCCCTCCCGATCGCGCAGGACTGTTCGGTGTCGCGGTGGCGCCGCCACAGATCCTCCCCAACGCCTGCTACGTCCACATCAAGGCATCGGTCGGGAAGGCGGTCGACATCGGCGAGGCGCTCGCGGGGATGGAAGACATCGACGGCGTGGCGCTGCTGGCGGGCCGGTGGGACATCCTCGCCTGTATCGCGCAACCGTGGGAGCGAGGCAGCGGCATCATCCTCGAGCAGGTACACGCGATCCCTGGGGTGCTTTCGACGAACACGTTGGTTTCGATCGCCTTCGACGAGGCGGAGGAGGATCGCGACCAGTTCAGCGCCTGGAGCTGAGCGCGCCCGAGGCGAGATGGGTCAACCGGCGGGTTCCCGGACGCCTGCGGGCAACGAGAACCGCACCCCTTCCTCGGCGATCGGGACCGATTCGACGTCGGCGAAGCCGCGCTCCTCGAGCCACGCCAGCATCCTCGTCACGAGGTGCTCCGGCGCGCTCGCCCCGGAGGTGACCCCGACGGTCCGAGCGTCGACCACCCACGCGGGATCCACCTCGGTCTCGTCGTCGACGAGGTACGCCGCGGCCCCGAGCTCCCGGGCGACCTCCGCGAGCCGGTTCGAGTTCGATGAGTTCTTCGAGCCGATCACCAGCACCACGTCGGCGCGGGGGGCGATCGCCTTCACGGCGTCTTGACGGTTCTGCGTTGCGTAGCAGATGTCCTCGCGCGGAGGCGGCTGGAGCTCCGGATACCGGTCCCGGAGCGCCTCGACGATCTTGCCGGTCTCGTCGACCGACAGTGTGGTCTGCGTCAGATAGGCGATCGGTCCCGTCGGCAGCTCCACCCGCGCCGCGTCCTCGAGGTCCTGCACCAACACGGTACGCTCGGGAGCTTGACCGCTGGTCCCCTCGACCTCCTCGTGGCCGGCATGGCCGATCAGCACGATCGTTCGGCCGTCGCCGGCGAAACGGCGGGCCTCCACGTGCACCTTCGTCACGAGTGGGCAGGTGGCATCGATCAGCCGGAGCTCACGCCGGGCGGCCTCGTCGTAGACCGACGGTGGGGACCCGTGGGCCGAAAGGACCGTGACCGCTCCCACCGGGACCTCGTCGATCTCGTCGACGAAGATCGCGCCCTTCGCCTCAAGGTCGCGGACGACGTGCAGGTTGTGCACGATCTGCTTGCGGACGAAGACGGGGGGACCGTGCTTGTCCAGCGCCCGCTCGACGGCCTCCACGGCGCGCTCGACACCCGCGCAGTAGCCACGCGGAGCGGCGAGCAGCACCACGCGACGGTTCGGTCGGTCGTTCATCGTCTGGCCTCCATGGCCACCATGCTCGCACGCGCCTCCGTGACCACCGGTCATACGGTCGTTGCCGGAACGTTCGGTCCGTCGTTAGGGTAGGACAACCTTCCTACGGACACCCCCCGTCCGTTCCTTCCCGGCACCGTGCGTGCGCTTCCGCCTTCCCAGGGTCGGTTCGCGCGCGCCCATGGGGTCGGGACGTTGGAACGGGGGGCGACCGCGGGACGGAATAGGTCACACGTGACGATCGACGGACGCAGGAGGTGATGCGGACACCCACGACCTACCGCGGGTCGGCCGGAGAGAGCGGCGAACGGTTCGCCGGGCCGGTTCATGCGGGCGCAGCTGCCAGCTCCGCCCACCGCGGGGGTGAAGATGCCCATGACGAACGCGA
>DASWDB010000016.1:0-17000 GCA_036395715.1 Actinomycetota bacterium | reverse complement strand
CCCGCCATGAGTGTGTTCAACGGGACGTGGATCGCGCCATCGACCCGGCCGGCGTCCCATTCGTGCTGCTCACGGCAGTCAACGAGCTGGATGTCGGCGAGGCGGTCGTAGACACCTTTGACGTTGGCGAGGTCGTCGTCCATGTCCAGCCAGGCTACCAGCGACCCCACGGTCAGCCGGTCTCGAGCGCTTCGTCGAACGCTCGATAGGCCTCCCGCCCGAACAGCACGAACCGGACCTCGTTCACCTTCGTCTCCGCCTCCCGCACCGCGTCGATCGCGACGGCCGCCGCTTCGCGCACGGGGTATCCGTAGGCGCCGGTCGAGATCGCCGGGAACGCGACGGTCGCCGCGCCGAGCTCGTCAGCGACGCGCAGACAGGCCAGGTGGCATCGGGCCAAGAGCGACGCGGGATCGCGTTCACGCCGGTAGACCGGACCGACGGTGTGGATCACCCACCGTGCGGGCAGATCCCCCGACGTCGTCGCGACCGCCTCACCGACCGGAAGCCCTTCCGGATAGCGTTCGCGGCGAAGCCCTCGACACGCATCGAGGATCGTCTCGCCGCCCCGACGGTGGATCGCGCCGTCGACACCGCCGCCGCCGAGCAACGTCGGGTTCGCCGCATTCACGATCGCGTCGGCCCGCTCCTCCGTGATGTCACCGTGGACGAGCTCGATACGCGTCATCCAGCTATCGTAGGTCGATGCTCAACCGGGGGACTCCCGCATGATCGTCTGTCTCGCCGCGAACCCGTCGATCGACAAGCTGTTCGAGGTCGATCGACTCATCAAGGGTGACATCCATCGGCCGCTCGGACTGGTCGCGACGGCCGGAGGCAAGGGTCTGAACGTGGCGCGCGCCGCGCACACGCTGCGCGGCGAGGCGACCGCGGTCAGCCTGCTCCGAGGGCATGCCGGGAAGTGGCTCGAGGAGCAACTCTCCGCCGAGGGCGTCCCGGGCTTGTTCGTCTGGTCGCACGGCGAGAACCGCTCGTCGCTGTCGGTCGCGGATCACGAATCGGGCGGGCTGACCGAGTTCTACGAGCACGGGTCGGTGGTGCCGAGCTCCGCCTGGGCGGAGCTGATGCACGCGTGCGCCTCCCTGTTCTCCAGCGCTCGGTGGCTGACGCTCAGCGGCTCGCTCCCGCGGGGTGCTCCGGATGCGGGGTACCGCGATCTGGTCGTGGAGGCGCGGGCAGCTGGGCTCGGGGTCGCCGTCGATTGCGAGGGGGACCGGCTCCGGCTCGCGCTCGAGGCCAAGCCCGACATCGTCAAGGTGAACTCGACCGAGGCGCGCGAGCTGTTGGGCGTCCCCACCGCCCGGCACGAAGAGGCGCTCGCCGCCGCCCGGAAGCTGCGCGACCTTGCGGGGGGTGACGGACATGCGGCGTTGGTGACGCGAGGCGCCGAGGGGGTCGTGCTCGCGGCGCCCGACGGGACGCTGTACGAAGGGATGCTCTACGTGCGCGGTCGCTATCCGGTGGGGAGCGGAGACGCCTTCTTGGCGGGTCTCGTCACCGGGCTCGATGTGGATCTCAGATGGGACGAAGCGCTCTGCCGAGCCCTCGGCGCTGCGACGGCGAACGCCGAGATCCCCGGCGCCGCGCGGTTGGATCCCGCGCGGGCCGCGGAGCTCGCCTCCCAGGCGCAGGTCCGGATCCTCTGAGCCGGCGCGAGCCCTACGCCGGGCTCGTTTCCCACTCCAGCAGGACCTTTCCGCTCTCCCCCGATCTGGCGACCGCGAAGGCCTCTTCGAACTCGTCCCAGGGGAACCGATGCGTGATGACCGGCTTCACGTCGAGCCCCGATTGGAGCATCACGGTCATCTGGTACCAGGTCTCGTACATCTCGCGCCCGTAGATCCCCCTGATCGTGAGCATGTTGAACACGACCTGGTGCCAATCGATCGCGATCTCCGTCTCGGGGATCCCGAGCATCGCGATGCGTCCGCCGTGCGCCATGGTGTCCACCATCGCGTGGAGCGCGGCCGGGTTCCCCGACATCTCCAGCCCGACGTCGAAGCCCTCGACCATGCCGAGCTCCTTGTGCACGTCGTGGAGGTCGCGCTCGGTCGGGTCGATCACGAGCGTCGCCCCCATCCGTTGCGCGAGCGCACGCCGGTACGCGTTGGGCTCGCTCACGACGACGAACCGGGCGCCCGCGTGCCGGACGACGGCGGCGGCCATGCAGCCGATCGGTCCCGCGCCCGTGATCAGGACGTCCTCCCCGAGGACCTCGGTGGAGAGCGCGGTGTGCACGGCGTTGCCGAACGGGTCGAAGATCGCGGCGACCTCGGGGTCCACGTCGTCGGCATGCTTCCACACGTTGGTCATCGGGATCGCGATCAGCTCGGCGAACGCTCCCGGCCGCTGCACCCCGACGCCCTGGGCGTTCGCACAGAGATGTCGTCGTCCCGCTAGACAGTGCCGGCATCTGCCGCAGACGACGTGCCCTTCACCGCTCACGCGGTCGCCCGGGAGGAAGTCGTTCACGTTGGAGCCGACCGCGACGATCCGCCCGGCGAACTCGTGCCCGATCACGAGCGGCGTGACGACGGTCTCCTTGGCCCAGGCGTTCCAATCCCAGATGTGGATATCGGTCCCACAGATCCCGGTCCGCTCCACGCGGATCAGGACGTCGTTGATGCCGATGGTCGGCTCCGAGACCTCTTCGAGGCGGAGGCCGACCTCGTCCGCATGCTTCACGAGGGCCTTCATCTTCGAAGCGAGATTACCGGGCCGTGGCGCAACAACGTCTGTCTCGCTGATGGTGAAAAGGATCGGTACGCCGCAGTCGCTTTGACAGACGGCCAGGCCGCTCGGAATGATGGGAGGAGCTGACGCCTTCGAGGGGGTTCCGTCATGCGCCGATGGACCGGGCCGGTCACGATGCTCGTGCTGTTCTCCTTCCTCGCGGTGGGTCCCATCACCCACACGCCCCGTGCCGAGGCTGATTGCGGGTCCGCGGGATGCGCCGCCCCGGTTCCCTGCAACACGCATGCGGGCGCCTGCTGGACGCCGGGGACGAACGCGCGGTGGCAGTACCAACTCGAGGCCGCGAGGGATAAGTCGGGCAACTGCCTCTACACCTCGACCGGCGGGATCAACGTCAACATCAGCGGGACGCCGTTCACCGGCGGCGGCTCCGTGAAGCCCTCCGTGTTCGACATCGACTTCCAGACCGATGGCGCCTGCACCGGCGGGACGATCACGCAAGAGAACGGCCCTGCCGTGAGCGCGATCCATACGGCGGGAGCCCGGGCGATCTGCTACATCGACGCCGGCGGCGCCGAGAGCTTCCGACCCGACTACGCGGAGTACCAGGCGTTCAACGCGAACTGCAACGGATGCCTGTTCGGCAGGCCGATCGGCGGTTTCCGGAACGAGTTCTGGCTCAACATCAACAACAACCTGGGACAGCGCACGTTCATCCTCGGCGAGATCTCGAAGCGCCTGGATCGGTGCGTCGCGAACGGGTTCGACGGGGCGGAGATGGACGTCGTCGACGCATGGTCCAACCGAACAGGACTGACGATCAGCGCGGATACCCAGCTTCTGTTCAACACGGCGCTTGCGAACCTGGCGCACAGCAAGGGGCTCACGGTGGCGCTCAAGAACGATGTCGAGCAGGTGCCCGATCTGGCGCCGTACTTCGATTACGCGATCAACGAGCAATGCGAGCAGTATTCGGAATGCGGCAACTACTCGACGTACTTCGCGAGCGCCGGGAAGCCCGTCTTCCAGGTGGAATACAAGCTGAAGACGTCCACCTTCTGCCCACCGGCGGATGCCGCGAACCGAAACGCGATCATCAAGACCTACGACCTGCTCGATCTGCCCTGGACGCCTTGTCGTTGAGCGGCCTCATCCGACGTCCACCGATGCGGCGAACTGCGGGAGCCAGCGTTCCTCGGCCTCGAGCATCCGGTCGACCATCTCGTGGATCTTCGGGAGCGTCTGCACTGCGCCGGTGAGCGGATCCAGCGCCACCGCCGCGTGCACGAGGT
Organism: Actinomycetota bacterium; assembly: GCA_036395715.1. GTDB lineage: Bacteria > Actinomycetota > UBA4738 > UBA4738 > HRBIN12 > AC-51. The sequence continues at coordinate 12,993 of DASWDB010000016.1, read as the reverse complement.
CGCGGTCGCCCGTCATCGCGGCTTCGACCGCGAGCCGCTGCACCGTGATCTGCACCTCGTTCAGCGCGGCGCACGCGGACGGAAGCGTCCCGTACGGGACCGGGCGGACGCCGTCCGCCCCGACCCGGCACGCGACCTCGACGCAAGCGTCGGTCGGGAGGTTGTCGATCAGTCCGTCGTTCCGCACGTTCCCGTATACAACCCGTTCGGTGCCGGTGACGATGCTGTCGATGATCGGCGCGGCGAACTCACCGCCGTGACGGATCCCGTTCGCCTTCGCGTCCGCCACGATCTCGGCGTTGCTCTCGCTCGCGTCGGAGGACCGCGACACGTCGAGGTAGTCCCACCGGCGGTCGAGATACTCCTCGACGAGCTCGGGCGTTCGTCGGAACCACGCCCAGTACTCGCTCGCGTGGTGGCTCGATTCGGTGTGGAAGTACCCCGTCAGCAACATCAGCTCGGTGCGGACGCGTTCGATGCTCTCGTAGGGATCGTCGGAGCGCGGGAGGAGCGGCATCGTCCGATCGACGTGCCGAGCTCGCATCACCTCGCGGATCGTCGGGACCAGGTTCTCCTCGCCGCGGCGGAACGCCGTGAACCACGCGGTGTGATTGACGCCCGCGCATTCGAAGGTGACCTCGTCGTACGGGACCCCAAGCTCGCGCGCGAGCAACTCGGACGTCCCCTGCACGCTGTGGCAGAGCCCGACGATGCGGACGCCCAATAGGTTGGTCGCCCAGCAGCTGATCGCCATGGGGTTCGCGTAGTTGACCAGCAACCCGTCCGGACAGATCTCGAGCATCGCCTCGGCGACCTCGCGGAGCGCGGGCACGGTCCGCAGCCCGCGGAAGATGCCGCCCGGACCGAGCGTGTCGCCGACCGTCTGATCGATCCCGAACTCGCGCGGGATCTCGATGTCGGATGCGTACGCCTCGACGCCGCCGACCTGGAAGACCGTGATCGCCACGTCGGCGCCCCGGAGGGCGTCGGGGAGCGTCCTCGGAACCTCGACGCGAGCCGGGAGCTCGCCGAGGTCGATCAGCTCGCGAGCGGATGCGGCCGTTCGCTCGGCAGCGGACACGTCGATGTCGAACAGCACGATCGTCGAAGACCGCAGGGCGGGGAACGACAGGATGTCCCGGACGAGCTCCATCGGGAACACCCAACCGCCGGCGCCCACGATCACGATCCGCGGGCCATCGGACGTCATGGACCCATCGCCTCGCGGGTCCGCAGATCGAACAGGTGCACCCGGTCGGGAACGACCCCGAGCCGCATCCGCTCGCCGGGCGATGGCTCGTCGGCCGGCGCGAAGACCGCCGTGATCGCCGCTCGCGCCCCTTCGGCCGCGAGCGGGATCTCCGCCTCCTCCTCCGCCCCGCTCTCGACGGCCGTCCCCGCCGTCGTCCCGTGGACCACGACCTCGTTCCCGAGTGGCTCCACGACGTCCACGACGAACTCGAGCGAGGGGCCATCCTCGCCGGCCGGCCGAAGATCCTCGGGCCGCAGACCGACGGCAACCTCGGGTGCATCCGGGCCGGCCCACGGGAGCTCCAGCTCGCCGAGCCGGATGCATCCGTCCGTGCAGCGGCCGCGCAGCAGGTTCATCGGCGGGCTCCCGATGAACCCCGCGACGAAGAGGTTCTCCGGGTGACGGTAGACATCCTGGGGCTTCCCGATCTGCTGGACTCGGCCGTTCGACATCACCACGATCCGGTCGCCGAGGGTCATCGCCTCGACCTGGTCGTGGGTGACGTAGATCGTGGTGATCCCCAGGCGCTGGTGGATCCGCTTCAGCTCCGCGCGCATCTGCACGCGGAGCTTCGCGTCGAGGTTCGACAGCGGCTCGTCCAGCAGGAAGGCCTTCGGCTCGCGCACGAGCGCTCGACCCATCGCGACCCGTTGGCGCTGGCCGCCGGAGAGCTGCGCCGGGCGGCGTCGCAGGAGGTCGTCCAGCCCGAGGATCGCGCTCGCCTCCCGGACGCGACGTTCGATCTCGGGCTTGGGTGTGTGCCGTTCCTTCAGCCCGAACGCGAGGTTCTTGTACACGGTCATATGCGGATAGAGCGCGTAGTTCTGGAAGACCATCGCGATGTCGCGATCGCGTGGCGTCACGTCGTTCACGACCCTGCCGCCGATCGCGATCGCGCCGCCCGACGGCTTCTCCAAGCCGGCCACGAGCCGCAGCGCCGTTGTCTTCCCGCAGCCGGAGGGTCCGACGAGGATCAGGAACTCACCGTCGGCCACGTCGAGCGTGAGGTCGTCCAGCGCGACGACGTCGCCGCCGAAGAGCTTCGTGACGTGGTCGAGCCGGACTTCCGCCATCGCTACCCCTTGAGCCCTGTGGTCGCGATCCCGCGGACGAAGTACCGCTGCGCGAAGAAGAACAGCAGCAGGACGGGGATCATGGACATCACGTTGGCCGCCATGAGCAGGTTCGTGTTCGTCTGGTGCGCCCCTTGGAACGTCGCGAGCCCGAGCTGGATCGTCATGTTCTGTGGGCTGTAGATCGTGATGAGTGGCCAGAGGAAGTCGTTCCATGTCCACATGAACATGATCACGGCGAGCGTCGCGAGGGCCGGGCCCGAGAGCGGAAGGACGATCTTGAACAGGATGCCGAGCCTCGAAGCGCCGTCGATCCGCGCCGCCTCTTCGAGCTCGATCGGGAGGGTCCGGAAGAATTGTCGGAGCATGAAGATCCCGAAGGCGCTCGCCAGGTTGGGGAGGATCAACGCCCCGAGTGTGTCGATCAGGCCGAATCGCTTCACGATCAGGAAGGTCGGGATGATCACGACCTGGAACGGGATCATCAGGGTCGCGAGGATGAGCACGAAGACCACCTCGCGGCCGAAGAACTTGATCCGAGCGAAGGCGTAGCCCGCGAGGCTGCAGAACAGCAAGTTCCCGGCGACGACCACGATCGTCACGACGAGCGTGTTCACGAACCACCTGCTGAACGGCGCCTGCTTGAGGACGTCCGTGTAGTTGTGGAATTCGAGCGACGTCGGCACGAGGGTCGGGGGGTAGTGGCGCGTCTCCTCGAGGGTCTGGAGGGACGTGACGAGCATCCACACGAGCGGGATCACCATCACGACGGCGATCGGGATCAGCACCAGGTGCCACGAGCTGAAGAGGAAGCGGCTGCTTTTCGGCTCCTCCTCGCGCATCATCCGCGCCGCTTCGTCGGCGCGTGCGGCCAGGTCGATCGTCTCGATCTCGCTCATCCCGAGTAATGCACCATCCGCCTACCCACCAGGAGCTGGACGACCGTGAGGACCAGGATCACCGCGAACAGCACATAGGCGATCGCGGCTGCGTACCCGGCCTCCGCCTGTTGGAACGCGAGCTTGTAGAGGTAGAAGACGGGGACGTAGGTCGCGGTCCCCGGGCCCCCGTTGGTCGCCAGGTAGACCTCGTCGAACAGCTGCAGGGCGTTGATCGAAGACCACACGACGAGGAACAGCGTCACGGGACCGAGCAGCGGGAGCGTGACGTTGCGGAAGATGCCCAAGGTGCCCGCGCCGTCGATCTCCGCGGCCTCAACGAGCTCGCGCGGGATACCCTGCAGCGCAGCTAGGTAGACGATGACGTTGAACCCGATCCATCCCCAGACCGTCATCGCAACGATCGAGTAGAGGGCCCCGTTCGAGCTGGTGAAGAACGCGAACGGGCCGAGTCCCACCTTCCCGAGGAGCCAGTTGGCGAGCCCGAAGTTCGGGTCGAAGACCCACAGGAAGATGATGACGGTCGCGATCGTCGAGACGACCACGGGAACGAACACCGCGGTGCGATAGATGCGGATCCCGCGCACGGGTCGATTCAAAGCGATGGCCGTGAGGAGACCCCCGGCGACCGAGAACGGGACGAACAGCACGGTGTAGATCGCGCTGTGGACCATCGACTGCTCGAAGTACGGATCCTTCGGCAGCGCGCGGTAGTTCGCCAACCCGACCCAGTGCGCGGGCGAGAGCAGGTTCGTCTTCTGGAACGACAGGAGCGCCGACCACACAATCGGGATCAGCCCGAACACGATGATCAGCAGGACGGCCGGGGACGCGAAGGCCCAGCCGACGGCGTGGTCGGACGTCATCACGCGGCGGACGCTCGCCCCCCTGGTCGCCATGGGTTACGTCGGGACGGCGAGGACGCCGTTCGCCTGGTCGGCCGCCTGGTTCAGCGCATCCTGCGGCGAGGCCTGGCCCTGCAGGATGCTGACGAGCGCGAGCCCGAGGAAGCTGGAGACCTCCGGATACTGCGTGACCTGGGGGCGCGCTTTCGTGACGTTCGCCAGGTTCTGGGCGAAGACCCCGACCCCCGGATACGCCTTGTCGAACGCCGAGAAGCCGGGCATCTGCTCGACCGAGGCCCGCGTCGGGAGGTGGCTCGTTGCGAGGGAGTCCTTGAGGACGTTCTCGGGCGATGCCATGAACTGCAGGAACTCCCACGAGGCCTCGACCCGATCCGCTCCGTTGTCGAAGATCACCCAATTGTCGGGGCCGGCGATCGTGATGTGGCTCCCACCCGGGTCGAACGACGGCATCTGGACCACCCCGTAGTTCACGTCGGGGAACGCGGAGAGGTCCCACGGACCCGTGATCAGCATGCCGATCTTCCCGGAGTTGAACAGGTTGGTGTACGCACCTGAGTCGGGATGGAAGTCGAGGTAGAGCGATCCGTCCTGCTGCATCTGCTGGAGCATCGTCGCGGCTCTGACGCCGGCCGGGGAGTTGAACGCGGCCTGGGTGCTGTCGGCGTTCAGGATGTCGCCGCCCGCCTCCCAGAGCATCGCCTCGAACTGCCAGACCATCGTCTCGCTCGCGTCGGCGGGGAAGACCAGCCCGAACACCTTGTTCGCGGGGTCGGTGGTGGCCTTGGCGGCGGCACGCACGTCGTCCCACGTCCAGTCCGGCGTCGGCGTCGGGACGGCCGCCTTCGCAAAGAGGTCCTTGTTGTAGACGATCGCTAGGTTGTCCACGAGCGCCGGGATCCCCAGGACCCGGCCGTCGACCGTCGCGACGGCACGCTCACCCTCGAAGAAGTCGTTCCAGTCGAACGAAGGATCCTGCACTCGCTGGGTCAGGTCGACGAGCTTGGGCGCGGTGGCGAGCTGCGGCATGTTCGTCCCGTACTGGTAGGAGATATCCGGTTGCTTGCCGCCCTGCAGCGCGACCGTCGACTTCTGCAGCGCGTTGTCGCTGTTGACGTACTGCAGGTCGATGTGGATGTTCGGGTGCGCCGCCTCGAACCGGTTCACCATGTCCACGATCGACAGGTACTCCTGCGATTGGTTCACCGGCGGCGGAGGCGTGTAGCCCATCCACATCGTCAGGTTGACCTGACCCGTGACGGAGCCGCTCGCGGTGACGCTGGCGCCATTGCTACTGGTACTGCAAGCGCTCGCGATCACCACGAGTACCAGGGGGACGACGAGCCAAAGCCGCTTCATCCTGTACCTCCCATCGGAGCATCCATCCGCACCGCGTTGGTGAGCGCACCGATGCGCTCGATCTCCACCGTCACCTCGTCCCCGTCGCGGAGCCATCGCGGCGGCGTCCTCGCCATGCCGACACCGGGTGGGGTCCCGGTCGCGATGACGTCGCCCGGTTCGAGGCTGATCGTCCGGGTCACGAACGAGATCAGCTCGGCGACGCCGAAGATCATCTGTGCCGTCGAGGAGTCCTGCAGGGTCTCGCCGTCGACCTCGCATCGGATCCGCAGCGCCTGCGGATCCGTGATCTCGTCGCTGGTGACGAGCCACGGTCCCATCGGCAGGAACCCGTCGATCGCCTTGCCGAGCAGCCACTGCGACGACCGGAACTGCAGGTCCCGCGCCGAAACATCGTTGACGCAGGTGTAGCCGGCGACGTGCTGGAGCGCTGTCCGCTCGTCGACGCGGTGGGCCGCACGCCCGATCACGACGCCGAGCTCGGCCTCGTAGTCGGGTTGTTCGACCGTGGGCGGGACATCGATCGGTTCGCCCGGGCCCGTGACGCTGTTGGCGAACTTGGCGAACAGCACCGGCTCGTCGGGGATGGGCTGCCCCGACTCTTCGGCATGATCCCGGTAGTTCAGACCGACGCAGATGACCTTGCCGGGTCGCGGGACGGGCGCCTGGAGGTGCACGGAGGGGAGCGGGACCGGGCTGCCGGTTTCCACGTGACCGGTCGCGAGGAACCGGACGAGGTCGTCGCCCATCGGCACCACCGTGCCGTCCTCGACCCGCCCGAATCCACCGTCGTACGAGAGCAGCTTCATCCGATCTCCAGGAGCACCTTGAACGGCCGCCCGCGGTCGGCGAGATCCTCGAAGGCTGCTTGGCCGGCGGCGAGCGGGACGCGCGTGAGCCATCCGTCCGCGGCCAGCGCGCCGTCGGCGAGGAGCTCGAGCGACCGGGCGAAATCCTGGTCGGTCCACGCGTACGAGCCGGTGATCGTCACTTCCTTGCCGAGCACGGTGAAGAAGTCGACCTTCCCGGCGGGTGCGCCGAGCCCGATCTCGAAGACGCGCCCGCCCGGGCGGACCGCCTGGAGGCCGAGTGCCCATGTGCTCTCGAAGCCGGCGGCATCGATCACGACATCGGCGCCCCACCCGTCCGTCGCGGCCGTCACGGATGCGAGCGCATCGTCGCTCGGAACTGCGTCCGCGCCCTGCGCGGCGGCGAACGTCAGTCGTTCAGGGTTCGTATCCGTGACGACGACCTGTCGCGCCCGGTGGAGGAACGCCGCACGAACCATGAGGGCGCCGATCGGCCCGGAGCCGATCACGAACACGACGTCGCCCTCACGGACGGCACGCTCGGTGACGTGCTCCGCGTTCGCGAGCGGCTCCGTCAGCACCGCGGCATCATCCGGGAGTTCGGCGGGGACGGGGACGGCCGCGGTCGCCGGGACGGCGAAGCGCTCTGCGAAGCCTCCGGCGAGGTCGCGACCGACCAGTCGCCCCTCGCGGCATCGGTTGATGTCGCCCGCGAGGCACGCGTCGCATCTGCCGCAGGACACGATCGGTTTCAGCACCACGCGTTGGCCCAGCCGTTCGGGGTCGACGCCGGTCCCGACCGCTCCGATCCGCCCGACCGTCTCGTGGCCCATCACCAGGGGCGGGATCCGCCGCGGACTCGCCTCCCGGAAGCCGTGGAGATCGGACCCGCAGACGGCAGACACGATCGAGTCGATCACGACCTCGCCCGGTCCGGGAACCGGATCGGCAACGTCCTGCAGCTCCATCCGGCGTGGCCCGAGGTAGACGAGCGCCCTCATCGATCTCGACCCGCCACCACGACGAACGGGGTCTCTCGTGGAGGAACCATGACCGTGATCGAGCGGCTCTCCTCCTCGGCCGCCTGTACGACCTCGGCAGCCGAGCCGAGGTTCCTCGTGAACAGATCGTAATGCATCGGGATCAGCGTCTCGGCGCCGATCGTCGCCGCCAGCCACGCCGCCTCGCGTTCGTTCAGGTTCCCGACGATGTCCCGGGCCTCCCGCTCGGCGTGACGGCCGTTGATCGGCAGGAGCGCGACATGTGGACGGAGGGACCCCACCGTGGCTTCCATCCCCTCGTAGTGGATGGTGTCGCCCGCGTGGTAGATGCGGACACCGTCCATCTCGAGCACGAATCCCACGAACCGGATCAGCCCCCCCGAGAGCTCCTCGCCGAAGCCGTAGGCATCGGCCATCGTGACCCCGTGTCGCGCCGGAACGGGACGAACGGTGATCCCGTCGAGCTCGTGTGTCTCGCCCGGTTGGACCCCGAGCACACGCTCCTTGGCGATCCCGGCCTCGGTGACCATCTCGACGATGGGCGCCGGCACGACGAACGTCGCCCCCGGCGACGCCGCAGCGATCGCCGGTGCGCCCCCGGGATCGAAGTGGTCGACGTGCTCGTGCGAGCAGAAGACCAGGTCGACGCCGGTTGCCGAGGCGGCCGGCAGCGTCGACTCGTATCGGCGGCCTTCGTGCGGCGACAGGAACGGATCGATCAGGAGGGTCGTCTGCCGCGAACGGAGCGCGAAGCCAGCCTGGCCGAGCCACGTCACGGCGACGCGACCGGTCCCGGTCGGGATCTCGCGCAGGTCGTCGAGCGGGGTCGGCACCTCACATCACCGCCGTCTGGCCGCCGTCGATCACCAGCGCGGCCCCGTGGATGAACGACGCTTCCTCCGAAGCCAGGAAGGCGTACGCGGCCGCCACCTCGTCCGTGCGGCCGCGACGGCCGATCGGGATGTGCTCCCGTTCGTAGGCCTGGATCCACGCCTCGTCCTCCAGCCCTCGGTTGAGGGGCGTGTCGATGAACCCCGGGCAGAGGCAGTTGACCCTGATGCTGGAGGACCCGAGTTCGACGGCCATCGTCCGCGTCAGCTGGAGGACCCCGCCTTTCGAGGCGTTGTAGGCCGTGTAGCGTTCCTCGCCGCCGAGCGCGTTCGTGGACGCCATGTTCACGATCGCGCCGCCCGCGCCGTCGGCCGCCATGAGGCGGCCGACGGAGCGGGCGACCAGGAACATCCCGCGGAGGTTGATCGCGATCGTCCGGTCCCACGCCTCCGTGGCCGTCTCGAGGAACGGCGCCTTGTCAGCCACGCCGGCGTTGTTGATCAGCACGTCGATCCGCGAGAGGGATCCGGTCGCTGCGCGAACGATCGCATCGACGTCGTCCTCGATGCTCACGTCGCCGACGACGCCGTCGATCGTCCCTCGCTCCGCCAGGGTGGCCCGTGTCTCCTTGAGCTCGGTCTCGTCGTTGCCCGCCACGAACACGCGCGAGCCCTCCTCGAGGAACCGCCGCGCGGTGGCGAGACCGATCCCGCTCGTCCCCCCGACGATCAGCACCCCTTTGCCTTCGAGGCCGCGCATCACTGCACCTTGCCCCGTCCGGCGATCGCCAGCTCGCGCTGCACCACCCCGTTCCGGAAGCCGGTGGCGACGTCGAAGAGGTTGACCGTGGAGCACACGTGGAGTGGGATCACCTCGAGGCGCTGGCCGATCCGGAGCTCGGCGTCGCCCACCAGGTGGCCGACGCCGTGCTCCTCGCTCATGAAGTCCAGCACCAGGTCCGGCCGGCCGGCGACGACGCCCCGCCCAGGGAAGGGCGGCCCGTCGCCTCCGTCCGCGGAGAAGGCCTTCGTGCCGCCGTCGATCACGAACCGCTCCGCGGTCGGGCGCGCGACGACGGTCGTCAGGATGCGCGCCGCACACGTCGCCTCCGTCGCGGTCCCGAGGCGCATCTGCTGCACGTCGTTGAAGACGTACGTGCCGGGGCGGATCTCGGTGACGCCCGGCACCGCTGCGGCGATCCGGGCGGTCGGGGTGGATCCGACGCTGATCTGGCCGATGCGGAGGCCTTCGCGTTCGCACCGTTCCGCCGTGTCGACGACGTCGAGCACCTCACGCGTCGCGATCCTTCGGAGCTCATGTGCGTCGAGCGCGCGGTACGCGTGACCCGCGTGGGTCAACAGCCCCACCACCTCGACACCCGGGACCCCGGCGATGTCCAGCGCCAACCTCGCCGAGGGATCCCCGGCCTCGCGGCCCATCCGGTGCAAGCCCGTGTCGACCTCGACGAGCACCGGGACGTCGAGCCTGAGTTCCTTGCCCACGCGCCCGACGCCCTCGGCGACCTCGACGGCGTCGAGGCTCACCCGGACCTCGCAGCGCTCCAGGAGCGCTCGGAGGCGCGAGAGCTTCCGTTCACCGACGAGCGGGAACGCGATCAAGAGATCGTCGAGCCCGGCATCAGCCATGACCTCGGCTTCGCCGAGCTTCGCGACCGTGATGCCCGTCGCTCCGGCATCCACCTGCATCCGGGCGATCTCGGGGGACTTGTGGGTCTTGGTGTGCGGTCGGAGCCGGACTCCGCCGGCGCGAGCGACGGCGCCCATCTCTGCGATGTTGCGCTCGAGCGTGTCGAGGTCGATCACCAGCGACGGCGTATCGAGATCATCGAGATGCATGCTCACCCGTTCGGCAGGTAGAGGACGGCATCGATCTCGACCAGGATGTCGCGGAGCTCCGCACCCGTCGTCGTGCGCGCGGGCCTCGGTTCGGTCGCGAAGATCCGCTCGTAGGTTGCGTTGAACGCCGGGAACAGATCGATCGATGACAGGAACGCCGAGACCTTGACGACGTCGGCGAGCCCCCCGCCCGCCGCCGCGGCGACCGCGGCGAGGTTCCGCAGGGTGTGTTCGGTCTGTTCCTCGATCGTGGCGCCTCGGACCTCCAGCGTCTCCGGATCCAAGGGCCCCTGGCCCGAGATGAAGACGAGATCGCCGGCGCGGATGGCCTGCGAGTAGGCGCCGGTCCCACGGGGCGCCCCGTCGGTCCTGATCTCAGCGTTCGGGTCCACGCGCCTCCTCGCGAGCGTTCCGTTAGACGGAACGCTGTTCTGCGATGCTCGCTCCTCGCGTATCTTCACGGAACCGATGCCACCCGGTCAACCGAGGCGGTCGAACGTCAGCCGGCGGCCTGGGAGGCGCTCGGGGTCGCCGTGATCCCGCGGAGGAGGGAGCGGACGACCTCACGCATCCGTGTGGCGGGCAGGCGGCCTTTCGGCGCGGAGATCGAGATCGCCGCGACGGGAGCCTCGCCCCCGAAGAACACCGGGGCCGCGACGCACCGAACGCCCGCCTCGGACTCCTCCATGTCCTTCGCGAACCCCTCGGTCCTGATGCGTGCCATCTCGTGCGCGAGCGCTTCCGGTCGATCGATCGTCCGATCGGTCGGGTGTGCCAGGGGCGCGTGTTCCCGCGCCCACACCAGGAGGCGCTCGTCGGTCGGATACGTCCACGCGAGCAGCGCCTTGCCGACCGCGGTGCAGTGCGCCGGGTTCCGCCCCCCGACCTTCGAACTCAACGCGATCGGCTGCGTCGGTTCGAGCTTGTCGACGTACACGACGTCGGCGCCGTCGAGCACACCGAGGTGGATCGTCTCGTTCAGCTCGCCGCGCAGCCGCTCCAGCGTGGGCCGGAGCACGACGCGAACGTCCAACCGATCGTAGAAGTCGAAGGCGATCCGCAGCAGTTCCGGCCCCAACAGGTACCTGCCGTCCTCGCGTTGCGTCGCGAAGCGCCGCTCACGGAGCGCGGCGAGCGTGCGATGCAGCGAGCTCTTCGGCAACGAGAGCGAGGTCGCGAGCTCGTCCAGCGAGGCGCCCGAGCCGTGGCGGCCGAGCACCTCCAGCATGCGGATCGCCCGGTCGACGCTCTCGACGGCGGGAGCGGCGCGTTCGCCCATACCGGGGATGCTATCCGATGCGTTCCGCGTTGCGGAACGCCGTTCACCGGCCGGCGCCGCTCGGGGCCGGCTATCGGATCGCGTCCGGGATCAGCTCCCCGTGGGCGTCGATCAGGTCGTCGACCATGGCGACGATCTCGCTCGTCGTGAGGGTCGCGCCCGTGTTCGGGTCGAGCATCGCCGCCCGATACACGAGCTCACGCGAGCCTTCCACCACGGCTCGAACCGTGAGCTCCGCCACGTTCAGGAACGTGCGGTTGAGCGCCAAACATTGCGAAGGGACGACGCCGATCCGCGTCGGTCGAACACCGCTCGCGTCCACGGTGACCGGCACCTCGACGCAAGCATCCTCCGGGAGCCCGTCGATCAGCGCCTCGTTCCGCACGTTGCCGTAGAGCTCGGTCGCCGTTCCCGTCTCGATGGCCCAAACGAACCGCGACGCGAGCTCGTCGTTCCGCTCGAGCTCGATCTCTGCGCCCGCGTCCAACGCCGTCTTGAGCCCCTCCCACTCCTTCAGGTTGTCCTCACTCCGGCGGAGGTATTCGTCCACCGGGACCCGGAACCGCTCGATCTGCTCGTCGTGCGGCAGGAACCACGGGACGTATTCGGCGCTGTGTTCGGAGCTCTCGGTCGGGAAGTACCCGAACCGCTTGAGGAGCTCCACGCGAACCCGGCGCCCGAGACCCTCGGGATCGCGCTCGACGATGTCGCGCAGCCGGGGGTACAGATCCTCTTCCGAGGCACGGTCGCGGAACCCGTAGACGAAGCATTGATGGTTGAACCCCGCCGTCCGGAACGCGATCCGATCCTCAGGAACGCCGACCAACGCCGCGAGGAACGCATGCGTGTCGCGGACGCTGTGACAGACCCCGATCGTCTGGGTGGCAGGCCACCTGGACCCCGCCCAGATCCCCCACGGGACCATCGCCATCGGGTTGGTGTAGTTCAGGAGCAGGGCCTCCGGACAGCGGTCCGCCATCTCGTCGGCCATCTGGATCATGACGGGGATCGTCCGCAGGCCGCGCATGATCCCCCCGATCCCGATCGTGTCGGCGATCGTTTGCCGCAGCCCGTAGCGCTTCGGGATCTCGAAGTCGCGCAGCGTCGCCTCGTACCCACCGACCTGGATCTCGTTGATCAGGTAGTCGGCGCCGTCGAAGGCGGTCGTTCGGTCCGCGTGTGCCGAGACGACCTGGCCGGCGCCAAGCCGGGCGACGACCTGGCTGGCGGCCCGCTCGGCGTAGCCGAGCCGCTCCGCGTCGATGTCGTGCAACGCGAACTCGAGCGTGCCGGCGAGCTCCGGGTACGAACAGAGGTCCGTCAGGATGTTCCGCGTGAACTCAACGCTGCCGGCGCCGATGATCGCGATCTTCGCCATGGTGCGAAGTTTAGGCTGACGCGATGCGTCGACCGCGGGTCCGAGACGCGAGCGCGGTGCAGGGCGTGTACCTGACCGTCGGCGTCGCGGTCGCCGCGTTCTTCCCGTTCCTCGCGCTGTATCTGCGTGACCACCACGGACTCGACGAGAGCCAGATCGGCGTCGTGCTGGCCCTCACGGCCGCGGCCCGGATGGTGGCGAACCCCTTCTGGGGTCATCTCTCCGATACGCGGATCGGACGACTCACGGCGTTGCAGATCGGGCTCGCGGGGTCGGCCGCCGCGGCGTTCATGCTGAACGCCGCGGCGGCCGTCCCCGCGATCACCCTGCTGATGATCGCGCAAGCGTTCTTCATGGACGCGCAGGAGCCGAACATCGACGCGATCGCCTTGG
>DASWDB010000015.1:0-36161 GCA_036395715.1 Actinomycetota bacterium | reverse complement strand
GCGTACGACGCGGCTGGGACGTCGGTCGCGTCGGCGACTGCTCCACCCACCGACTTCGGCAACCCCGGAAACATGGACCGGTCGATGCCGATATTCGTCTCGACGATCTCGACCGAACACGACTTCACGAAGGTGCTGGATCGAAGGATCGGTCAACGTCGATGGAGCACGACGGCTGGAGCTGCGGTACCCGGACGGCACGACGGTTCGGATCCCGATCCGTTCCGATGGGACGTACCACTACGACCTGCCCGCCGGCCGAGTGGACGATCTCGCATCTTCCGAGGGTGAGCTTGTCGCGTACGACGCGCACGGGAACGAGCTTGCGCGCGCGGCCGTCGCGTCGGTCACGTATTGGCACGCGGGCGGGTGAACCGGGACTGGGCTGACTCCCCAGCGCTTCCCCGCGGCAACTCACCGAGCGGAGCCTCGCGACCTCACGACGAACCGATCAGTCGGTTGACGAGCAATGCGTCACCGGGCGTCATCCACCGGGCACGGTTCGAGTCCGACGCGGCTCGAGCGTCAACCTGTGTCACCTTGCCGGTCGCCCGTGTGGGTGGATACCGAGCGAAGCAGAGCCGTCATGGGCGTTTCAACCCCCGCCGGGACCTTCTCGTTTACGGGATCGGGTTCATCACCGCGGGACCTGCTTCCGATCCGCTCACCAGAGCACGACTCTCGTGCACGGCCGCGTCCGAATGGTCAGTCCAGGAGCCTCGACAAGAAGAACCTGCGAGCATGGGAAGTGAATACGTTGGGCTGTTCCATGTTGCTCACGTGCCCGGCACCCGGAACGATCCGAAGCTCGGCGTTGGGGATGGCCTCGCGGAACCGTTCGGCGACGGCGATCGGGCTGCGTTGGTCCGCCTCACCCCATAGGAGCAGCGTCGGGACATGGATCGCCGGCAGGAGCGCCGTCGTATCGTTCTCGGCGAGCGATCTCGCCATCAGACGGAACCCGAGCGGATGGAAGTCGGAGACGATGGCCGCCATCGTCGCGGCCACGTCGCCCGATACAGCCTCCGTGAAGAACTCCACGGGCACCCAACGGGCCACGAGCTCCGCCGGAGCCAGCTCGCTTTCCGAGAGACATCTGGCCAACCGCTTCGCAACCACATCCGATGGCAGCGAGCCCTTCCAGCCCGCGTACGTGTCCGAAAGAACGAGATCGCTGACACGCGACGGGTAGAGATCGTAGAACGCTTGCGCGACGAGTCCGCCCCATGACAAACCAACCACGTGGGCCTCCTCGACCGAGAGTGCATCTAGCAACCTCCTGAGGTCGTCGGCCCAATCCTTGATCGTGAAGGTCTCGGGTGGATCGTCCGACGCCCCTCCGCCGGCGGCATCCCACGCCACGACCCTGAAGGCATCCGAGAGATCGTGGAGCTGATGGTTCCACGCGCGTGAATCGCACAAGAAACCGTGGAGGAGGACGACCGCGGATCCCTCGCCCTCGTCGCGATAAGCGATGGAACGGCTGTCCACCTGGATCCGATGCAACGTTGGTCCGGTCACAAGAGGCCCTCGATGAGCGCGGCTGCCACGCCGGGAGGGTCCGTCGACCGCAACCGGGCCGCGTGCCAGGCAGCCTTCTGACGCATGCCGGTGTCTTCGAGAACGCGAGCCACAGCCTCCCCGATCGCCGCTGCCGAGGCTCCTTCGCGCGGCACGATCTCCGCAACGCCGAGAGCGGCGGCGCGTGTCGCGACACCGGGCTGATCACGTCCCCCAGGGATCAGCACCATAGGGCATCCGTACCAGAGCGCCTTCATGACCGAACCATGCCCCGCATGACTCACGAGCAACGTGGCGTACTCCAAGACGGCCGAGTGTGAGATGACCTCCTCGACACGCGCGTTCGGTGGGACGTTCGAAAGTTCGGCCGCCGTGTGGTCGGGCCCCAGCGTGAGAAGCACCCGAACCGGCCGATCCTCCATCGCGTCCAGCGCGGCTTCGGCGATCGGCAAGTCGTCCTGCATCTGGGAGCTGATCGAGACGAGCACCCACGGGTCTCCCGCCTCATCGAGATACGAGGGCCGTCCGCTCGGCGGTTCCCAGATGCCGAGCGGACCGACGTAGTGATGTCGCTCGGGAAGCCCCTCGAGCGAGAGGTCGAAAGCAGGGTCGGTCGCATGCAGCACCAGGTCGGGTGATGCCAGGAGGGACGCGTATCGCTCGATCAGGGGAAGGGCCCGAGGACCGAAGTCCAACGCAACCGGGCGGGGTGGATCCGGTCCGACGTAGAACGTGCTGTTGACGACGACCCACGGACAGGGTGGTTCGGCCTTATGGAGCGCCTCGACGCCGAACAACGACGTCACGAGAGCATCCGGGCGATGGGTCTCGACCGCCCGGGCGACCGGACCCGACACGTCATCGGCCCAGGTCGCCATCCGCTCCTGCACGATCGGGCCGGCAGTGACGAGATCGCCATCGGCAGCCGCCATCGCGTCTCGTATCGCGCCACCGAGCGCAGGACCGAGATCCAGCTCGGGTGGAAGGACCTCGGTCTTCATCTTCAGGCCGGCCAGGGATCGTTCCACCGAACGATCGCCGAGCACGATGAGTTCGTGTCCTCGGTCCCGGAGGGCCGAACCGGCGGCCATCAGCGGTTGGAGGTCGCCACCCGCTCCGGCGGTGGCCACCACCAGGACTCGACCCATCAGGACGAACGATATTCGGGAGCTCGTCCCCTCTTCGGAGCAGCCGTATGGAGGAACTCCCGTACCGCGCCGAAGAACGACTCCTCCGATCGGCGCCAGGTCGGGAGCGTTCCCGCTCGCCGTCTCGCCCCGGCCGCCAGTCGGTCTCGAAGGACCGCGTCCCCGGTGATCGCCCGGAGCGCCGAAGCGAGCCCGCGAAGATCCCCTGGCTCTGCCATGAGCGCTTCACGTCCATGTGCGGCCAGGCGAGGCAGGTTCGCGGCCCGCCAGCCGACCACGGGCAGACCCGCCGAGATCGCCTCTGCCCAGGCCGTCCCGTAGGCGTCGACGAGCGAGCAGAGGGCGAAGACGTCGGCCGATCGATACATCCGGGCCACCTCCGGGAACGGGAGGACCCCACGAACCACGACGCGCCGCGCCAGATCAGGGGCCGATATCCGCCGACGTACGCGCTCGGCATACGCTGGGTCCGCGTGGGCGGCTCCCACCAGCCAGAGCGTCGCAGCGTTCTCGGGGAGCGAGGCGAACGCGTCCAGCAGCTGGATGATGCCCTTGCTCGGCGTCCAGTTCGCGACGCACAAGACGGCCACGGTGCGACCCCGACGGAGGTCGAGCGGTGGCCCTTTGGGGAACGGTACATCGCATCCCGGCGGGACCAAGCGGATGCGTTCGTCGGGTACCCCGGAGCCGCGCAGCCCCTCGACGAGGCTCTGCCCGGCGGCGATGAAGCCGCTCGCGCGAGCGTACGCCAAGCGATCCAGCGCTCCCTGCGCGGTGGAGCGTATCCGTCCGTGATCCACACCCCCAGGTCCCTGATGCAGGACCGCGATGACCGGGACGGACGACCGAGCGATCCACGGGGCCGCGAGCGCCGCGGCGAGGCTGTCGAGCAGGATCCCGTCCGAGCGCTTCGACGCGGCGCGCACCGTCCGCGCGGCCGGTGCGATCGCGAAAGGCCACGCGATGTCCGGCAGCGAGCGGAACCGTATCTCCGCGCCGTATCCGGGAGCGGCCAGCGCCATCCTGCGGTGGTATCGATAGCCACCGGTCTGCTGGTTCGGGTTCCCGAGGGTCACGAGCGAGAGCCGGAGGATGGGCTGCTCGATGGCACGAGGCGAGCGGACGATCGTGGTCCACTCAGAGCCGCGCACGGATCCCTCCGAAGGCGTCCTCGGACTCCCAGACCCTCACCGCGAGGAACTCGGCGCCGTCGCTGCTGAGAGGCACCGCGAGCCTGGCATGGAGCCACGCGGCGAGGACCTCGACGGTCACCGCGTCGGCTTCGCAGATCTCGGCGAGGTCGCGGTCGCGAGCGCGATCCACCGCGTCGGCGAGACTCGCCCTCACGACGTCGAGATCACAGACCATCCCTCGCTCATCGAGGCTCTCCCGTTCGGCCACGACCTCGACGCGGTAGTCGTGCGCGTGGCGCTCGTTCTCGGGCGGTGGCTGCAACGGCATGCGGTGGAAGGCGCGGAACCGCGCAGCAGCACCGACCTCGAACATCAGTAGCTCATTTCGACGTGCATCAGCCCGGCATCTCCTCGATCGAGGGCCGCGTAGGCCTCGGCCGCACGGTCGAACGGCACCTCATGCGTCGCCAGGAGCTTGAGGGGAAGTTCGCCCAACAGCGTGGTCGCGACCTGGCGGCGCCGGCGGACGTCCCACCGTCCCGCGAGCCGCGCCGGGATCGTGGACACCTGCGTGCTTCGGATCTGGAGCCGGCGTCGATGGAACTCCCTCCCGAGTGGCAGCGAAACCTCTTTGGTCCCGTACCAGCTACAGACCAGCACCTCGCCCTCGTGGCGCAGGAGCTCGAGCGCACGCGCCAGCGCAGACGGGTGTCCCGTGGCATCCACCACGAGCGGGACGCCGGCGCCCGACGTCTGCTCCTCGACGACCGAGCCCACCTCGGAGACGTCGACCGCCGGCACCCCGAAGAGGACCGCCGCCTCACGACGGTCCCGGCGCGGATCGGCGCCCAGGACGTCCGCCCCGGCCCGATCGAGCAGCGCAGCGGTGAGGATCCCGACCGGTCCGAGGCCCAAGACCACCACCGGCTCCCCCAGCCGTGAGCCTGCATCGAGCGAGACCTGCAGGGCCGTCTCGACGAGCGGGAACAGCGTCGCGAGGCGCTCGTCGATCTTGTCCAGGGCGACGACGTCGCTCCCGCGAACCGTGAACAGGTCCTGGTGGGGGTGGAACGCGAAGATCGCGGCGCCCTCGGGGACCTCGTCGACGTGGGAGCTCAAGACCTCTCCCACGCAGCTGTACCCGTACGCGAACGGGTACTCGAAGCGGCCGCCGAGAGAGCCGATCGTCTCGTCGAGCGCCGATCCGGCGTCGACCTCGCCTCGGTAGGCGAGCAACTCGGTCCCGCCGCTGATCCCCGACCAACGGGTGCGGACCAGGAGCTCTCCGTCCGAGGGGGACGCGACGTCGACGACGGCGTAACCCACGCGGCGGGGAGCGACGAACCGGAGGACGCGCCCCTTCATCGGCTGGCACCTACCCCGAGGTCACGGACGTCAATCGCACGACGGTTGAAAGGACGACGTCACGGGAAAGGCGACGAGTATATGTCCTCAGTTACGGTTGCCCCTCTCGTCGACGATGTCAGCCCTCCAGCCCCCATCGGGGCGCTCCTCGGGACCGTCCGTCCCACACGGACGAAGCCGTACATCGTCGTCAAGTACGCGCAGACGCTCGACGGCAGGATCGCCACCTCGAGCGGCGACGCTCGGTGGATCACCGGCGAGGAGGAGCGCCGTGTCTCGCACGCGCTCCGCGCGTCGTGCGACGCGGTGGTGGTGGGTGTGGGGACCGTCCTTCGTGACGATCCTCGGCTCACGGTCCGGATGGTGCCGGGAGCCTCGCCGATCCGTGTCGTCCTCGACTCGACGCTGCGGGTCCCCGACGGCGCGCGGGTGCTCGCCGACGACGCCGCCACGATGATCGTCACGACCGATCGGTCAGCGGCCGAGCGGCGCGACGACCTCCGACGACTGGGGGTGTCGCTCGTCGTCGTGCCGAGCGGGCCGGGCGGCGTCGATCTCGCCGAGGCGCTCGGCGTCCTTCGTGAACAAGGGATCCGCTCGGCGCTGGTGGAGGGCGGTGGGGAAGTGATCACGTCATTCCTGGCTGACAACCTCGCCGACCGCCTGGTCGTCGCGATCGCGCCTCGACTACTGGGGAGCGGCACGGACGCCGTCAGGGACCTCGGGGTGACGGACGTCTCACGGTCGGTCAGGATCGAAGGTCGAGCCGTTCACCTCGTCGGCGAGGATGTGCTCATCGCCGGCAACGTCGCGCACCCGCAGCGCTGAGCGTGCGGCGACGTCCGCGGACTCACGCGCCTGACATCTTCCGCCACACGGCGGGAAGAGCCTCGCGGACGACATCCAGCTCGCGGGCCATCACGTCGATCCGCGCCGACGCGTCCTCGAGCATGCCCCGTTTCGCGGCGTCCTCGAGCTCCCCGCTGCGCGCGGCGAGTTCGTGGGCGCCGAACGTCGCGGCGTTCGACTTCAGCGTGTGGGCGGCCCGCCGAACCTCCCCCGCGTCACCATCGTCGAGTCCGTCGCGAGCGGCCGCGACGAGGCCGGGGGTGTCGGCGACGAACTGTTCGATCAGTTCCGAGACGAACTCTGCGTCGCCACCAGTGCCTTCGGCCAGGCGCGCCAGGACCGCTTCATCGACCAGGCCGTCTGTCTGCGCCCCCGCGATCGGAGCGCTGCTCTCCCGCCCGCGTCGCGGCGTCCGCTTGATCGCGGCGACCAGCTCGTCGACGCGGATCGGCTTGGCCACGTAATCGTTCATCCCTGCCTCGAGGCATCGCTCGCGGTCGCCGCTCATCGCCTCGGCCGTCATCGCGATGATCCACGGGCGCTCGCCTTCCGGCCAGCGCTTGAGGATCTGACGCGTGGCCTCGAGCCCGTCCATCTCCGGCATCTGCACGTCCGAGAGCAACAGGTCGTACGTCTGCCGCTCGAGAGCCTCGAGCGCCTCCAGTCCGTTGGCCGCGATATCCGCTCGATACCCCAGCTTCTCCAACAGCCGGATCGCGAGCTTCTGGTTCACGACGTTGTCCTCGGCGAGGAGGATCCGGAGCGGGTGCCTCGATGCGAGACCCTCATCGAAGGCGCTCGCGGCACCTTCGTCGACGTCACCCTGCGTGGTTCCGAGGACCGTCGCGACCGCGGCGTGCAACGGCGAAGCCTTGATCGGCTTCGTCACCACCGCGCCGATGCCGGAGGTTGGCCACCGGGCGTCTGCCGCCACGTCGTGTTGGCTGACCGAGGACGCCAAGACGATCGGAAGATCCGGCACACGCTCGTGGATCCGCGCCGCGAGGTCGAGACCGTCCATCCCCGGCATCAACATGTCGAGCACGGCGAGATCGATCCGACCGTTCCCGAGCGCCTCGAGCGCTTGCTCGGAGCCCGGGGTCACGACGGTCTGCATCCCCCACGCGCCGAGGATCGCGGTCATCAGGCGGCGGTTCGTCTCGTTGTCGTCGACGACGAGCGCGCGGCGATCGGCGAACGATCCGTCCCGACGAAGGGCGGTCGGTGTCATCTCCGTCGCCCCAGCCTCGATCGTGACGTGGAACGTGCTGCCCTGGCCGGGCACGCCGGCGCTCTTGACCCAGATCCTGCCGCCCATGAGCTCAGCGAGGCGCCGGCTGATGGCGAGCCCGAGACCGGTGCCCCCGTATCGTCGGCTGGTTGAGACGTCTACCTGACTGAATGACTCGAAGAGCCGGTCTGCGCGATCGGTGGGGATCCCGATGCCGGTATCGCGAACGGTCAAGTGGTACCCGATCGTGCCAGGTCGCTCGGGGATCCCGGCGGCAGCCGTGACGACGATCTCGCCCGTTTCGGTGAACTTCGCCGCGTTGTTCAGCAGGTTGAGCAGGATCTGTCGGATGCGACTGACATCCCCGACGGCCGTTTCCGGCGTCCCCGGCTCGATGTCGTAGGCGACCTCCAGCCCCTTCTTGGCAGCGACCGGACCGATCAGGTCGACGACCGATTCGATACAGGCGCGGAGGTCGAACGGCGCCCGCTCGAGCTCCATCCGCCCTGCCTCGATCTTCGAGAAGTCGAGGATGTCGTTGATGATCGCGAGCAGGGATTCGCCGCTGTTGGCGACCGTAGCCGCGTAGTCGCGCTGCTCCGCATCGAGCGAGGTCTCGAGCAGCAAGCCGCTCATCCCGATGATCGCGTTCATCGGCGTCCGGATCTCATGGCTGGTGGCGGCGAGGAACGCGCTCTTCGCTTCGTTCGCCTCCTCAGCGACCTGACGCGCATCCTGGGCTTCCCGGAACAACCGCGCGTTCTCGATCGCGATCGCAGCCTGGTGGGACAGGCCGACCAGGAAGCTCAGGTCGGCGTCCGAGAACCGGTCGCTGGGACCCGACCTCCAGACGGCCATCATCCCGATCACGTGACCGCGGGCGAACAGCGGAGCCGCCATCAGCCGTTCCTCGGGGTTCGGCTCCTCTCCCGGGATCTGCACCGCACGTGGATCGATAGCGGTGTCGTTCACGGCCTCGGCCGTTCCCTGACTTGCCAGATCGCCGATGATCCCCTCGCCGAGCTGGATCGTGTCGGCCATGATGAGCTCCGCGAGATGGCCGAGGGCAACGATCGGCACGAACGTCCCGGGCTCCTGTTCCAGGAAGACGGCGCTCGTATCGGCCTCCAGCAGTTCGCCGGCTCGCTCGGTGATGCGGCGCAGGACGGCATCGAGGTCGAGCATCCCGCCCACCTCGCGTCCGAGCTCGGCCAGGGCCGCCATCTCGCTCGCTCTGCGCTGGGTTTCGCGGTACAGCCGGGCGTTCTGGATCGCCGCCCCGACGTTGGCGGCGATCGTCGAAACGAGGCGCGTGTCGCTCTCGCCGAACCGTCCGGCCTGTTGCGTGCTCTGGACACTGATCACACCGATCGCGCGGCCGGCAACGAGGATCGGCACCCCCAAGTAGGAGCGGGCGGGTGTGCCGACGATCTGCACGCCGACCTCCTCGAACGCCTCGGCGCGGTTGAGCAACAGCGGTTCGCGCTCCCGCAGGATCCGGGATGTCAACCCCTCCCCGAACTGCATCGCCCGCGCCGGATCCCGTTCGCCGTTCTCGATGTAGTACGCGAACTCGATCAGATCGGTGGTCTCGTCATGGAGGGCGACGTAGACGATGTCGGCAGCGAAGACGTCGCGGAGCTGGTCGCCGAGCCGCTCGATCAGCGCGTCCAGATCCAGCTGGTCGGCGAACGCCTGACCCACACTGTTGACGACCGAGAGTTCTGCCGCGCGCTGCCGCGTCTCCTCGAAGAGGCGGGCATTCTCGAGCCCGACGCTCAAGCTGCCCGCGATCGTAGTCAACAGGCTCACGTCCGAGTCGCTGAACGCGTGCTCGCGATCGAGGTTGTGGAGCGAGATGACGCCCGTGCCCCGACTGCCGATCAGGAGGGGTACGAAGAGGGAAGAGAGGGATGGTTCTCCCGCGATCGCGAGCGGGTTGCCGGCTTCGATGCATCTTCGTTCCATGTCCTCGTTGACGACAACCGGCTCACGAGTCTCCAACGCGATCCGACGGAAGCCCATGATCTCGACCGGGTGGTCGATCAATCGAACGCCACGCTCGAGCGAATACGGGAACCAGATCGTGCCCGCGTCACCATCGACCACCCCGATGTCGACGGTCTGCGCGTCGAAGATCTGCCCGATGCGCTCGCCCACCAGGTCGTACATCCCCTGCATCTCGAGGTTCTCGGCGAGGCCACGCTGCACGTCGTTGATGAGCGCCAACTCGGCATTCCGTTGACGCGTCTCTTCGAAGAGACGTGCGTTCTCGAGCGCGACGGTAAGGCTGCCCGCGAGCGTCATGAGGAGCCGAACGTCCGCCTCGCTGAACGCGTGCTCCCGATCCAGGTTCTGGAGCGAGATCAGGCCGATCGCCCGATCGCCGACCAAGAGCGGGACGAAGACCGCCGACTTCGGGACCTCCCCCGAGAGGACGGGGGGCTGGCCGACCTCGGCGCTCCTCGCCACGAGATCCTGGTTGATCACCACCGGCTCGCGCCTCTCGATCGCGATGCGACGGTGGCCGATCAGCTCGATCGGGTTTTCCTCGAGGCGAACGCCCCGTTCGATCACGTACGGGAACTGCACGAGACCTGACGACGCGTCGAGGAGCGCGATGTCGACCACCTGGGCATCGAAGATCTGCTGGATCCGGTCGCCGACCAGGTCATACATCGCCTGGGCGTCGAGGTTCTCCGCGAGGCCTCGCTGAACGTCGTTGATGAGCGCCAACTCGGCGTTCCGCTGCCGCGTCTCTTCGAACAGGCGGGCGTTCTCGAGCGCAACGCTCAAGCTCCCGGCGAGCGTCGTGAGCAATCGGACGTCGGCCTCACTGAAGGCACGTTCGCGGTCCAGGTTCTGGAGCGAGATCCTGCCCGTCGCCTCACCGCCGATCACGAGCGGGACGTACACCGCGGACAAGGGCGGTTCACCCTGGACGAACCCACCGCCGAGCTGAGCGACGCGCTCGGCGAACCGCTCGTTGATCAGTAGCGGTTCGCGGGTCTCAATCACATGGGCACCCGGCCCAGCCACGATCGGAGTTGGCTCATCGGGAAGGCGCACGTCGCGCTCGAGGGTGTACGGGTAGCGGATGACCCCCGCCTCGGGGTCGAGCACGCCGATATCGAGCACCTGCGCATCGAAGATCTCTTGCAGGCGATCGCCAACGAGGTCGTACATCGCCTGCATATCCAGGTTTTCCGCGAGCCCCCGTTGCACATCGTTGATGAGGACCAGCTCGGCGTTCCGTTGGCGCGTCTCTTCAAAGAGGCGCGCGTTCTCGAGTGCGACGCTCAGGCTGCCGGCGAGCGTCGTCAACAAGCGCACGTCCGCGTCGCTGAAGGCGTGTTCACGGTCGAGGTTCTGGAGCGAGATCACGCCTTTGGCCTGGTCACCGACGACGAGCGGGACGAAGACCGACGATTTCGGTGGTTCGCCGGCGAGGATGTACGGCTGCCCCGCCTCGGTTGAGATCCTCTCGATGTCTTCATTGACGACGACTGGCTCGCGCGACTCGATCGCGACACGACGCAGGCCGATGACCTGGATGGGCTCGTCGGGGAAGCGAACCCCTCGCTCGATCGTGTACGGGAAGTGGATCTGGTCGGATGAGGCATCCAGGATCCCGATGTCCACGACCTGCGC
This sequence comes from Actinomycetota bacterium, assembly GCA_036395715.1. GTDB lineage: Bacteria > Actinomycetota > UBA4738 > UBA4738 > HRBIN12 > AC-51. The sequence continues at coordinate 25,263 of DASWDB010000015.1, read as the reverse complement.
GTCGAAGATCTCCTGGATCCGGTCTCCGACCAGGTCGTACATCGCCTGCATGTCCAGCTTCTCGGCGAGCCCTCGCTGGACGTCGTTGACGAGCGCGAGCTCGGCGCTGCGCTGGCGCGTCTCCTCGATCGCCCGAGCCCTGCTGAGCGCCGCCCCGACGTGGTTGGCGACGAACGTCAGGATCTCCTTGTCCTGCTCGGTGTGGTGCACGTCCTCGCGGTAGCTCTGCACCACCATCGCGCCGACGGTTCGACCTTCCGAGTGCAGCGGAACCCCGAGCCAGTCGACGGAGGTCACCCCGAGCATGTCGAAGTCGCCCCGTTGGACCCGCTCCTCCATCTCGGACGTGTACAGCAACATGGCGCGGCCGGCCCTCAGCATGTACGCGGTGATCCCTCGGGCCTCCCCCGTCCCCATCGGCATCCAGACGTCCGGAGCGGGCACATCGAGGTCGACCTCATCCACGTAGAACGGCCAATTCATCAGCTGCCGTTCCTCGTCGTACAGAACGACGTAGAAGTTGTTCGCGTACATCAACTCGCCGACGATGCGATGGATCTCGGCGTAAAACTCGTGCATGTCTTGGGCGGCGCTCGCCGTCTCGGCGATCCGGTAGAGGGCGGCCTGAACCTGCTCCGCCTGTCGGTGCTCGGACTCCAGGGCCTCGAGTTCATCGACCCGTTCGCGGAGGGCGCCGACGTCGACCGTCGGGTCAACCTCGGTCATCTCGAAGGATCCTTCGACACGTCGGCGGTCCACAGTTTGATCCTGGACTGCTTGCCGCGGATCTCGAACTCATCGACGAAGGTCAGTGCGTCCGTGGGACCCGTCATGTTCGTCCGCGTCTGGTCGGCGATCATGATGGGATGCCCGGTCTGCTTCGTGAGCTGCTCGATCCGCGCCGCGGTGTTGACCGTATCGCCGATCACGGCGTAGTCGATCCGACGCTCCGAACCCAGCGTGCCGGACATCACCCGACCGGAGTTGAGCCCGATCCCCATCCCGAACCCGTCGTGGACGCCCTCGGCGCGCAGCCAGCCGTTGAAGTCCGACAACCGTTCATTCACCATCTCTCGCGCGGCTGCGACCGCACGGTCGGCGTGGTCGACGCTCTCGACGGGGGCGCCGAAGACCGCGTACAGGCCGTCACCGAGATAGTCCACGAGGGTTCCACCATGATCGAGCACGGCGTCCCCCATCGTCCCCTGGTAGTGGTTCAGGACCGTGACGACCTGCTCGACCGGCAAGGACTCCGAGAACGTCGTGAAGCCGCGCAGGTCGACGAACATCACGGTCGCCCACAGCCGAACCGGTCGGATCGACGGCTGGCCCTCGCTCCGCGCGAGCATCTCCGCCGCGATCGGCTCTGGCAAGAACCGTGTGAACACGGTGCGAACGCGGTCCTGTTCCAGGTCGCTCAGGCGCTTGCGGTTGAGTCCAGCGCCGATCCGCGCTCGAAGGATCACCGGATCGAACGGCTTGGGCAGGTAATCCTCGGCTCCGGCCTCGAGGCACCGCACGATGCTGCCGGAGTCGTCGACGCCCGAGATCATGATCACCGGGATGTGACGGAGGTCCGCGTTCGCCTTCATCCGTTCGAGGACCTCGATACCGTCCAAACCCGGCATCACGACGTCGAGCAACACCACGTCTGGAGGATCGGCCTCGAGCGCCGTCAGGGCGGCGAAGCCGTTGTCGACGTCCGTCGTTCGGTGACCATCGCCGTCAAGGCTCTTCGACAGGAGACGGCGGTTCAGTGGATCGTCGTCGACGATGAGGATGTGTCCGGAACGAACCTGCATCAGGATCTCCTGCCTCGGGTGCAACTGGGGTAGCCCTCGTCGATACGACCGCCCGCCCAGCGCCGAGGGAGTGTCTCACGCGGTTCACCGACCGAACAACGGTCCAACGGCCCGCGCGACGGTCGGGGCCTGCGAGGGAACGCTACTCGAGGCCGTGCCAACCCCAGCGAGGGATGGGCAAGCCAGCGTTCACGTGTGAGTCCGGTGGCGAGTAGGAAAGGACGTCGCCGACCGCCCACTCCATATAGGCGCGGAGGCCGGCCCGGAAGTCGGGATCCTTGGGGAGGCCAGCATCATCGGCCGCCTGCACGAAGCAAGCGACGAAGCGGGCACCGAGATCCTGGTCGGCTCCCTCGCCGGAGTGGATGCTCAACATCGCGGAATGACCCCCGAACGACTCCGAATACCGACGAGGACCACCGAAGACCTCCGCCCAGTAGTCAGCCAGACGAGCCACGTGATCGGGGTTGCCCGGGTGGGAGAAGGGGTGACTCAGGACGGGATCCTCGAGGCAGCGCTGGTGGTGGGCGGTCGCGAGCGCGACGAACGCGGGATCGCCACCGGCGAACTCGAACATCGACGATCTCGCCATGTTGGGAGTCTCTCATCCTCACGCACCGTCGAGGAACGGGATCACGGAGGCGGAGAGCCCCGGCACCAGGTTGATGTCGTCCTGGGGTCACGATCGGCCAGTCCTCCACGCGCGCCGCGCCCGCGCCTCCCTCACGCACGGTCGCGACGCTGGATGTCGAGCAGGTTCCTGCGTGCCAGATCGTCTCCCTCGTTCACGCGATCCTTGAGCCAGATCTCGATGACGAGCACCTTGATGGTCGCCGCCACCGGCAACGCCAGCAACACGCCCGCGAACCCGGCGAGCGACCCGCCGATCAACGTGCTGACGATCACGGCCGCGATCGAAAGGTGGACGGCGTCCTTCATGACGCGCGGCACCAACACGTAGTTCTCGAACTGTTGGTACACGATGAAGAACACCGCGGTGAACAGCCCGGTCAGCGGTGACACGAAGAGCGCGATGACGATCGCCGGGATCGCCCCGGCGTAGGATCCGACCATGGGGATGAGGTCGGCGAACCCCGCCCAGATCCCCAAGGGAACCGCGAACGGAACCCGAAGCGCAACCAGACCGATCGTTACGGCAAGCGCGCAGATACCCGATGTGATGGCGTTGCCGGCGACGTATCCCCCGATCCGCACCAACGCGAGCTCGATCACCGGCTCGGCGCGCTCGCGGACGTCGGGCCGCAGCAGCACCGTCGCCCGCTCGCGCAGCCGCGGCAGCGCCACCATGAAGTACCCCGTCAGGACGATGACGGTTGCCACACCGACGGCGGCCGTTCCGACCCTGCCCGCGATCCCGAGGACCGTGCTGAAGGAGCTCCCCATCCGCTCGGGCAGCCCTTGAAGGAACGCCTGGGCTCTCGCGATCCCCTGCGTCCGCTGCAAGAAGCTTCCCGCCCACCCTCCCTGTGACTGCACGCGGGAGAGATAGGCGGGCAGATCGCTCGAGAGGCTCCCGAGCTGTCGGATCGCGGCCGGAAGAACGAGGACGATGAACGCAGTCACGATCGCGGCGAAGACCGCGGCAAGGACCAACACGACGCGGCCACGCGAGATCCCCAACTTCTCAGCCAGCCACACGATGAGCGGATCCGTCCCGACCGCCAGGACCAGGGAAACGGCGAGCAGCAGGAAGATCTCCGCGACGGACCTGATAGCCATCATCATCCAGAACGTCGCGACCACGATCGCAACGACCTTCACCCAATAGATGAGGGGAGGCCACCGTCCTTCCCACGGGTCGGACTCCGATCGGGAGTCCGACGCAGGGCGTTTCGTGTTCGCTGCAAGGCTCAACGAGGGCCTCCCGGATCGGTGGGGTCGTCGCACTTCTCCTACCCCTCCGCGACGTGGGCGAACCGCGCACGGTACGAGGAGGGACGCCACTCCTCCGCGGGATCTTCTATCCGACGCTTCGACGAGTGCGGGTCGCAAGGGCATCGAACGAGGGCGGACTCGATGGTTTGCCTCGTAACGGTATCGGGTATCCCAACGAACACGAGAGGGGGTGACCATCATGGATCGCAGCGAGGGATCTCCCGATGAGACCTCGGACCTCTGGGCGGAGGCACTGTGGGGGGTGGGCTTGCTCGGTTCGGTGTTGCTCATCGTCATCTTGGTCAGTCTGGTGTTCCGCTGACCTCAGCGGGCCTCAGCATCCATCCGATCCCCGGCGAGCGCGTGCTCCTCCCGGGCTTGCTGGTCGACGGACGTGCGATCGGCTCGCGCGGGGGGCGGCGGAATGAGGCTCCTAGGCCAGAGCCGGCGACGGAGCACGACATTCATCTCCGCCCCGATCAGGCTCGCTTCTGCGGTGAGGTAGACCCAGGACAGCAGCCCGATGACGAGCGCGAACAACCCGTAGACGTCACTGGCGCCCTGGATCTGACGAGTGACGATCCACGAGCCCACGGTCTGGAGAGCGCCCCACAAGACGCCCGCGAGGATCGCGCCGGGAACGACCTCGCTCCACGAGGGACGATCGCTGGGCAATGCGTGGAACGCCGTCGCGACGACGACGATGTCGATCACGATCGCCAGGATCAGCGCGCCGCTGCGGAGAGCCATCCCGTGCGCGGTTGCGATCGACAGAAGCGTGCCCGTGCCGACGACCCCGACCACGAACACGAGGAGCCACGCGAGGCCGGCCATGCGCCCGCGCCACAACGGGGCACGTTGATGTCGAGGGATATCCCGGATGTCGTCCAGAGCCATCCGGAGCGCGTCCGAGACGGCGGCTCCGGCCCAGACGCACCCGGCGATGCCCAGCGCCAAGGTCAGCAGGTTGCCGTTCAGCGCGTGCACATTCCCCTCGAGGCGTGCCCCAACCACGGGGAACTGTGCGAGCGCCGAATGGACCAGCGCGGCCTGCCGATCGGGATGATCCCTGATGAAGAGGCCGGTCACGGTGACCAGGACCACCAGCAGCGGGAACAGCGAGAAGAACGTGTAGTAGGAGATCAACGCGGCGAGCGACGAGCCGCGGTCGTCCCCGAACTTCCGGATGATCGCGATCGGGAACGCCAGCCAGGGTCGCCGCTCCTGGAGCGAGTCCAGCCGACGAGCCGCGTCGCGTGCTCGACGTGCGATCGATGGACGCCGCGCCGGCTCGGGCATGGTGGTCTCAGGCCGGCGGGTCATATGGACGATCTACCCTCGGCGCGGGCCTCTGAACCATGGTTGGGATCGGCATAGCGAACGAGGTGACCGGACGGATGTTGACGAACGCCGACATCGGCGAGTTGCTCTGGAACGCCGGGCGCGAAGAGCCCGGCCATCGCCGACGGGCGCTGGAGCGAGCGTCCAGAGCGGCGAGGTTCTGGCCGGAAGAGACGCACCAGCTCGTCGATGCCGGCCGTTCCCTCACGGAGCTTCCCGCCGTCGGACCGTGGGTGGCGACGAAGATCCACGCGTGGCTCGACGATCCTCCGCCGGTGCCGGAGCCTGAGGAGTCGCGACGCGGGTTCCTCACGTATGCCGAAGTCCGACGGACGCTCGATGCCGATCCTCAGCGGGAGGCGAACCCGTCCGCCGACCTGCAGGTGCACACCACCTTCAGCGACGGCGGTCTGCCGCTTGACGACATGGTCGCGGCGGCGAGGTCCCTCGGCCGGCCCTACGTGGCGATCACGGACCATTCCCAAACGCTCACGATCGCGAACGGGATGACACCGGAAGAGCTCGCCGAACAGGGCCGGGCGATCGACGCGATCGATCGTCGGTTCCAGGACGACGGCGACCCGTTCCGCGTCCTTCGCGCGATCGAGGTCGACGTGTTCCCCGACGGCGGCCTGGACATGGACGACGAGTCGCTCGCGAGCCTCGACCTCGTGCTCGGGGCGTTCCACTCCAAGCTCCGATCGACGGCGGACGAGACCGCACGTTACCTCGCCGCTCTCCGACAACCGCGGTTGCACGTCTTGGCCCACCCGAAGGCGCGGATGTACGGAAGGCGCGTGGGCCTGGTCGCGGACTGGCGTCGGGTCTTCGCCGAAGCGGCACGCCTGGGCAAGGCGCTCGAGCTAGATGCAACGGTGTGGCGGCAAGACCTGAACGTGGAGCTGGCCGAGCTCGCTCGATCGGAAGGGGTGCGATGGTTCTCGATCGGAAGCGACGCGCATTCGTCGAGCGAGCTCGAGTTCCTGCCCTTCGGGATGGCGATCGCCGCGCTCGCCGGGATCCCGCGGGAACAGATCCTGAACTACCGACCCGTCGACTTCGTCAGGTCGTGGGCCCGCGCGATGCCGGCGACCACTCGCGATCGTTCATGACATCGCCGTCACGAGCTGACTGGTGCAGTTCGGACACCGAACCGCGTCGATCGGGATGTCTGTTCGGCAGTAGTCGCACGGCTTCGTGGTCTTCGGCTGCTCCGTCGAAGGGTTCAGCCGCTGATACGCCTTCACGAGCAGGAAGAGCACCCAGGCGACGATCAGGAAGCTCACGATCGCCGTCAGGAACGTGCCATACGGGATCGGGGTGCCGTTCAGCGAGAAGGTGAGCCGATCGAAGGTCACCTTCGACCCGAAGATCGCCGCGACGAGGCTGAGGATCACGTTCACGAACGATGTGACGACGGCCGCGAACGCGAGGCCCAAGATGAACGCAACCGCCAGTTCCACCAGGTTGCCACGCGTGATGAACTTCTTGAACTCCTCGAGCATCGAACATCCCTCCCCACCGGCGGGGCTCCGCGCGATCTGCTCGCGCCTCCTTAGCCTGCTTTGCCGGTCACGCGGGGACGGAAACACCGATCGCGCCACGGATACGCGAAGGATCCCCGCGAACGCGGGGATCCCTCGCCACCCCTTCCGGTCCTACGAACCGAAGTTCACCTGCGCGGTCGCGCAACCCACGCCCTGCACCCACACGTTCTGAACGCCGGTGACATCAGGTGCGATGTCATCATCCGCGACGATGATGTTGGCGTGGAACGATTCGTCGTTCCCGTCGCCTGCTCGGTAGAAGTCGGACTGCAGCACGACGGTGTCGTCATCGGTGCTCGCGGTCTTGAGCGCCTCGGTCGCTGAGCCGGTGCACTTGAACGGCGTGCTCTGCAGGAGACCGGCGGTGTCCCAGCGGACACCCTCTCCAGCCAGACAGCCGGCAAGCGGACCCTGAAGCACGTCGGTCGCACACCTGAAGCCGCCCCCCGAGTGCACGAAACCGGCAGCGGAGTTGAAGGCGCCGCCGCCCGTCAGGACGACCTCGCCCGTGGGGGATCCGGTGACGTCCCGGGCGTTGAAGCCGAACCCGATGTTGGGGCCCGCGGCGATCGCGGCACTCGCCCCGAGCGAGACGACGAAGAGCACGGCGGCGGTAACCACGAGCGATGAACGGATCGATCTCATCATCTTCTCCTTGTCGTCGGAACCTGCGTGCGTTCGCGGACCGATCACGGGGTGACGGCGAACCATGTCCCACCGATCCCTTGACCGTTCGCCTGGCCGGGTTGCGAATCGCCGGCGTAGGTGTAGAGCAACATCCCCTTGAACGTGACCTGCTTGCCGCCGTCGGGCCGTTGGATCGTCCCCGATGCGCCCGAGCCTGGCGAGGAGGGCGGAACCCCGTTCGAGGCCAACAGCGGCGGCCAGACCTGGGCGCACCCTCCGGTGCACGTGGTCATCGTGCTCGTGTCGGTGGTCAGGTGGTACAAGGTCCGGCCCGCGCTGTTGACCAGGACCGCGCCGATGCCCGGGATGGACTGGGTTCCGAGCTGTGAAGCCTTGTCACCCGCCGTCACAGCCGGCGACGCCTGGGCCTGCCCGGCGGACGCAGCGGCTCTCGGAGAGGCAGCCTGAGACGAGCCATAGGCAGTCGCACCGCACGCTGACAGGAAGATCGCCAGCGCAACCGTCGACATGCCGAGGATAGGTACGCGCTTCCGTCGAGATCCGATCATCCCAGCACTCCTTTACGATCGCTGTCGATGCGTGGGTCGGTCGACCGTGTTCGGCAGGTGTACGGACGGACGGAGGTCTCGGCCCAGATAGCGAACGCTCCGCTGGACCTGGGCATGTCCGCAGCCCGACGGCGCATGACGATAATGCGTAGGGGTGCACCAGGGGGGCGTGATGGAGCAGGCGTTGTTCGGCCGGCAGACCGAACTGGCGCTCGTCTCGAAGGTCCTCGACGCCGTCCCTGCGGGGCCCGTTGCCCTGATCCTCGGCGGCGAGCCGGGCACCGGCAAAAGCGCCCTGTGGCTCGACGCCCTCTCGCAAGCCGAAGCGCGTTCCTACCGGGTTCTCTCGTGTCGGCCGAGCGAAGCCGAGGCGAAGCTGTCGTTCGCAGCGATCGGTGACCTCTTCGGAGGTGTCTCCGACGAGAGCCTGGAAGGACTCCCCATGCCCCAGCGATCAGCGATCGCGGTCGCCCTCCTACGCGCCGAGGCGATCGGGTCCCCTCCGGACCAGCGGGCTATCTCGGCTGCCTTCCACGGAGCCCTGTTGGCTCTCGCCGCCGCCGCACCGACCGTGGTGGCGATCGACGACGCGCAATGGCTGGACGCCCCCTCGGCCCGCGTGCTCGAGTTCGTCGTTCGGCGACTGAACGATGTCCCCGTCGGTCTCATCATGACCGCCCGATCGGAGGAGCTCGAGGCGCCTCCGCTCGGCCTGGGGCGATCCCTTCAGGCCGATCGGCTCCAGCGGCTCTCGGTCGGACCGATCACGCTGGAGGCCACACGTCAGATGTTGGGTTCCGAGCTCTCGAAGGGGTTCTCGCGTCCAGTCCTGCTCCGCATCCATGAGGCGGCGGCAGGCAATCCGTTCCTCGCCCTGGAACTCGGCCGGACGCTCCTCCGACAGGGGATCGAACTCGAGCCGGGGATGGCCCTTCCGGTGCCCTCCAACCTGGCCGATCTGGTCAAGGTTCGATCGTCGGAGCTCTCCGATGAGGTCAGGCAGGTACTCCTGATCGTGTCATCCGCGTCCCAACCGACGGTCCCGTTGGTTGCGAGGGCGATCGGAGGTCGGACGGCCCAGGACCAGATCGACGCTGCGTTCGAAGCCGGGGTGATCCACGTGAGCGGCGGAAGGCTCCGACCGGTCCTCCCGCTGCTCGCGACGGTCCTCTACGCAGGATCCTCGGGTCGGGCACGCAGGGACATCCACCGCCGGATCGCCGCAGTCGTGGTCGACCAGGAGGAGCGGGCGCGTCACCTCGCGCTCGCCGCCGAAGGCCCGGATGAGGAAGTGGCAGCGGAGCTCGAGAACGCCGCTCGACGAGCACGGAGCCGCGGGGCGCCGGACGCCGCGGCCGAATTGTCGGAGCTCGCTCGCGAGCTCACCCCGCCCGAGCCTGCCATCGCTCGGATCCATCGGACCGTGCACGCCGGGCAATATGCGTTCGAAGCGGCGGACATGGGGCAGGCTTCGACCTTGCTCGAAGAAGCGGTGGAAGCCGCTCCCAGTGGCCCGTTCCGGGCCGAGGCGTTGCTCTTCCTCGCGAGGGTTCGCTACCACAGCCACGATGCGCTCGCGGCGCTGACGCTTGCCGAACAGGCCCTCGCGGAGCCAGAACAGGATCCGGCGCTTGCGACCCAGATCCAACTCGAGCTCGCGGCTTCCGCGGAAGCGGTTGGGGACCGCGACCGCGCGAGGGCTCACGCACGGCTCGCGGTGGACCTCGCGGAAGCGCAAGGTGATGAGGCCTCGCTCGCGGAAAGCCTGGCCTTGGTCGGCTTCCACGATTTCCTCGCCGGTGAGGGACTCGCCCGGAGCGTGATGAGCCGCGCGATCGCGCTCGAGGGGGCGCGGATGGATCTCCGTCCGCTTCGAAGTCCCACGTTCCGCGAGGCCTGCATGTTGTTGTGGACCGACGAGCTCGACGCATCCAGATCGACCTTCCGCGACCTCGAGAAGCGCTGCAGAGAGACCGGCGACGAGGGTTCGCTCGCGGTGATCCTGTTCCTGCTGGCCCAACTCGAGTGCTGGGCCGGCGACTGGTCGAAGGCGAGTGGCCACGCCGACGAGAGCTGCACCATCACGGGGTTCACCGGCCAGCAGCCGTATCGGGCGCTTGCGCTCTCGGCGAGGGCGCTCGTCGAGGGGCACCTTGGCCGGACGGTGGTCGCCAGGGAGGCAGCTGAGGAAGGGCTGGAACTCGGCAGACAGTCGGGGTTGGTACAGGCGAGCCAGTTCAATCTTGCGGCGCTCGGCTTCCTCGAGGTTTCGCTCGGGAACATGAAGGAGGCGCACCGCCTCCTCGGACCCCTCACCGAGGGTGTGCTCGATGCGGGACTCGGAGAACCCGGAGTGTTGCGGTTCGTCCCCGATGAGGTCGAGGCGCTCGTCGCCTTGGGGGAGATCGACAAGGCACGTTCGATCCTCGAACCGTTCCTCGCTCGTGCGTACACGCTCGGGCGATCGTGGGCGCTTGCCACCGCCGAGCGAGGATGGGGCCTGCTCGCAGCATCGCGGGGCGAGCTTCCCGCGGCGCTCGCGGCCTTCGACCGTGCGATGGAGGCCCATGCGTTGCTCGACGAGCCCTTCGAGCTCGGACGGACGTTGCTCGCCCGAGGCCAGGCGCTCCGCCGAACGAAGAAGTGGCGGCCGGCGCGGGATTCGCTCGGTCGGTCTCTGGAGATCTTCGAGCAGCTCGGGGCCGCTCTATGGGCCGACAAGGCCCGGGGCGAGATGGGCCGGATCGGAGGTCGGGCTCCCGCTCCCGTTGACCTCACGCCGACCGAGCAACACGTGGCAGACCTGGTGGCGAGCGGACTCACGAACCGGGAAGCGGCGTACGCGCTCTTCTTGAGCGTCAGCACGGTCGAGGCGAATCTCCGGAGGATCTACAAGAAGCTGGGGGTCCGCTCGAGGACCGAACTGTCACGGATGCTTTCCGACCGATAAGCGCCGCCGACGGCCAACCTCGCAGTTAAACGTGCCGGTTCCAACGTTTGCGGCTGGCTCCCCCGCCCCTAGCGTTGCCATCGACCACGAACGAACGGCGCGTCGACGGAAGGGGGCCCGCCCATGGCACGGCACACGACTCCGAGGACCATCGGATCGGCCAGCACGGTTGATGCTCGCGATGTGGCGACGGGAGACTCGGACGCGAGCCTGATGGCCGCGCTCCTCCGACGAGAGCCGGCTGCCGCCGAGACGCTCTACACCCGCTATGCATCGCGGATCTATGGGCTGGGCCTGGTCCTTCTGAGGAACGGGGCCGATGCCGAGGACCTGGTTCAGGACACGTTCCTCAAGGTGTGGCGGACCGGCCCCGCGTACGATCCCGAGCGGGGGTCCCTGGACGTCTGGGTCCTGTTGATCGCTCGCAGTCTCGCAACCGATCTTCTCCGTCGACGGACCCTCGAGGCGAGGAAACTCTCGTCCGAGCCGGTCCACCGGGACGTCTCGGATGAGCCGGGGCCCGAGTGGTACGCCGAGCACCACGACCAGATGGGACGCGCCCGGAAGGCCATGGGGCAACTTCCGCCCGGGCAGCGTTCCGCGGTCGAACTCGCCTACCTCGGACAGCGGTCCTCGACGCAGGTTGCTGCTCTCGAAAGCATCCCTGCCGGAACGGTCAAGAGCCGGATCCGACAAGGGATCCTGACACTCCGCCAAGCCCTCTCGGACGCAGATAGCGTGAGCGGCGCCGAACGAGAGTGCTGCGCGTGAGAACGACGCTCCATCTCGCCATCGCCGCCGTGCACGCTGCCGCGAGCGCGCTCGCGGCGACTCGACCCGCGTCGGCCGCCGCTTCGACGGGCTTCCTCGATCGCACCCCCGGTGGGGACGGCACGCTTCTCACGAACGTCGCGGGCGGCGATTCGGCCGACGCCGTCGCCACCCGGGCGGATGGCAAGATCGTGGTTGCCGGCACGAGCAGCGGCTCGCCACACCGGCGGGGCGGTCTCCATCAAGGTGGTGGTCACGGTCGCCGGTACGGCCGCCGTCGGCCGTGGTCAAGCTTCTCGTGATCGGCACCTCCTTCATCGATGTCGGGCAACGAGATTCCGTCGCAGCAAAGGTCCGGATCTCGTAGCGGAGCGAGCCGTTCGATCACAGAGCCTGGTCTTCGAACGGGACGACGCGGATCGAAGGGACGTAGGCCGGGGGTTCCGGGGTGCGTCGGCGCCGGAAGAGGGATCGAACCGAGTCGATCGGAACGAGATCGACCGCGTACGCGTCAAGCAGGCGGGCCTGGAGCACCCTGGGATCGAGACCGGTCGGGCGTGTCCGTCGTCCGTCGGGAACCTGGATCCCACCCCGATGGACATCGCACAACGTGTAGGAACAGCCGGCGAACGCGTGAACGGTCGTCGGGATCCCGGGCCCGGGCTCGAACCAGGCGCACATCGAGCACACCAATCCCAACCGTGCGGGATACGCGGATCGTCCTCGCCAGCCGAGCTCATGCTCGATCACCGTTCCCCAGAGAGCGACGGTCCCCACGACGCACGGTGGGGGCCAGGCGGGTCTGGGGCGCTCGGCGAGGTCCAGGGAACGGCTCGCATGGATGCCGCAGCTACAGTCGATGTTCGGTGCCTCATGCCGTGGTCGCCCGATCTTCAGGAGCGATGGGACGCCGCACCGTGCGGTCATCTCGTGGCGGGGCTCCCAGGCGTCGCCCACGCCAGAACCCGCGGGCAAGAGACGAGGCGCCGCGGCATCTCCCGAGAGGTTCCAGATGCGCCAGCCGACGATCGGTTCGTCGCTCCGCTCGACGAGGATCCGCTCCGTCGCCATACGGGCATCGTCGGGCGGCCGGGGACGTCTGACAAGCGAAGGGCTCGCTGGCTACCCCGCTACCCCGCTACCCCGCTGCCTCGCTACGCCGAGGCGCGCCCCGCCGCCGACGGTGTGCGACCTCGGCGGACGGCGGAGGGGTCGGCGCCGACGCAGAGGGCGAGACCGATGGCGAGGGAGATTCCTGGGCGCTCGCGGTCGGCCCGCGCGATTTCGCCAAGGAAACGAGCAGCGTCATGAGGATCAGGGCTACCGATGCGCCCTTACCACCCCCTGCGGTCCGTCGCTTCATCGCTGGCAGGCTCTCGTCCACGGGCGAACGCCAGGCGCACGGCCCTTGAACGCTCCGTGCCGAGTCCCCCTCCCGGGCGTCACGGCAGGGCCGAGCTCGTTTCAGTCCGGATGCGGGTCCGCGTGATCCGTGGCTCCGGGCACGCGGTCCCGCTCGGTGACCGCGATCTCCTCGGGCGCGGCGAACTCGTCCCGCTCGAGGACCGCCTCACCGACCAGTTCGTCTTCGTCGTCGGACACGCCTTCGTCGACGACCGAGAGGACCTCGTCGGTACTCGGCCGCTCGGGTCGTTCCTCGGCGAGCCGCTGGTCGAGGGTCTCACCTTCCAAGGCCTCTTCCGCGGTCGTGCCGACCGACTCCGTCCCGAACGCGTGATCCGCCTGCATGATCTCCGCTTCGAGCTCGTCACTCTCGTCCGCGTCCTGCGGTTCCACGTCGTCCATGGTCAACCTCCCACGTCGATCCCGGCCGCACCGTTGAGCGCCATAAGCAACGTTTCGGATTCATACGAGTCGTCGTACCGCACCCCGTTGATGAAGAAGGTTGGCGTCCCGTTCACGCCGCTGCGGACGCCGCTCATGAAATCCTCGTGGACCCGGTCCGCGTGGGCGTGTTCCGCCAGCTCCTTGTCGAACATATCGCGGTCGAGCTCGATCGCCCGAGCGTAGGACCGGAGATCGTCTTCCCGAAGGTGCCGCTGGTTCTCGTACAGGTGGTCGTGCATCTCCCAGAACCTGTCCTGGGCCGCGGCGGCTTCGGCGGCCTCCGCGGCGATCTCGGCGTGAGGATGGGCTGTGCTGATCGGGAAGTTGCGGAAGACGAATCGCAACTGCTTCCCCATCCGCGACTGGATCTCCTTGACGATCGGGTAGGCCTCTCCACAGTACGGGCACTCGTAGTCCCCGTACTCGACGAGCGTCACTGGCGCGTCCGCCGATCCCTGGATGTGATCCCTGTCCTCCGACACGGGCAGGATCAACGTGGACTCCCATCGCGTCGCTCTCATCGCGCGACCCCTTTCGCGGCCAGATCCTCGAGCGCTCGCAGGATGCCGTCCGCCCCCGGGTTCACCTCGGTCGGAGAGACGTAGCTCCAGCTCACCATCCCCCCCGGATCGATCACGAACAATGCACGCTCGCTCGTTCCGTCCTCAGCTCGATACACGCCGTAGGTTCGCGCCACCGCTCCCTTGGGCTCGAAGTCGGCCAACAATGGGAACCCAAGGTTCCGGTCCTTCGCGAAGGCCAGGTGGGACCAGCGTCCGTCCACGGAGATCCCGAACATCGCCGCGTCATGCTTCTCGAACTCGGGCATGACCTCCTGGTACAGGGCCAGCTGGTCGGTGCACACCGGGCTCCAGTCGGCCGGATAGAACACGAGGATCAGGGGCCGCCCGCGACGGTCCTTCGGGCCAAGGGTCCCGTCCAGCGTCGAGGGGAGAACGAAGTCGGGGGCCGGCGTCCCGGGCGCCAACGGGGTTCCCGAGAGGAGCGTGTCCTCGTCGCGTCGAGGGTCCAACCCGGTGCGCACGTCATCCGACATCGGCTCGGCATCATAGGACGCCTCCGCAGTATCGACCGGGCGCGCGACGACCATCGGCCGCCCTAGGAAAAGCGCACAAGGGGTCCCTAGAATCGCTATGTGAGGACCTGCTCGACGTGCGGTGCAGAGAACACAGCCGCGGCGAGCTTCTGCGTGCGATGCGGTGCGGCGCCCATCTTCCGCAGGTCGTGACGTTCGCTCGATGAGGTTCGCGGAAAACGCCGATCCCCCCTCCTGTCACGCGCCAGCCTATGAATGCCGAAGGGGTCTCCCTAGACTTACGTCGTGACCATCTGCTCGACCTGCGGAGCTGAGAATCCCACCGCCGCAAGGTTCTGCGTCCGTTGCGGAGCCGCTCTCGCCTCGTGCGAACGCTGCGGAGCTCAGCTGCCCGCGGACGTGAACTTCTGCCCCGAGTGCGGGCATCGGGTGGCGGAACCCCTCTCGCCCGGGGAAGAGCGGAAACGGGTGACGATCCTGTTCGCCGACGTCGCCGGCTCGACCGGGCTGGGCGAGCAGCTCGACCCCGAGCGGCTCCGCGAGGTCATGGATTCCTTCTTCGGAGCGATGCGTCGAGAGATCGAGGCAGAAGGGGGGACCGTCGAGAAGTTCATCGGCGATGCGGTCGTCGCGGTCTTCGGTGTCCCGACGGCGCACGAGGACGACCCGACCCGTGCGCTCCGCGCCGCCCTCCGGATGCGCCGCGGCCTGGAACATCTGAACCATTCGCTCGAGGACGTCCACGCGATCCAATTGGCGATGCGCATCGGCGTGAACACCGGCGAGGTGGTAGCCCGCACGATACCTGGGCCCGGAGAGGGGTTCGTGACGGGTGACGCCGTGAACATCGCCGCACGGTTGGAACAGGGCGCGGAGCACGGGCAGATCCTCGTGGGCGAACGCGCCGCTCGGGCCTCACGCGGTGTGACGTTCAAGGATCTCGGCGAACTGACGCTCAAAGGGAAGCAGGAGGCCGTCCGCGCGTACGAGCTGCTCGATGAGGACGTCGGCGAGCCGAGCACGGCGCAGCGGACCGACGCTCGCTTGTATCGCACGACGATGGTCGGACGGACCGCCGAGCTCGCGATCGTGCGGAGCGTGCTCGACCGGTGCATCGCGGATCGGCGGCCGCAGCTGGTGACGGTCTACGGAGACGCCGGCGTCGGCAAGACGCGGCTGGTCGAGGAGTTCGCGGACCGGACGATGGGCCTGCCGGAGCCGCCGCTCCTGGTCAGCGGCCGGTGCCTCTCCTACGGCGAGGGCGTCACGTACTGGCCGCTCGGGGAGATCCTGAAGTCGCAGGCCGGCATCCTCGACACCGACCCGCCCGACCTCGCCGTCGAGAAGGTGCGCAAGGTCGGCGACCAACTGATCACCTCGGACGTCTCTGCGGACCCGGCGCGCGCGAACGCGGCGCTCGCGTACACGATCGGTTTGGAAGATCCAGACGTGTCCCTCGCGACGTCGGATCCGCGAGAGGTTCGCGATGTCCTCCATGCGGCATGGCGCTCGTTCTTCTCGGCGCTTGCCAGATCCGGACCGGTGATCGTCATCGTCGAGGACATCCATTGGGCCGACCCGGCACTGCTGGATCTCTTGGAGGATGTCGCCGATCGGAGCGAAGGTCCGCTCCAGTTCCTGTGCCCCGCGCGTCCCGAGCTCACCGCCCGCCGCCCCGACTGGGGCGGTGGGCGGTGGAACCACTCGAGCTTGCTGCTCGAGCCGCTCTCGATGAACGAGTCATCCGAGCTCCTCGATCTCCTCGTGGAGGGCGGTGCGCTCTCGAGTGACCTCCGTGCCCTGATCCTGGAGCGCGCCGGCGGCAACCCCTTCTTCCTGGAGGAGATCGTCCAGCGGCTGCTGGACGAGCCCGCCGGGGTCGAGGAGCTCGAGATCCCCGACACCGTCCAGGGCGTGCTCGCAGCCAGGATCGATCTCCTGACGCCTCTGGAGAAGCGGGTCGTCCAGTCGGCCGCGGTCGTCGGCCGGACGTTCTGGAACGGCGCGGTGCGGTCGCTGCTCGAGCCCGATCCGGGTTCGGTCGAGGTCGACGAGGTCCTATGGCGACTCGAGAACCGGGGCCTGATCCACGCGCGGACGGGCTCAACGATCGTCGGCGAACGTCAGTTCTCCTTCCGGCACATCCTGATCAAGGATGTCGCCTACGAGGGCCTCCCTCGGCGGGATCGGGCCAGGGCGCACGCGCGGGTGGCGCAGTGGATCGAGCGGCAGACGCAGGAGCGCCAGCGCGAGTTCGCCGAGCTGTTGGCGCACCACTACGTGGAATCGCACCGAGCGATCACGGCCGAAGCCCAGCCCGATCCCGATGAGGCAGAGCGCCTGCGCGAGAGCGCCTACCGGTATTCGCTCCTGGCCGCGAACGAGGCGGGGAGCAAGCTCGCGCTGGAGCAAGCGGAGCGCTTCGCTGAGATCTCGTTGTCACTGGCCGTCGGCCCGGTCGAGCGCTCGAACGCCCTCGAAGCACTCGGGATGACGCACTTCCACGACTACCAGGGCGATCTGGCGTGGCAGTGTCTAAAGGAGGCGATCGATCTCCTCACGGAGGAGCCGGATGGTTCCGGAGAGACCCGCTCGGCGAAGCTGGCTCGCCTCTGCGCTACAGCACTCCAGATCGTCACACGGGGGCGCGGCACGATGCGGCACCGCATCGCACGGGAGGACGCCGAGCGGTATCTGGCGATCGGTCTGGCGGCAGCCGGCGACGGCGACAGCGAGGAACGGGTGAAGCTGCTCGTCGCGCGATCGTTCCTGCCCTTCGTCTTCCACGGCGCTCGGCCGAGCCAAGAGGAGGTGGAGCCGTCGTTCCGGACCGGCGAGGAGGCGTTCGCGATGGCCGAGCGTCTCGGTCGGGTCGATCTCCAGTCCGCCGCGCTCGACGGGATCTCCGACGCGCACCTTTCGCTCGGTCGCTACGGGCCGATCGGACAGGTGGTCACGCGTCGGCTGAAGCTCGTGCCGAAGCTCTCAGACCCTTACGAGGTGGGAGACATCTACGCCGTGGCTGCCTGGTGGGCCTTGAACACCGGCCGATATCGCGAAGCCGTCGAACTGGCCGACCGAGGAGTCCGGGAAGCGATGCCGAGGTCATCGCTCTTGGGGTTGTACTGCCTGGACTTCCGCACGGCAGGGCACTTCCGCTTGGGCGATTGGGGAGCGGCGCTCGACGACGTGGCGTTAGCCGAAGAGCTGCTGGGCGACCGGCGAGAGACGCCGCCCGGGTTCGCATCGATGCACCTCGCGATCGCGGCGGTCATCCACGACGCGAGAGGGGACCGAGGGACGGCCGACCGATACCTCGACCTCGTCAGATGGCTCGAAAAGGCGGAGGAGCAGTTCGACCCCGAGCTGACCTTATGGCAATCGCGGCTCCTGGCGCGGCGGGGCCGGCACGAGGACGCTCGGGCGCTCCTCGAGCGGCCGGCGGCCGCCGAGAGCCAACACGGACGCGACGAGGTTCTCGAGGCGTGGTGCGAGGTGATCTCGGAACAAGGCGCGTGGGCTGAGGCCAACGACGTCGCCGACCGAGCCGGGCGGCACGCCGGATGGGCGGAGGTGCCTCCGTTGGCCCTCTACGCGACGCGATTGGAGGCGCGGGCGGCCGTCGCGGCGGGGGATGTTGAGCGGGGCACATCGCTCCTCCGGTCCTCCGCCGAGGGATTCGCCGGACTCGGAGCGGCGTGGGAAGAGGCGATCACGAACCTCGAGCTGGCGACCGCACTCACGGACCTCGGCGCGGATGAGCAAGCGCGCATGATGCTCCGAGATGCGGTGACCGTATTTGACCGGCTCGGGTCGGCGCGTGAGCTCGCTCGGGCGAACGACACGCTCGAGCGGCTGAGCTGACCGTTCCTAGCCCTTGCGGACTCCCCGGCGGAAGGCCTTCGGCGCGTCGATGTCCGCGGACACGTAATCGATGATCCAGAGGGTCAGCGTGCTCACGATGGCACCGTTCCCACGAAGTTGGAAGATCTTCGCCTTCACGGCGTCGACGTCGACGCCGGCGACGCACGCGAAGATGTCGAAGTCTCCGAACACGGCGTTGACCTCGGGCGAACCGATCGTTCCCCCGATCTCTTCCAGGAGACCAGGCAGATCGTCCACCCCGACCCCGGCGATGTTCATCCGCACGAAGGCCATCTCATCGGCGTACACGCTGCGCTTGATCGCGTTCTTCTCGAACGCGTAGGCGCTGGGCGGATCGGCCGAGCTAGCTCCTCCGCTACGACCGCCGAACAGGGACTCGACGATCCCCGGCAACTCGGTGAGGTCGTCGAATTCGGCGATGGCGACGATCTGCCACGGCCCTGTGACCGATGCGACGAAGTGGACACCGCTCGGCAACCCGGAGTGGCGCAGGTCGGACACAAGCCCATAGCTCGCGTCCGGCGAGAAGATGTACGCGGCGTGCTCGAACTGCCCGTCGGTCACCATGCCGACCCCCTCCCTCAAGCAACGGGAGTAGTTGACGCCCTTTCCCTCGAGATGGCAAACCCGGCAAGGGACCCGCGTCGCGGATCGAGATGTTCAGGCGGTCGCCCGCGTTCATGGATCTGTGACGCACGCATTGGGTTCCACGCATCCATCGTGTAGTCGCGAAGCCGTTTACGCTGCGATCCCCCGCACGATCGCGAACCCTCCACCGGAGAGCCTCCGAAGCATCACTCGGGAGAACCCGCCCGTTGCAGGAAGGACCCCAGCTCGCTCGAGCGGTAGAGACGGATGTGACCCGGCTCGATCCGGCGAAGGAAGGAATCTGCGATGCGCGCGGTCGGCAGATCCGAGCAGGCATCGCCGATGACGAGCCTCCCATCGCTCGCCCGGACCCGAGCCATCTCTCGCACGGCGCGGAGAGGATCCGGATGATGATGGAACGAATCGGAGCAGAGGCCGGCTGGTGAACTCGCCGTCATCGACGGGGAGCTGCTCGGAATCTGCGACGACGAACCGAACGTTCTCGACGTCACTTGCCAGTCGGTCGCTTGCCGGATCATCCCCGACGAGAGGTCCACGCCGACGACGAACTTCGCGACGCCACTCGCCCCTCGAGAGGCTGCACCGGTCCCGCACCCAACGTCGAGGAGCAGATCATCCGGGGTGAGGTCGAAGGCGGCAAGGGACGCTCGTTGGACGGGATCGCGCCACCTGGACGTGGCGCCCCCTTCATAACTCCTGGCGCGCCGATCGAACCATCGCTGAGCGGGTGCCTTGGAGCGGTCCATCGGGCCGTCAGTTCACGTACCCCTCGACCGTCTTCTCATCCCGTTCCTTCGCCTCATCGGGATCGAGTCCGGCATCTCGCCGGGCTCGCCGCTGATGCAGCAGATCCCAGCTCTGGTCCAAGGTGACTTCCAGGTGTCGCAACCGCTCGACGTCCGCTTCCGTAGCGTCGCCTCGCGACTCCTTCTGGAACAAGTCGTGCTCCTCGGTAGCGAGCTCGTTGATGTGCTCCAAGAGGTTCTTGTCTTCCACGATCCACCTCCGATCCGGCCTTCCCACCATATCGGTCTCACGCGGAAGGGACCTTCGCCCCGTGGTCGTGACCGCTGACGCGGGCATGTGGAACGATGCTGCGGTGGGATGCGACAGCACTCCGTACTATCGGGCCGACCTCGCGCTGATCCATCACCGTGGGTTCGCGTTCCACGCGGAAGACTGTGCGCCGGGGATCCTTTCCTTGCTCGAGCCTGTCCGCGATCGCGAGGGCCTCGTCGTGGAGCTCGGGTGTGGGAGCGGGCTGTTGACGAAGTATCTCGTCGACGCGGGTCACCGCGTGATCGCCACGGACGCGTCCCCCGCGATGCTCGACCTCGCGAAGGGTCACGCCGGCGCCGTTGGAGAGATCCGGCGTCTGACGTTGCCGGACGACCCCCTCCCGGATGCCGATGCGATCGTCTCGGTCGGTCACGTCCTGAACTACCTGCCGGATCCCGCGGCGATCGAGCGGGCTCTCACGGCGATCGCCCATGCCCTCCGCCCCGGCGGACTGCTCGCGATCGATCTCTGCGACCTGTCCTACGGGGAGGCGAGGTGTGCGCCCTCCACCGCCGCGTGGGTTTCGGATGACTGGGCGATCATCACCGAGCGTTCCGTTCCCTCGGCCGATCGGTTCGTTCGTCAGATGGCGATCTTCATGAAGAACGAGGACGGATCGTGGCGACGTGACGACGAGCGTCATGAGAACGTCCTGATCGACACGCGCGTGGTTCCCGACCTGCTTGCACGGCACGACGTGCAGGCGACCCTGGGGCACGCCTTCGGGACCGAGCGCCTCCCGGAAGGACTCCACACCGTGATCGGCCGTCGATAGCGGCATCGCCGAACGGGATCACGGTTTTCGTGCTGAGGCCACAGCGGCGAGTAAGCTCGATCCGTGCTCGGTGAAGAAGAGGTCGTGGTCCTCGACGTGAAACCGGTCGACCTGCACGGGGTGATCTATCGGGACGTGGCCGTCACCTTCGCCGACCGGTCGGTCGGTCAGGCTCGGCTCGGACCGGAAGGGGTTCCCGCGGATCTTCGACCGGGTGACGTCGTGCTGGCGACGAAGGTCGTCAACATGATCGTCTCGCTGCGCCGCCCCTGAGCGGATCGGCCTCGCCACCGAGCTTTTCCCGGTGCCGAACAGGCCGATGAGAACGGCGTGCGGGTCACCGTCCACCATCGGACCCTCCCGGCTTCAGGTATCGATCGAACCAGGCCTGGGTCCGCACGATCGCGTCGCGTGCGTGTGCCCGTTCGAAGGGCACGTGCCCCTCGCGCGGGTAGACGACGAGCTCGGTGTCGGCGCCCGCCCGCGCGATCGCCGCGAACAGCTCTTCGGCTTGCCCTACGGGTGTGCACCGGTCCATCGCCCCTTGGATGATCAGGGTCGGCGTGGTGCAGGCGGCCGCGTGATACACGGGAGACCAGCGAACGTACGGGCCGTTCGGATCGGCCCAGGCGTCGCCGATGATGATGTCATCGAACGCGGCGATGTCCGCCGTGAGGTGGAACGACACCCAGTTGGCGATCACGGAGTTCGCCACCGCGGCCGCGAACCGATCGGTCTGGGTGACCGCCCACGCGGTCAAGTATCCTCCGTAGGAGAGCCCGGAGATCCCGAGCCGGTCGGGATCGGCGATCCCGATCTCGATGCACAGGTCGACCCCCGACAGCACATCGGCGAAGTCCTGACCACCCGGGTCGTCGATCACGGCCTGTGCGAACGCGTGGTCCCGACCGTTGCTTCCTCGCGGGTTGGGCAGCAGCACGGCGTACCCGGCGTCGGCGAGCAGGACCGCGTTCGGCTCTGAATCCGAGAAGTAGCCGTTCCAACACCACGACGGCCCACCGTGGACGAGTGCGAGCAGCGGCAGGGGCCCGGCCGCGCCGCGGGGCGTGAGCACGAGCCCATCGATCCGGAGCCCATCCGCCGCCGCCCAGCTCACCGCTCGGATGTCGGGGAACACGGTGCCGTCGACGATGGCATCGTTGAAGGAGGTCAGCCGCTCCCACTCGCGCGCGGCGTGATCGAAGCGAGCGAGCTCCGGCGCGACGCCATGTCCTTGGTGCGTGGTGTACACGGCCTCGCCGCCGTCGGACACGACACACGCTGGCTTGGTGATCTCGCCGCCGATGAACGGAGCGCCCGCCCAGACCTCCTCGTGCGACCCGTCCAGCGAGATCCGACCGCAGGCGGTGCCGGTCCCGTCGTATCGCCCATACCACAGGCTCGTCGGGTCGCACCACTCGACGAGTCCAACCGTCTCGAGTCCCACCCACGGATCCGTCGCGCCTCCCGCCACGACGTCGACGATCTTGACGCTGCCGCTCAGCATGCCGTGATCGCTCGAATAGCCCTCCACGATCGCCGCGCTGGCGCCGTCGGGTGCGAGCCTGAGCCCCTCCAGCTGCCAGGTCGGCTCGTACAGCGGGGTGGCGGTTCGGGCCCCGAGGTCAAGGCGCGCGACCGTGCAGCGATACCAGCCCGACCCGCCGGACGCCTCCGACACGAGCGCCACCACGGTCGCGTCGCCGTCCCAATCGACCTCCCATACGCTGCGCGCCGCCGGGCCGACCTCGTCGATCTCGCCGGAGGCGAGGTCGACGAGGAAGAGACGGCGCCACGCGTCGTCGGGGCGACGAACGATCGGATCGGGGTCTGGCTCGGAGCCGGTCACGGCCACCGCCGACCAATCCAGCCCGTAGGACCACGGGTCGGCTACGAGGACGAGGAGCCTCGACCCGTCGTGTGCCCAGAGGATCTGTTCGGCCGAGCCCCGGAAGGTGGCCGCGAGCTCGGGCTCGCCTCCGATGGCCAGCGTGTACGGGAGGTGGTGCCCCCGCAGGAGCCGGTCCGAGAGGAAGCCGAGGCGCGAACCGTCGGGAGACCACGCCGGTGATCGATCACCCCAGTCCCCGTCGGTGAGTCTCGTCACGCCGCCATCCACGCCGAGCAACCAGAGGTCGCTCGGGAGCGAGACGCCATGTTCGGAGACCGTGGCATGCAGGCTGAACGCGATGATCCCCTCCGGTCCGATCGCGACGCCGGCCGGCGTCCGGACGTCCAGGAGGTCATCGACCGTCGGACGCCGTGGGTCTGCCTCGTTCGCCATGCGCACTCCTCCCTCGCGGATCGCGCTCGGGACGGTACCCGACGCGGCCGCCCCGGCCTCGTCGCCGGGCTCTAAGCTCACGCACGCCATCGCCGAACGCGGCGGGATCCGGAGGAGAGACGGAGGTGTCCGAGCGAACGCCCGACATCGACCGGGCGCGCGATGCCCTCGCGCGGGACGCCTGGGCCGAGGCGTTCGAGGCGCTGCACGCGGTCGATCCCGCTCGGCTCACCCCGCAGGATCTCGAAGGACTCGCGGATGCGACCTGGTGGTTGTCGCGCTGGGATGAATCGACCGCCGCACGCCAGCGTGCGTACGCGGGCTATGCGGCTGCCGGGGAGGATCCCCAAGCCGCGTTCAACGCGGTGCAGCTGTGCTTCGATCATTTCGACCGCGGCGACCCCTCGGTCGCGATGGGATGGCTGATGCGGGCGCAGCGCCATCTGAACGATCACGAAGCGTGCGTCCAGCTCGGGTTCCTCACCGTCTGCCAGGCCGTCGTCGCGCACCACGGTGGCGACCTCGACGCCGCCCTGGTCCTGGCCGAGGACGCACACCAGATCGGTCTGCGGTTCGACCACCGCGACGTGATCGCCTTGGCGTTGCACGTGCGCGGGCAGGTGTTGATCGCCTTGGGAAGGGTCGCCGAAGGACTCTCGCTCCTCGATGAGGCGATGACGTCGGTGATCGCCGACGAACTGACCCCGTTCTTCGCTGGCGTCCTGTACTGCAGCGTCCTCGACACGTGCCTCGACATCGCGGATCTCGGGCGCGCGGGGGAATGGAGCCGCGCGGCCACGGCCTGGTGCGAGACGCTCCCCCAGGAAAGTGCGTATCCCGGGCGATGCCGCGTGACCCGGGCCGAGGTCGCGGCGATGAGCGGTGCTTGGACCGAGGCCGCGCGGGAGGCTCTGCTGGTCAGTGAGGACGCCGTCTCCGATCCGCCGACCGCCGGGAGGGCGCTGTACCAATGCGGAGAGATCAAGCGACGGACCGGTGATCTGCGCGGCGCGGAGGAAGCGTTCTCCCGCGCGCACGGCCTGGGGTTCGAGCCGCAACCGGGGCTCGCCCTCCTTCGCCTCGCCCAAGACGATCCCGACGCCGCGTCGATGTCGCTGAGCGTGGCCTTGGGCGGCGAGGAGGCTCGCTCGTTCCGAAGGGTGCGTCTGCTCTCAGCGCTCGTCGAGATCGCGTTGGCGGCGGGCGATGTCGCCGGCGCGCGAGCGGCGAGTGACGAGCTGTGGCTGATCGCCGACGAGATCGGCACGCCGGCGCTGAAGGCGACGGCGGCCACGGCGCGCGGTGCGGTTCGTCTGACCGAGGGCGCTTCGCAGGAGGCGCTCGAGGATCTTCGGCGTGCGAGCAGCGCGTGGAGTGAGCTCAAGCTCCCCTACGAGGCGGCCAGAACGCGGGTGCTCTTCGGGATCGCCGTGCGGAACGTGGGCGACGCAGAGGGGGCGCGGCTGGAGCTGCGCGCAGCTCGAGCCGTCTTCGAACGGCTCGGCGCTCGCCCGGATGCCCAGCGGGCGGCCACGCTCATCGACGAGCGAGACGATCTCCCGGGCGGCCTCACGACCCGGGAGATCGAGGTGCTCCGTTTGGTGGGCACCGGGATGACGAACCGCGATATCGCCGCGACCCTCGTGATCAGCCAGCACACCGTCGCACGGCACCTCCAGAACATCTACGCGAAGCTCGGCGTGCCGACGCGAGCCGCAGCGACCGCCTTCGCGTTCGAACACGGCCTCGCCTGATCCTCGACCGGCGTGGTTCGTTCGGACCACGCGCGGCGCGGTGCGGTTTGGCTCGTTCCGTCGATGCACCGCCGGCGGCCCGTCCGTAGCGTCCCTCCCGACGAGCGACGGACCGGAGGCGGCGATGGACGGCATCAGCGAACGGATCGAAACGGTCATCATCGGCGGCGGACAAGCCGGGCTCGCGGCCGGGTACCACCTCCGGGAGCGCAAGCGCCCCTTCCTGATCCTCGACGCGGCCCCACGCGT
Organism: Actinomycetota bacterium; assembly: GCA_036395715.1. Lineage (GTDB taxonomy): Bacteria > Actinomycetota > UBA4738 > UBA4738 > HRBIN12 > AC-51. Next base: position 240 of record DASWDB010000015.1, on the reverse strand, counting down.
CGGTACCAGCTGGCGGGAGCGGTGGGACTCACTCGTCCTGTTCACACCCGCCCGCTATTCCGGCTTGCCGGGTTCGCGATTCCCCCTGCCCGGCGGCTCGTTCCCGACGAAGGACGAGGTCGCGGACTACCTCGAGGGGTACGCCCGGCGGTTCGCACTGCCGATCCGTCACGAGGTCCGCGTCGACCGGGTATCCGGCCATGGCGGCGCCTTCGTCGTGCACGCCGGCAACCTCCGGAT
>DASWDB010000014.1:0-3658 GCA_036395715.1 Actinomycetota bacterium | reverse complement strand
CCGGAGTCGACGACGACCTGGGCGATCTCGTCCGTGAGCTGGTCGCCCGCCTTCGCGATCTTCTTCCCGTCGACCTTGACGTCCTCGGCCAGGACGCGACCGAACAACGACGTGTCGACATGGGCGTGCTTCGTGATGGTGCCGTCGGGTCGGCGGACGTTCACGATCGCCGGGATCGAGCGATCGGTCCCGCAATCCTCCTCACGGACGATCACTTCCTGAGCGACGTCCACCAACCGGCGGGTGAGGTAGCCGGAGTCGGCCGTCCGCAGCGCCGTATCTGCGAGACCCTTCCGGGCGCCGTGGGTCGAGATGAAGTACTCGAGGACGGACAGGCCCTCGCGGAAGTTGGACTTGATCGGCCTGGGGATGATCTCGCCCTTCGGGTTGGCCACGAGACCACGCATCCCGGCGAGCTGCCGGATCTGCATGATGTTCCCTCGTGCACCCGAGTTCGCCATCATGTAGATGGGGTTCGTCGGGGTGAATTGAGCCTCCATGGCCTCCTTCACCTCGTCCGTCGCCTGCGTCCAGATCTCGATCAGCTCCTGGCGGCGCTCATCGTCGGTGATGATGCCCCGGCGGTACTGCTGCTCGACCTTCTGGGCGCGCTTCTCGTGGTCGTCCAGGATCGCGGCCTTCGCGGTCGGCGTGGTGACATCCTCGATGCCGATCGTCACGCCCGCCCGGGTCGCGTAGTGGAACCCGAGATTCTTCAGGTCGTCGAGGACCTGCTCCACCTGCGCGCGGTCGTAACGGTGCACGACCTCGTCGACCAGGCGCGCGACGTCGCCCTTGAGCACCGGCTGGTTCCGGAACTCGAAGTCGTCGGGGAAGGCGGCATTGAGCATCGCGCGTCCGATCGTGGTCCGCACGACGGGTGCGCGATCCTTCCACTCCTCCGCGGCCGGGTCGTAGCCCTCGGGCAGCATCTCGGCGGGGATCGCCTTGCCGGCGATACGGATCCGGATCGGGTCGTGGAGGGAGTGCCCACGATCGAGCGCGAGCAGCGCCTCGGACACCGACCCGAACGCCGGGATCTCTTCGTCCTTCCGGTCCTCGTTCTGAGCGAGCGAGAGGTAGTAGAGCCCGAGCACCATGTCCTGGGTCGGGGTCGCGATCGGGCGACCGTGCGCCGGGGAGAGGATGTTGTTGGTCGACAGCATCAGGATCCTGGCTTCGGCCTGCGCCTCCGCGGACAGCGGCACGTGCACCGCCATCTGGTCCCCGTCGAAGTCGGCGTTGAACGCCGTGCACACGAGCGGGTGGATCTTGATCGCCTTGCCCTCCACGAGCACGGGCTCGAATGCCTGGATCCCGAGCCGGTGCAACGTGGGAGCCCGGTTGAGCAGGACCGGGTGCTCACGGATGACCTCCTCGAGCACGTCCCACACCTGCGGACGGGCGCGCTCCACCATCCGCTTGGCGCTCTTGATGTTCTGAGCCAGGGCCTGATCGACCAGCCGCTTCATCACGAACGGCTTGAAGAGCTCCAGCGCCATCTGCTTGGGCAGACCGCACTGGTGCAACCGGAGCTCCGGGCCGACGACGATGACCGAACGGCCGGAGTAGTCGACACGCTTCCCGAGCAGGTTCTGACGGAAACGGCCCTGCTTCCCCTTCAGCATGTCCGAAAGGGACTTCAGCGGGCGGTTCCCGGGTCCGGTGACGGGGCGGCCACGCCGCCCGTTGTCGAACAGGGCGTCGACGGCCTCCTGCAGCATCCTCTTCTCGTTGTTCACGATGATCTCGGGCGCCTGGAGGTCGAGCAGCCGCTTCAGGCGGTTGTTCCGGTTGATGACGCGCCGGTAGAGGTCGTTGAGGTCCGACGTCGCGAACCGCCCACCATCGAGCTGGACCATGGGGCGGAGATCGGGCGGGATGACCGGGATCGCGTCGAGCACCATCCCGAGGGGATTCGACTTGCCCTGCGCGAAGTTCGACGCGACCTTCAGACGCTTGATGGCCTTCAGCCGGCGCGTCCCCTTGCCGTTCTCGATCTGATCCCGAAGGACCCCGGCTTCGACCTCCGTGTCCATGTCGGCCAGCAGCCTCTTGATGGACTCGGCGCCCATGCCGCCGTCGAAGTAGTCGCTGAACCGCTCCCGGAGCGAGCGGTAGACGTTGTCGTCGGCGACCAACTGCTTCACACGGAGACCCTTGAACGCGGTCACAACGTCGTCGAGATGCTGGGAGTCACGGCCGGCGGCTTCGTGGATCCGCTCCACGTCGCGCTGCGCCTCCCGCTTCGCGGCGGACAGCTGAGCGCCCTTGGCGCCTTCGGCCTCGAGCTCCTTGAGCCGGTCCTCGAGCTCCGCGAGCCGCTTCTTGACGTCGTCGTCGCGCTCGGTCTCGATGTCACGCTTCTCGGCCTCCATCTCGGCCTCGATCTCGGGCAACGCCTTGTGGCGGCGATCCTCGTCGACGCGGGTGATGACGTAGGCGGCGAAGTAGATGATCCGCTCGAGGTCCTTGGGTGCCAGATCCAGGAGATAGCCCAGACGAGAGGGAACGCCCTTGAAGTACCAGATGTGGGTGACCGGCGCTGCGAGCTCGATGTGCCCCATGCGGTCGCGTCGGACCTTGCTCCGCGTGATCTCGACGCCGCACCGCTCGCAGATGATGCCCTTGAAGCGCACGCGCTTGTACTTGCCGCAGTGACACTCCCAGTCACGCGTCGGGCCGAAGATCCGCTCGCAGAACAGCCCGTCCTTCTCCGGCTTCAGCGTGCGATAGTTGATGGTTTCGGGCTTCTTGACCTCGCCGTTGGACCAGGCGCGGATCTGATCCGCGGTGGCCAGGCCGATCCGAAGCTCATCGAAGAAGTTCACGTCCAACACTTAAAAGCTCGCCTCCTCGCGTGGCTCGCTCGTCATCATGTGCAACGCTTCGCTATTCCCGCGGGTCACTCGAAATCCGCCCCCGCCGGCTCGCGGCGGCTCAGGTCGATCCCTAGCTCCTCCGCAGCGCGGAACACGTCCTCGTCGGTCTCCCGGAGCTCGATCTCCTCGCCCGCCGCCGAGCGGACCTCGACGTTCAGGCAGAGCGACTGCATCTCCTTGATCAGGACCTTGAACGACTCCGGGATGCCCGGCTCGGGGATGTTCTCGCCCTTCACGATCGCCTCGTAGACCTTGACGCGGCCGAGCACATCGTCCGACTTGATCGTGAGGAGCTCTTGGAGCGCGTACGCGGCGCCATAGGCCTCGAGCGCCCATACCTCCATCTCGCCGAACCGCTGCCCCCCGAACTGCGCCTTCCCGCCCAGCGGCTGCTGGGTGATCATGGAGTACGGTCCGGTCGACCGCGCGTGGATCTTGTCGTCCACCAGGTGCAGGAGCTTCAGGATGTAGGCGATGCCGACCGTGACGGGTTCCTCGTAGGGCTCACCGCTGCGGCCATCGAACAGCCTTGCCTTGCCGACCTCGTCCACCTGACGGAACCCATCCCGGTTGGGGTGGGTGGAGCCCAGCGCCTCGAGGATCTCGTTCTCCCTGGCGCCGTCGAACACCGGTGTCGCGACGTGGACGGGGCCCTGGAAGTCCGAGCCGCCCTTGCTGAACCCGTTGAGCGCCGCCCACCCGAGATGCGCCTCGAGGACCTGGCCGAGGTTCATGCGGGACGGCACGCCGAGGGGGTTGAGGATGATGTCCACCGG
>DASWDB010000013.1:0-13603 GCA_036395715.1 Actinomycetota bacterium | reverse complement strand
GATCAGCCACCGGTGGGCGATGGACTTGTCGCCCTCGACTTGGACCGCCCCCCGGAGCCGGCCACCGGGCATCACGCGGATCCGCATCGGTACCCCACCTAGGCCAACCGGATCGGGTCGTAGCCGGCGGAGGCGAGCACGGTCCCCGCGTGCTCTGCGGTCGCGGCGGCGACGGTGACATGGACGGTTCCGCGCCCGCCCTCCGGTGAGTGGACGATCTGCAGGTCCTCGATGTTGACGTCGCCGTCGCCGAGGACCGCGGTGATCCGCGCGAGCGCACCGGGCTCGTCGGGGAACTCCACCTGCAACACCGCGACGCCGGCGCGGACGGTCGGCTTGGTGGCGAGCTCGAGGCGGGCGCGTTTGGCCTCGCCGAAGGTCCGCTCGACGTCCGCCCCGCGCCCTTCGAGGACCTCATCGCGGATCGCCGTGAGGCGTGCGACGTACAGGTCGATGGCCGATGCGACCCGTTCGCGGTTGGCGAGCAGGATCTCGCTCCAGAGGGACGGGTTCGAGGCGGCGAGCCGGGTCAGGTCCCGGAACCCTCCGGCCGCGAGCAAGAGGATCTCCGGCTCTCCTGCCTCCTCCGTCGACGCCAGTCCCATCAGCGACGTCGAGGCGATCTGCGGCAGGTGGCTGGCGAATGCGACCAGCCGATCATGGCGCTCGGGCGAGAGTCGAACGGGTTGCGCGCCGATCCGGCCGATCCACCGCTCGAGCCGGTCGACGGCGGCGGGCTCGACGACATCCGTGGGCGTTACCGCCCAGACGATGCCGTCGACCACCGATGCCGAGGCGTGTTCCGGCCCGGAACGCTCACTGCCCCCCAACGGGTGGCTCGGCACGTACCGGGGCAGATCACGCGGGTCGACCACGGCGCGAGCTTCCGCCACGATGTGTTCCTTGATGCTGCCGGCGTCGGCGACGACCGCATCCGGCGCGGCGCGCAACGCGGTCGCCACCGAGCCCGCGATGGCTCCGACCGGGGTGCAGACGAGAACCAGGTCGGCGTCGGTCACGGCCTCCTCGACGGTCGCCGATGCCGTGAGCGCGCTCCGCGCGGCGGCCCGCGCGGCGACGCTCGGGTCGACGTCCCAGCCTCGCACGGCGCAGCCGGCGCGGGCGGCCGCCATCGCGACGGACGTCCCGATCAAACCGGTGCCCACGATCGCCACCCGGTCGATCGGCCGTCCGGCGGGGGGATCAGCCGTCGACATCGAGGTCATCGCGCAACGCTTCCGCTCCGTCGAGATAGACGTGGACCACCTCCCGGAGCGCGCGTTCGGTGTGGAAGTGCATCAACACCCGCACCACCGACGGCATCGCGCCTTCGACGGAGATCTCGCGCGCACAGAGCAGGGGCACCACGCCGAGCCCGATGCGCCGTGCCGCTTCGGCCGGGAACGCCGAGCGCAGGTCTTCGGTCGCCGTGAACAGGATGCTCACGAGGTCATCGGTGACGACCTCGTTCCGTGCGATCATCGCCTCGAGGAGCCGCTGGGTCGACCCCAGCACGTCCTCGTCTCGATCGGCCCCAACCACGATGGCCCCTCGGGCGGCACGGACCCGCACGCTCGATCCTTCCTGACGGTCGACGGACGTCGACGGAGGTTGACGACCCCGGGCATCCTGCGCCCGAGGGCATCAGGCTACAGGTCGGAGGCGGGCGGTTGAGAACCGTCATCGGCGGAGCGCTTGGCGCGGCGTTCCGCCCTGGCTGCGACACGCCGGAGGTCGAGCAGCTCACCCGGCTCGAGATCGCGGCGTTCGCCGGGCTTCAGTCGGCCGAGGCGGAGCGGGCCGATGCGGACGCGGACCAACCGGGTGACCGGGAGCCCGATCGCGTCCAGCAGGCGTCGAACCTCCCGCTTCCGCCCTTCCGTCATCACGACGGCTACCTGGCCGCGATCGTGACGTGCGTCGACGAGTCGGACGGACTTCGCACGAGCGGGCCCGTCGTCGAGCACCACACCCGCGCGGGCACGAGCGATGAGCTTCGTGGTCGGCCTCGCGGCCACTTCCGCCAGGTATTCCTTCTCGATCCCGTACCGTGGGTGCGAAAGGCGTTCCGCCAGTTCTCCGTCGTTCGTGAGCAGCAGCAACCCCTCCGAATCACGGTCGAGACGGCCAACGGGGAACACGCGAGGACCATCCTTCGGCAAGAACGAACGGATGTCGGCACGGTCGCGCTGATCGCGCATCGTCGTCAGCACGCCGGGAGGCTTGTTCAGGATGAGGTACCGCGCCTGGGGGTCCAGGTTGATCCGGGCACCCTCCACGGTGACCTCGTCTCGGGTCGCGTCCACCTTGTCTCCGAGCGTCGCGATCCGCCCATTCAACCGCACCTTCCCCGCGGCGATGAGCTCCTCGCTCGACCGACGCGAACCGTATCCGGCGCGCGCGAGCGCACGCTGGAGACGCTCCTCGGCCATCAGCCGTCGCCGGGCTCGACCGGTCGATCCGCACCCGCGTGCTGGTCCTGGGCATCTTCCCCATGTACGACCAGGTCCGACGCGTCGCCGAGATCGCCCGCCCCCAACAGCGGAGCCAACGACGGCAACGCCGCCAGCGACGGGAGCCCCAGCCGCTCGAGGAACTGCGGTGTGGTCCCGTACAGCACCGGACGCCCCGGCCCTTCGTCTCGCCCGGCCTCCTCGATCAAGCCGCGGTCGGTCAGCGCTCGCAGGACCCCGTCCGAGTTGACGCCCCGGATGGAGCCGACCTGGTGACGGGTGACGGGCTGCTTGTAGGCCACGATCGCGAGGGTCTCCAGGGACGCCTTCGTGAGGCGTGCCTGACGCGAGGACAGGATGAATCTCTCGACCGACGCCTGGGTGTCGGGGTGGGTGAAGAGGCGCCAGCCCCCCGCCACGTTCCGCAACACGAGGCCCGACCCACGATCCTCGAGCGTCTTCGTCAGGCGCTCGCACAACCGATCCGTCGTCTGTCGGTCCAGCTCGAGGGCCTGGGCGATGACGGATGACGTCAGCGGCTCATCGGAGACGAACAGCAAAGCCTCGAGCGCTCCCGTATCGTGCCTCTGGACGTCATCCGTCACCGAACCCTCACCCCTTCCACTCAACCTCGATCTCGCCGAAGGTCGGAGCCTGCTGAAGCTCGACCTTCCCTTCACGGTAGAGCTCGAGGATAGCCAGGAAGCGCACCACGACATGGATCCGGTCCTCGCAGTCCGCGACCAGCTCGCGGAACGACGCTTGGCGGCCGTCGAAGGAGGCGAAGCGCTCCTGGACGGCCGTCATCGCTTCCGACACGGTGTACCGGATCGGGGTCACGTGCGACAGGTCGACCGCCGGAGGCGGTCGAAGCAGGCGGGCCGCAAGCGGCGCAAGGTCCGCCGCCGTCACCGCCGCCAGCGGGTCCGGGTACAGCCGGGAGAACTCCGGCCCCGGTCCGACATCGCGGGTGGAGTATCCGGCTTCATCTTCGAGCCGCCGAGCAAGGTCGACCGCCACCTTGCGGAACGCTCGGAGCTCGAGGGACCGCGCGTACAGCAGATCCGGGGAGCCGCCGACGATGTCCTCCTCGTCGGGTTCGACCCGCCTCGGCGTGAGTCGCGCCAGCTTGAGCTCCAGCAGGATCGCGCAGATAGCCAGGAACCACGTGGCTTCCTCCAGGTTCCACCGCTCGGCCTCCTTGGCATAAGCGAGGAACCGATCGGTCACGGCCGCGATCCGCACGTCGCAGACGTCCACCTTCTGTTCGAGGACGAGGTCGGCGAGCACGCGAAAGGGACCCGTGAAGCCCGGCAGCTCGACCGAGAAGCCCCCTTCCGTCTCGCGTGCTGCCTCGGGCTCGCTCACCGCATCATCCTTCGAACCGCATGGCCGCACGCACCGCTTCGATCGTCTCGGTCGCGACCGGCCGGACCCGCTCGATGCCTGCCGCGAGGACTTCCCTGGCGAGCCCCGGCGTTCGGTCGAGCTCCGCTCGTCGCTCGCGGAACCCTTGGAACCGCTCGATCAGGTGGTCCGCGAGCAGGGACTTGCAGTCCACGCACCCGAGCTCCCCCGTCCGGCACGTCGCCTCGACCCGTGCGACGTCGTCCGGCGAGAACGTGCCGTGCAACGCGAAGATCGGGCAGATCTCCGGGCGACCTGGGTCGCCCCGTCGGATCTTCTTCGGGTCGGTCACGAACGAACGGACGCGCCCCCGGATCGTCTCCGGATCGGCGCTCAGCTCGATCGTGTTGTCGAGGGACTTCGACATCTTCCGACCGTCGGACCCTGGGATCAGCGGTGTCTCCGACAGCAGCGGCTGCGGTTCCACCAGCACATCTCCGTACAGCCGGTTGAAACGCCGGACGACCTCGCGCGAAAGCTCGAGGTGCGAGACCTGATCCTCACCGACGGGGACGACCTCTCCGCGGACGATCACGATGTCGACGGTCTGCAGGAGCGGATACCCGAGCAGGCCGAAGTTCGCCACGTCGCGCTCCGCCATGTCCCGGAGTCGCTCCTTGTACGTCGGCACGCGTTCCAGCCATCCGAGCGGGGTGATCATCCCCAGGAGCAGCGCGAGCTCGGCCACCTGTGGGAGCTGGGACTGCCGGTACAGCACGGACCGCTCCGGGTCGATCCCGGCGGCGAGCAGATCGAGGACGAGGCCCTCGACGAACGTGGGGAGCTCGTCGACGCGGTCGTAATGCGTCGTCAGCATGTGCCAGTCGGCCACGAAGTAGAAGCATTCGTAGCCTTCGTCCTGCAGGCGCACGGCGTTGCCGACGTTCCCGGCCCAATGTCCGATGTGCAGGGGGCCGGTCGGGCGGAAGCCGGTGAGGACGCGCGTTCGATCGGGGACTTCGCTCACGATGTGGCGATGATAGCGCCGGGCTCGAGCGTACCCGGGAGCCGACCGTTCGGAGTCGCGACGTCAGAAGAAGTGCAAGGCGAGCTGGCAGTTCAGCCCCGTCGCCGAATCGCAGAGAGCGCCGGTGAGGGTCGTCAAGAGTCCGACCGCGAGCGAGCTGAAGAGGAACAGGATCACGAGGACGACGAGCGGGAGGTACCGGTCGAAGTTGCGGAACGCCTGGGCCGCGTCCGGTGGGAGCGCGAGCGCCAGCATCCTCGCTCCGTCGAGGCCGGGGATCGGCAGCAGGTGGAAGACCGTGAGGGACATGCTCGTGTAGCAGAGCGTGAGCATGATCCGGTAGGTCTCGACGGACAGCCCGGAGAGCCGGACGAGGAGGCCGGCCGCGACGCCGAGGGCGAGCGTCGCGATCGGCCCGGCAGCCGACACGATGATCACGTCGCGGACCCGACGGTGGAACCGCGCAGGGTCGATCGGGGCAGGCTTCCCGTACGCGGCCGGGATGAGGAGGGTTTGCACCGTCCAGAGGACGGCGATGAGCCCCGGCAGGACGCCGCTCCCGAACGGATCGAACCACGACGCAGGTTTCCACGTAAGGCGACCCCACAGTCGTGGGGTGGGGTCCCCGAGCGACATCGCCGCGCGCGATCGCGCGTATTCGCGCAGACACATCCCCACGAGGAGGGACGCGAGCATGTAGACGGCGAGCCGGAACCCGAGCCCCGTGAAGTTCCCGAGCGCGAGTATCAGGCTCACCTCTCTCCCCGCGGGGGGAACCAACCGTGGATCAGCGGCGGCGGCTCCGCCGGCCGGTCGGTCACCGTCAGAGCGGCGAGGATCCTCTTCGCCGCGGCTTCGGCGGCATCCTCGCTCCGAGCATGGATCTCGCCGATCGGCTCCCCCGCATCGATCCGATCACCGATCTTCGGTCGGAAGACGATACCCACCGCCGGGTCGACGTGCTCGCGTTTGTGCATCCGACCGGCCCCGAGCGCGCTGCTCGCCATCCCGAGGTCCTCGGACTCGACCGCCGCCAGAAGGCCGGTTCGATCCGCGATGAGTGGGGTGACCACCGTGGCACGAGGGAGCACCGATGCCGGGTCCTCGGTCACCCGAGGATCGCCGCCCTGCGCCTCGATCATCCCGGCGAACCGGTCCAACGCGGACCCGTCGTCCAGGGCCTTCGCGGCGCGGGCGCGCGCCTCGTCGAACGGGATCCCCTGGGAGGCCTCGAGTGCCCGCGCCGCGAACCAAAGGGAGAGGTCGCGAAGCAAGCCTCGCCGGGCGCCGCTCAGGACCTCGACCGCCTCGATGATGTCGAGCGCGTTCCCGATGGCATCCCCGAGCGGTTGGGACATGTCGGTGATGGCGACGCCGCAAGGTCGATCGGCGCCGCGCGCGAGGGCCAGACACGCCTCCGCCAGGGTCCGCGCGAGCGCGGGCTCCTTCATGAACGCCCCTGAGCCGGCCTTGACGTCGAGCAGGATAAGGTCCGAGGCGACGGCGAGCTTCTTCGACATCACACTAGCGGCGATCAACGGCACCGAGGGGACCGTTGCCGTCGCGTCGCGGAGGGCGTAGAGGGCCCCGTCGGCCGGGACGAGGCGGGACGATTGCGCGGCCACCGCGCATCCAATCTCGTGCACCTGTCGAGCGATCCGACCAGGCTCGAGGTCCGTCCGAAAGCCTGGGATCGACTCGAGCTTGTCGAGCGTCCCACCCGTGTGCCCCAGCCCCCGACCGGAGAGCTTCGCCACGGCCATACCGAGCGACGCGGCGAGAGGCGCGAAGACGAGCGTGACCCCGTCGGCGACCCCACCGGTGGAGTGTTTGTCCACGGCGGGTCGTCCCAGGTCGCCGAACGTCACGGTGTCGCCGGAGGCGATCATCGCCCTCGTCATCGCGAGCGTCTCCTCATCGTCCAGGCCGTTCAACAACGAGGCCATCAGGAAAGCCGCGGCCGGCCCGTCACCGATCTCCCCCGCCGCATAGGCGAGGACGAATCGCTCGAGCTCATCGGGAGGAAGGGTCTGATGGTCGCGCTTCGCGGCGATCGTCTTCCGTGGATCCCAAGGCGTCACCGGGAGGACCCCCTCTCCCGTCGCCTCGCGGTACACTCAGCCTCAACCACAGGCTGATGGTGTTGCCTCAAGGTGGATGCGCCGAACCCTGGACCTCGACGGCAGCGAAGCCTCACGCTCGGAAGCCGATCCGGTCCGCGAACCCTTCACCGACGAGACCCTCGACCTCCACCCCCAAGAGCTGGGCGACCGTGTGGCCGACGTCACCGAAGGTCGTACGGGTCCCGATGTCGTACGGGCCGCCGGGCAGACCGGCGGCGAGCAGCGGGGTGCGCTCGCGTGAGTGGTCGGTCGACGGCGTGGTCGGATCGCACCCGTGATCCCCCGTCATCAGCAGGACGCCATCCTCGACCGCGTCGATCACCTCGGGCAGCCGCCGGTCGAGGGCCCGGACGGCGCCCGCGTAGCCGCCGGCGTCGTTCCGATGCCCGTACTTGGAGTCGAAATCGACGAGGTTCGAGAACACGAACGCGGGTCCCGGCTTCCGTAGAAGCTCGACGGTCTGATCCACGCCGTGATCGTTGGACTCGGAGTAGACGGCATCGGTGATCCCTCGCCGGTCGAAGATGTCCTGGATCTTCCCGACCCCGAAGACCGGGATCCCGGCGTCGCTGAGCCGATCGAGCACGGTCGGCCCCGGCGGGGGCACGCTGAAGTCCCGGCGCTCGGGGCAGCGCTCGAAGGCCCCGGGCCGCCCCTGGAACGGACGCGCGATCACCCGTCCGACGTTGTGCTCGCCGGTCAGGAGTCCACGCGCCAGCCGGCACCACGCGTACAGCTGCTCGAGGGGGACGATGTCGGTGTGTGTCGCGACCTGGAACACGGAGTCGCCGCTCGTGTAGACGATGGGGAACCCTGTCCGCAGGTGCTCCTCACCGAGCTCCCGGATGATCTCGGTCCCCGAGGCGGGGATGTTCCCGATGACCGACCTGCCGATCGCTCGCTCGAACGGTCGGATGATCTCGGGCGGGAACCCGTCCGGGTAGAGGGGGAAGGCTCGTTCGAGCTGGATCCCCATCATCTCCCAGTGTCCCGTGGTGGTGTCCTTGCCGGCCGAGACTTCGGTCGCCCGGCCGTGCGCCGTTCCCGGCTCCGCGCGCGGGAGGACACCACGGAGATCCGTGAGGAACCCGAGACCGAGGGACTCCAGGTTGGGGACGTCGATCCCGCCGACGAGCCGCGCCGTGTTGCCCAACGTGTTTGAACCGGCATCGCCGTAGGCCGCCGCGTCGGGCGCGTCGCCGACCCCCCACGAGTCGCACACCAGGAGGCATACCCGCGGCACCCGCGGGCCGGGCATCATCCGACCAGCTTCTTGCAGTCGATGCACAGCAGGGCCCACGGGATCGCCTCGAGGCGTTCTTCGGCGATCGGGTTGCCACAGCGCTCGCACGTCCCGTACCGACCGGCGTCCATCTTCGCCAAGGCGCGATCGATGTCGTGCAGGTTCGAGCGGAGCGCGCGAACAACGGCGATCACCCGGGCTCGCTCCTCGGTGCTGTGCGAGCGATCGGAGAAGCCGGCGTCGGCGTCGAACACCACGTCATCCGACTCGGGATCCGCTCCATACGCCTCGATCTCCCGATGGAGATCGGCCTGCTGTTGCGTCAGTGCCGCGCGCAACCTCTCGAGCTTTGCACCGTCGAGCACCTCTCATCGCCCCTTCCCCATCCCGCCGCGCGCCCGTGGATGTGCGGTGTAGTACACCTCGCGGAGGTGTTCCTTCGTCACGAGCGTGTAGATCTGCGTCGTGGCGACGCTCGCATGACCCAGCAGCTCCTGGACCACCCGGACGTCGGCTCCCCCTTCGAGGAGATGCGTTGCGAACGAGTGTCGCAGGTCGTGGGGCGATACGCGACGATCCACCCCGACCCGAGAAGCGTACGCTGCCAGGAGCTTCGCGCATGACTGTCGGGAGATCCGGCCGCCCCGCGTGTTGAGGAACAGAGCGCCACGTGTCCGCTGTCCCACGAGGCGTGGCCGGCCGCGGACGAGATACGTGCCGACCGCGCCCTGCGCGTGGCGACCGACCGGCACCTCTCGCTCCTTCCCGCCCTTCCCGACGACGCGCACGAACCCGCCGTCCAGATCGAGGTCGTCGACATCGAGCCCGGTGAGCTCCGAGATACGCACGCCCGCCCCGTAGAGGACCTCGAGGATCGCGCGATCGCGGAGACCGGACGGGGTCCCGAGGTCCGGCGCCTCGATGAGGCGCCGGACCTCGTCCACGCCCAGCGGATGCGGGAGCGGGCGAGGCACCCGCGGACGGACGACCTCGCTCGTGGCGTCGTGCGCCACGATCCCTTCGCCGACCAGGAAGTGATGGAAGGAACGGATCGCCGAAAGGACGCGCGACACCGAGGTTGTCTTGTACGGAGCGTCGTCGGGTCCATACGTGGAAGCCGACACCGATGCGATGAAGGACCGGACGGTGATCTCGTCAACCTGCGCCGGCCTCGCGATCCCGCGCGACGTCAGGAAGGCGACGTACCTGTGGAGATCACGCCGGTAGGCCGCCAGCGTGTTGGCCGCCAGCCCCCGCTCGACCGTCAGGTGGATCAGGAACCGCTCCGCGTCGCGGCTGAGTTCGGAGTCGCTCACGGGGAAGATGGTTGCGCGGCGGCCAGCAGGATCGCAAGGGTGGTCATCGCGTCGCGAACCTTGCCGGCACGTGCGGCGGCCACCATCTCGGTGAACGGCCTTCGCTCGACCTCGATGTCGGGTTCCGCGTCTCCCGCCGGCTCGTTCTCCGTACGTCCGACGAAGAGATGAACATAGTCGTCCGTCGTTCCAGGCGACAGATACAGCCCGCCGAGGAAGCTCGTCCCGTGCGACCGGTATCCCGTCTCTTCGTACAGCTCGCGCTCCGCACAGGTCAGCGCGTCCTCCCCGGGGACGTCCAGCAGACCGGCGGGGACCTCGAGCAGCTCCTGGCGGACCGGGATGCGGAACTGGCGGACCAGGACGACGTCGCCGTTCGGGGTAAGCGGGACGATCGCCGATGCGGCGTACTTGCGGAGGACCTCCCACTCCCCGATCCCCGGCCACGTCTCGGATACGACGGAGAGGTAACGGCCCGCGAACACGACGCGAGAATCCGTTGGCTCCCGCATGCCCCGGTCGCGACTCAGCCGGTGACGACGATCCGGTCGCCGGCCCGGACGCGCTCGCGCCGGTGCTCCGCGGCGGCGCCGACGAACTCGCGGAACAGAGGGTGAGGCCGGGTGGGACGTGAGCGGAGCTCCGGGTGGAACTGACCGGCGACGAAGAACGGGTGATCGGGAAGCTCCACGATCTCCGCGAGCCTGCCCTTCTGCGATGACCCGCTGATCACCAGTCCGCCGCTCGTGAGCGCCTCGTGATACGCCGGATTGACCTCGTATCGGTGTCGATGACGCTCCTCGACCACGTCGGCGTCGTACGCGGAGGCGGCGCGCGTTCCGGGCTCGAGGTAGCAGGGCTGCGCACCCAAGCGCATCGTCGCACCCAGGTCCGTCACGTCCTTCTGCTCCGGGAGGAGGTCGATGACGGGATGAGGGGTGGCAGGATCGAATTCGCTGGAGTTGGCGCCGGCGAGCCCGCAGATGCTCCGAGCGATCTCGATCACGGCGCATTGAAGGCCGAGGCAGATCCCCAGGAAGGGCACCTCGTGCTCACGCGCGTAGCGGGCGGCGTCCACCTTGCCTTCGACACCCCGAACCCCGAACCCACCGGGGATCAAGATGCCGTCCATGGAACCCAGAGCCTCCTCGGTCGCGTCGCCTCCGAGGTCGTCCGACGCGATCCAATGGATCTGGACGTCGCGTCCGTGGTGGATGCCCCCGTGGCGGAGAGCCTCCATGACCGACAGATAGGCGTCCCGGAGGTACACGTACTTGCCGACCACCGCGACATCGACCATCTCCGTCGCCGCATGCACGCGGTCGACGAGGGACGTCCACTCCGAAAGGTCGGGGGTCGCGACGATCTCGAGATGGTCCGCCAGAAGTCCATCCAGTCCCTCCTTGTGCAGCACGAGGGGGACCTCGTAGATGGATGGAGCGTCGGGAGCACTGATCACGCCGCCGATGGGCACGTCGCAGAGCAGCGAGACCTTCTCCTTCAGGTTCCGACCGATCGGACGGTCCGAGCGGCACACGATGGCATCGGGTTGCAGACCCAGGGCACGAAGTTCCTTCACGGAGTGCTGCGTCGGCTTCGTCTTCAATTCGCCCGACGGCCCGATGTACGGCATCAGGGACACGTGGACGAACGCACAATGTTCGCGGCCCACCTCGTTGCGCAGCTGCCGGATGGCTTCCAGGAACGGGAGCGATTCGATGTCGCCCACGGTGCCGCCGATCTCGACGACCTGGAGGTCGGCCTGTTCCGCCTCGGCGAGCGCGCGAACCCGCGCCTTGATCTCGTCGGTGATGTGGGGGATCACCTGGACGGTCTTCCCGAGGTAATCGCCACGCCGTTCCTTCGCGAGCACCGACGAATAGACCGCACCGGTGGTGAAGTTCGAGCCCCTATGGAGATCGGCATCGAGGAAACGCTCGTAGTGGCCCAGATCGAGATCGGTCTCAGCTCCGTCGTCCAGGACGAAGACCTCGCCGTGCTCGAACGGGTTCATCGTCCCGGGATCCACGTTGACGTAGGGATCGAGCTTCTGGAGCACGACCTTGAGGCCGCGGGAGGCGAAGAGTCTGCCGAGGGAGGCGGTGGTGATGCCCTTCCCGAGTCCGGAGGCGACGCCACCAGTGACGAAGATGTACTTCGTTCGCTCCCTCACCACGGGACCCGACTGTAGCAGAGGTTGGCCTGCCGCCGAGCCTGGTGGGCCGGGAACTTCCTGGATCACGGGATCGGAGGGCCCTTCCTCTCGCTCACCGGACGGCTTGACGGGAGCGAGCCGCCTCCGCCAACAGC
The DNA here is from genome assembly GCA_036395715.1 of Actinomycetota bacterium. Lineage (GTDB taxonomy): Bacteria > Actinomycetota > UBA4738 > UBA4738 > HRBIN12 > AC-51. The sequence goes on along the minus strand of DASWDB010000013.1, from coordinate 1,784 downwards.
TCCTCGGCGTGCGAAGCGCCGTGCTCGGAGGCCTCGAGACCGGCCAGCATCCGCGACAGCTCACGGATGCGCTCCTGGTCGTCGAGCACATCGAGGTGCGCCAGACCTTCCTCCTTCCGTACCCGAACGTGCCGGTCGGCGAAGCAGGCGATCTGCGGGAGGTGGGTGACGACGACCACCTGACGGGTCGTGGCGAGCCGAGCCAAGCGGCGACCGACCGCGAGCCCCGCCTGGCCGCCGATCCCCGCGTCCACCTCATCGAAGATCAGCGTAGGAACGTCGTCGAGGTCGGCCAGGACGCTCCGACACGCGAGCATCACCCGCGAGAGCTCACCTCCGCTAGCGGCTTTGTCGAGTGACAGCCATTGCTGCGCGGGACTACCCCGGAACCGGAGCTCGACCCGTTCGGCGCCGGACGGGCCGAGCTCCGGGGACCGTTCGAACGTCACCTGGATACCCGCACCGGCCATCCCGAGGTCCTCGAGCTCCCCTTCGAGCGCCTCCGCGAGCGCGGCCGTCGCCCCAACGCGGCCGGCCGTGACCTGCTCCGAAAGCGTAGTCACTGCCGGCCCGAGCGTCTCCACTTCGTGCCGCAGCCCCTCGAGTCGCTCGTCGACGCCGGAGAGGCTCCCGAGCCGCGCGGTCGCCTCGTCCAGGAAGGCGAGCACCTCCGCATCGCCCGGACCGTACTTCCGCTGGAGGCCCTTCAGCTCCCCGATCCGATCTCGGATCGATGCGAGCCGATCGGGATCGAGCGCGAGGGACTCACGGTACCCACGCAGATCGCGGCCGAGCTCGGACGTTTCCGCGGCCAAGGCCTCTGCGCGGTCGGTCAGACCGGCTGCGTCGGCATCGAGCTCGACGATCGACTCGAGGGCGCGGACCACGGAGGCGGATCCTTCGGCGACGCCGCCGTCGCCGACGAGGACTTCCTCGGCGGCGGTGGCGAGCTCGAGCAATCGCTCCCCGTGCGCGAGCCTGCTCTCCTCCGAACGGAGCGCATCGGTCTCGCCTGGGTCGGGCGAGACCGAGCGGATCTCCTCGACCTGGTAGCGCAGGAGATCGAGCTCGCGTTCCCGGTCGCGCGCATCGTCCTCGAGCCGGCGGAGAGCACGGCGTGCGGCGTTCGCACGCCGGTACGAGTCAACGTACGAAGCGACGGCCGCCGTGTGCTCGGCGCCCGCATACCGATCAAGGAAGGCCGTCTGCGTGGAGGGATCCAGGAGCCGAAGGGAACCGTGCTGTCCGTGGATCTCGATGAGGCGCGCGCTGAGATCACTCAGGGCCGAGGCGGTGGTCAACTGGCCGCCGACGCGCGCACTGCTCTTGCCATCGGCGCCCACTGTGCGTGCGAGGATCACCTCGCCGTCTTCGACCCAGTCGGCGTCCGGTGGGTCCGAGCCGGCCCTGGTCGTCGCGCCCCATCCCTCCGGAACGTCGAATCGCGCCTGCACCCGGGCCGCCCTGGCGCCGGGGGCGACGAGGTGGGCGCCCGCCCGCGCTCCCCCGGCCAGCGCGAGTCCCACGGTGAGCATCGTCTTGCCCGCCCCTGTCTCACCGGTCAGGACCGTGAGCCCCTCCGTCAGCTCGAGATCGAGGTCGCGGATGACACCGAGACCGCTGATGTGGAGCTCACGGAGCACGCGGGCATCCTAGCGGGGACCACCGACATCGCCGGCAGGCATCGCGAGCGTCGACGGGGTCTCCGTCGGATCTCCGGGAAGGTCGAACTTGTCTCGCACCCGGGTGAGGAACCCTGCGGCGTCGTCACGACGGACGAGCCG
>DASWDB010000012.1:0-5024 GCA_036395715.1 Actinomycetota bacterium | reverse complement strand
CGGTGGCTGATCCTGGCCTCGACCGCGAACGGCCGAAGCCGCTTGGCCGGTCTCCCGGGCGCCCTCGACGTTCGATCCACGGCTTCCTGTCTCGCGGGGCTTACCCTCAAGGCTCGACCTGCCCTCGACCTGTGGGTCCGGAACGCTTCGTCCCGGGTGGAGAGTGGCGGTTCCACGTGGAACGGCACCGCCTCGGATGTCTCCAACGGAACGCTTGAGGTTGAGGGTGAAGGCTGGCACGGACTCGTCGAACCCGGCCGCCGGCTCGACTGCGGCAACTCGGGGACCTCGATGCGGTTGCTGGCCGGCGTCCTCGCGGCCGCGCCGTTCTCGGCGGAGCTCATCGGCGATCGAAGCCTCTCGGCACGCCCGATGGAACGGGTCGCGTCGCCGCTCCGCCGTATGGGAGCGACGGTCCGGACGACCGACGGCCACCCGCCCCTCGTCGTGACGGGCGGTCGGCTGGTCGGGATGGAACACCGCATGGGGGTTCCTTCGGCTCAGGTCAAGGGCGCGTTGCTGCTCGCCGGGCTCCGTGCGTCGGGCGAGACGATCGTGATCGAACCGGCCGCCACGCGCGACCACACCGAGCGAGCGCTCGACGGGCTGGGGGCTCCCGTCCGGCGGGAAGGCCTCCGGGTGGGTGTTTCCCGGTTCCAGCACGAAGGGTTCGAGGCAAGCGTCCCCGGCGACGCATCGTCGGCAGCGTTCGTGGTCGCCGCCGCCGCCGTGTCCGGTTCCGAGGTCACGGTCGAGGGTGTGGGGGTCAATCCGACCCGCTTGCATTTCCTCAGGGTCCTGTCGCGGATGGGCGTGGTCACGGAAGTGTCCGTGGCTGGCGAGCAGCTCGGCGAACCGGTCGGCTCCATCTACGTGGCGCGCGCAGACTCCATCCGACCGACCACGGTCGAGCCCGATGAGCTCCCCTTAGTGATCGATGAGGTGCCCGTCCTCGCGATGCTCGCCGTCCATGCGCCGACGAAGAGTCGATTCCTGGGAGCCGCCGAGCTCAGGGTCAAAGAGAGCGACCGGGTCATGGGGATCGCCGAGGGGATCAGGGCCCTCGGGGGTCACGCCGCCGCGGAACACGACGCCCTCGTCATCGCGGGTGGCGGCCTCCGCGGCGGCGTGGCCTCCTCCGGCGGGGATCATCGGCTCGCGATGGCGTTCGCGGTCGGTGCGCTCGCCGCGGATCGTGCGTCCGAGGTGGAGGGCATGGAGGCCGCCGAGGTGAGCTTCCCCGGCTTCGTCGACGTGCTCCGCTCGTTGGGAGCGGTGATCGAGGCCGTCGGATGAGCGCCGCGAGGGTCGTGTCGATCGACGGGGCGTCGGGCAGCGGGAAGTCCACGCTGGCACGCAACCTCGCCCGGAAGTTGCATCTTCCCTACGTGAACACGGGCTTGATGTACCGAGCGCTCACGGCCGCCGCGATCCGAGAAGGTGTATCCGAGGATGACGTCGAAGCGCTACTCGGCCTGACCCGTGGCTTGAGGTTCACGTTCGCCGGATCCGATCCGCGTGCGCTGAAGGTGGAGGGTTTCGAGGATCGAGACCTCACGACCCCGAACGTCGAGCGGTTGGTGTCCTCCGTCTCGCGGCACGCCCGCATCCGCGCATGGATGCACGCCGTGCAACGCACGCTCGGAGCGACCGGTGCGGTGATGGAGGGTCGGGACATCGGCTCGGTCGTGTTCCCGGACGCGGTGGTCAAGCTCTACCTCAAGGCGGCCAAGGACGCACGGATCGCGCGACGCGTCCTCGAACGTCCACGTGCCGGCCCGGACGAGATCGCGTCCGTGCTCGAGGCGCGCGACGAGCTGGACGCCCGGACCAACCCGCCACTTCCGCCGCGGGGAGCGATCGTCATCGACACGGGCGCTCTGGACGCCGACTCCGCCCTTCGGGAGGCCATCGCGCTGATCCGCGAGCATGCGCCGGAGCTCGTGCGTTGAACCTCCCGAAGATCGCGGTCGTCGGGCGTCAGAACGTCGGCAAGTCGACGCTGGTCAACCGGCTGTTCGGCCGTCGGGCCGCGATCGCGCACGGCCTCCCCGGGGTGACGCGCGATCGGATCCAGCTCGACGCGACCTGGGGCGGCCGCTCGTTCGGATTGGTCGACACCGCGGGCTACCTGCACGGCGCGCGAGGCATCGAGGCTCTCGCCGGCGAACAGGCCCAGCGCGCGATCGACGAAGCCGACGTGATCCTGCTCGTCGTCGATGCGCGGACCGGGATCACCGAGGAGGACGCTCAGCTCGCGCGACGTCTGCGGAAGGTCGCCGTTCCGCTCCTGTTGATCGCCAACAAGGCCGACGAGCCAGCCGATCTGACGGAGATCGGAAGGTTCGACCGATTGGGGCTCGGTGCGGCGGTCGGGATCTCCGCGCTTCATGGGAGCGGAACCGGCGACCTGCTCGACCGGATCGTCGAGCTCCTCCCCGAAGCCCCGCAGGCCGGTGATGACGTCGACGAACCTCGGTTCGCGATCGTCGGCCGTCCGAACGTCGGCAAGTCGAGCCTCTTCAACCGGTTGCTCGGCGAGGAACGAAGCGTCGTCTCCGAGATCGCGGGGACGACGCGCGACAGCGTCGACTCGCTGGTCACGTGGCCCGATCTCGGGCAGGTCCGCTTCGTCGACACCGCAGGCATGCGTCGTGGGCAGGGCGTCCGAGGCGTCGAGTACTACAGCTTCCTCCGCGCGGCCGAAGCGATCGACCGCGCGCACGTCGCGGTCCTCGTGATCGATGCGGTTGCCGGGTTCACGGTCGAGGACAAGAAGATCGCGCGTCGCGTGATCCGGGCGGGCCGGGCGTTCCTGGTCGCCGCGAACAAGTGGGACCTCGTGGAGGAGAAGGATCGCACGTTCAAGGACCTCGGGCCCGAGCTCGTTCCCTTCGCGGACGCCTCGGCGATCCGCGTCTCGGCCACCCGCGGCCAAGGGATCTACCGTCTGCCGCCCCTGCTCGTCGACCTCCACCGGAGGTGGGGCGATCGGGCGCCGACCTCGAGGGTCAACGAGATCGTGCAACGGGCGCAGCGAGAGCGGCCGACGCCTCGGTCTTCGGGGAACCTCCACTACGCCGCGCAGGTAGGGACGGGGCCTCCGACCTTCGTGATCTTCGGAGGAGCCCACGAGCCTGGCCCGACGTACCAGCGGTACCTCGAGAACCGGCTCCGCCGCGAGCTCGGCCTGGCGGGTGTCCCGATCCGCCTGCGCTTCAGGGCCAGGAAGCCCCGCGCGGACCGCGAGCGGTAGGATGCGGTTCGACGGGCCGTGGCGCAGCTTGGTTAGCGCGTCTGACTGGGGGTCAGAAGGTCGCCGGTTCGAATCCGGCCGGCCCGACCGATGAACCCGACCACGGGCGATCGGTCGCCGTCGTCATCGCGGGTCCTCACGGTCCCGAACGGCATCTCCGCCGCTCGCATCGCCCTGATCCCCGTCTTCGTCTGGCTGGTTCTCGATCACGACACGACCACCGCCGGCGTGGTCCTGTTCGCGATCGTGGTTGCAACCGACTGGGTGGACGGGATGATCGCCCGCAGGACGGGGCAGGTGTCCGACGTCGGCAAGATCCTCGATCCCGTCGCGGACCGGCTCGCGATCGCCGCGGGATTGATCGCCCTCGTGATCCGAGGGATCTTCCCGCTCTGGGCCGCGGCCGCGATCCTCGTTCGGGATCTGGCGGTCCTCCTCGTCGCGGCCGTCGTGCTCGTGCGGCGCGATGTGCGGGTGGAGGTCCGGTGGATCGGCAAGCTGGCCACGTTCTCGCTGATGGCCGCGATCCCGATGGTGTCGTGGGGAAGCCTCGGTCTTCCGCTCGCGGCGGCGGCGACCGTCGGCGGCTGGGCGGCCTACGCGGTCGGGATCGTGGAGTACTACATCGCGGCCTTCGCGTACCTCGGCGACATCCGGCGAGCGAGCTATCGTGGTCCAGGGTCGGCGGGCGTCGATCGCGCGCGATGAGAGGGGAGATCGGTGGAGTTCCCGGATGATCTTCGCTATACGAACGAGCACGAGTGGGCTCGCCTCGAGGGCACGCGCGTCCGGGTCGGGATCACCGACTTCGCACAGGACGCCCTCGGCGATGTGGTCTACGTCGATCTTCCCGAGGTCGGAGCGATCGTTGAGGCTGCGGCACCGTTCGGCGAGGTCGAGTCGACGAAGTCCGTATCGGATGTGTATAGCCCGGTCAGCGGCACGATCGCCGAACGCAATCCGCTGATCGAAGACCGGCCCGAACTCGTCAACGAGCAGCCCTACGGGGATGGCTGGCTCATCGTGGTCGAGCTGGCGACCGGAGCCTCGGTCGACGGCCTGATGGACGCGGCCGCGTACGCTTCGTTCGTCGAGCGGTCCGAACAATGAACCCTCGACCCCATCGAGCCGCGCTGGAGGGTGAGGAACACCAAGGTCGAGCGTGCCACAACATGTTCATTGACCCTTGCCCCCGCGTACGATAGCTTCCAGTCCGTGTCGAGGTCGAGGGTTGGTCTCGACCGCCACCGTTCGCTCGAACCATGACCGAGGGAAAGGTTCACGGTGTTCTGTACCAACTGTGGACATCCGAACCGCGACGATGCCCGGTTCTGCGCGGAGTGCGGATATCCGCTGCAGGACGACGTGACCGTCACCCTCCCGGCGATCGAGGGTGAAGATGAGGCTCACGAGGACTTCCCGTTCCCGCACGACGAACTCGAAGCGGGCCAGGCGCTCGTCCTCGTCAAGCGAGGGCCCAACGCCGGTTCAACCTTCTTGCTCGACGAGGACGCAACGACGATCGGCCGCAGTCCGGACAGCTCCGTGTTCCTCGACGACGTCACGGTTTCGCGCAAGCACGCGGTCTTCGAGCGTCGACCCGGGCCGGCATGGTTCGTGCGCGACGTCGGGAGCCTCAATGGCACGTACGTCAACGGCGAGCAGGTCGACGAGACCAAGCTCGCGACGGGTGACGAGGTTCAGATCGGCAGGTTCAAGTTGACGTTCTTCTCGGCGGGAGAGTGAGGAAGATGGCCGGCACCCGCAA
>DASWDB010000011.1:0-12218 GCA_036395715.1 Actinomycetota bacterium | reverse complement strand
TACCGGCGGCCTCGCAGACGGGCTCGGTTCCGAGCATCGTCGCAGGTCAGGGGATGGGGGCGGTAGCTCAGTCGGTTAGAGCAGGGGACTCATAATCCTCCGGTCGCAGGTTCAAGTCCTGCCCGCCCCACCACGGAATGTCCGACCACGGAAGCCGCAGGTCAGCGGCGTGGAGGCTTCAGCGGTACCACCGTGCCGGAGGCTTCGAGCATCACGGGAGCAACAGGATCGATGCGGATCACGTCGCCGAGCACTTCGTCGATCGCCGTGGCCGCAGCCCGTCGGTCGTCGCGACGGTCGCGCATGTAGCGATCGAACGTGAACTACACGGTGGAGTGTCCGGCCGCGCGCGACACCACGCCCGGGTTCATGCCGGCGTTCAGCAGCTCCGTCACGAACAGCGCGCCCAGATCGTGCAGCCACACGATCGGGGCGCACGCGGACCCGATCGAACCGGCGAGTGATCGCCTCGGGGTTGAGCGGCCGGCCGAGCCCGTCGTCGATCACCACATGGTCGGAGGGCCAGCCTTCGGCCCACGCGTCGCCCAGCACCAGCCGGCGCCCAGCCTGCGGGGCACGGTAGGACTCCAGTACCGCCACCGTCGCGGGTGACAGCTCCACGACTCGCTCGCCGCGTGGGGACTTCGGCGGTTCCTTTCCACGAGCCGCGTGCCACCCCCCTCGCGGTCGACGGCGTGCACCCCACGTCGCACAGTGCGCACTGGTACTGACGAAGGCGACGCTGCCCTTGCACCCGGCGGTTCTCGGCTCCACGTAGCCTTCTCCGTTGGGCAACCGTTCGATCTGGACGTAGAGGTCACCTCACGCTCGTCGGCGCGTTGTGCGCCATCGCCGGCGCGTGCTCGGTCTGGCATGAAGCCCAACCAATAGGAGGTGACTGAGTGGGGTGAGGCGGTGTTCGGCGCGGAGAAACTGGTCAAGGCGATCCGGGGCGACCAGCTGGTGGCTGCTGTTCGGCGGATTGGCCGCGTTTCTCCAGCTCGACTTGCTCGTGCGGTAATCCTCGGGCGACTCGGGGTACATAGCCGAACCGTTGGGCACCACGGGGTGCTGCTCGTCGAGGTGCTGTTCCCGGCCGGGCTTCTTCTTTGCCCTTACTCTCGGAAGAGGGTGTCTACGTCGAAGACCGAAGGCAAGACCATGTACCCGACGATCACGAGCCCGATCAGCCCGAGGGCGACGACAACGCGAGTGAATCGCTCACCGGGCCACACCGCCGCCCCAACGAACACTGCCCCGATCAGCCCGACAGGGAGCCAGAGCGTCGGATATTGCACGTCGCCGAGCACCACGTCACCCTGCCACGCCGGACCGGGCCGAACCGGCCGCCGCACGGAATCGCCACGCCGACGACACACGGCCACAACGCGCGTGAGCGCGGCGAGGACCAAGAACCTCCTCTCCTGGGAGCGCGCCGCCATCCGGCGGCTCCAGGTACATTCCTCATCCCTCGCCCACCCAGAGACACCGTCCTCTGGACGGGTCAGGCCCAGCCGACTCCCCAGCGACGCAGCAGCGACGGGTAATGACGCCAGAACAAGATCCCTGCCGAGACCGAGACAGCGGCTCCGATACCCAGGACGATGTGTAAGCGCTCGACGACCTGGGCGTGCCAGTCGCTAACCAGTGATGGGAGGTGCCACAGCGACCCCAAGGCCAGGACCACCAAGCCAGCCGCCCCCATCGCCACGATCGTCCACAGGATTCGCCCCAGCCATTCCCACCAACGAGCCATGCCCGATTGAAGACCGCGACGATGGATGCGCGCAAGCCATTGCCGTGGATCGACCGAGTGGAGACCTACCGCGGGCGGTTCGCCCCCGAAGCGGTGATTCCGTTCCGCGAGCTGGATCGCGTCGAGGGATATTCGCGAACCTTCGGGCAGCGGAGCGGCAGCAACACGGGAGCAACAAGACGCCGGCGTTTCGACCGTCTGGCGCGACCTGCGACGATCCGCATAGGGGCTTCGTAAACGTCGTCTGACCTGCGCCGAACATCGCGTGCTGACGTGCTCGGGCTCACCCAGCGAACAGCTCGGCGCGGACTCATGATCCTCCGCTCGCAGGTTCAAGTCCTGCCCGCCCCACCGAGAACTTGTTTGGTTCCGCCTGACGCGTGACGTTTCGGCTTCGCCTGATGGGTGACGCTGGCTCCGCCTGATCCGCGACACACTCCCGGGCACGCTTGGGAAACAGACGCCGCCGTATCGCAGGACACGCGATGGAGCTCGGCGGGGGCGCCTCGTTCGCCTCGATCGTGGGACAGCTGCCTGGCGATCGCATCGCGGTCGGTTCGGTCTCGGATCGACTCGCGGCGGAGCGTCGACGGCGTAGAGATCAATGGACAACTGAACTTCGGGCGTCCAGGGCACGGACGCGACGAGCCAGCGCTACGAAACCAACGCCGAGAACGATCATCACTGGGATGAGGACCGCGAAGATCCCGAAGAGCGTCAGGCCAGTCGCGACGGCGCCGAAAGGCAGATACTCCCGCGGATCGCATGGGTACGTGCGGTGGATCTGACAGGCGGCCCCATCCCAACGGGTGATGTCCCAGAGGGGGACGGCGATGAGGATCGCGGCAGCTCCGAGTCCGAATAGTATGGCGAAGAGTCGGCGCACGGTGCGAGCCTAGCCCTTCGAGATGCGCACTCGAAAGTCTGCCGCAAGGGTTGCGTCGATGGGAGGGGAGCATGAGCGCGAAGAGCGCCACACAGAAGATCCCGCTCTATCGCAGGGACCTCGACCTGGGGGGCGACGCATGAAGGCGATCGTTCAGGACAGGTACGGCTCAGCCGACGTCCTGGAGTTCCGGGACATCGACGATCCGGTCGCGAGTGACGGGGACGTGCTCGTTCGCGTGCGCGCGGCCGGCTGTGGCCCGGACGTGTGGCACCTGATGACCGGTCTGCCCTACATGGCTCGTCTCGCGGTCGGGTTCCGCCGACCGAAGGTCGCTGTCCGCGGCTGGGACGTTGCGGGAGCCGTCGAGGCGGTCGGCGCGAGCGTCGCGCGCTTCCGGCCCGGCGACGAGGTGATGGGAACGGCCGAGGGCTCGTTCGCCGACCTGGTGGTCGCTCGACCGGACAAGCTCATACCGAAGCCGGCGAACCTCACGTTCGAGCAGGCCGCCGCGGTTCCGATCTCCGGCACTACGGCCCTGCGGGCGGTCCGTGACGAGGGGGACGTGCGGCCGGGGCAGAACGTGCTGGTCATCGGCGCGGCCGGGGGCGTGGGCTCCCTCGCGGTGCAGATCGCGAAGGCGATGGGAGCGGTGGTCACCGGCGTGTGCAGCACGTCGAAGAAGGACCTGGTTCGGTCGATCGGTGCGGATGACGTGATCGACTACACGCGCGAGGACTTCTTGGACGGCGCGCGGCACTGGGACCTGATCATCGACACCGCGGGCCGTCGCCCGCTATCAGGACTTCGCCGCGCCCTGGCCCCGAAGGGGGCCCTCGTTATCGTGGGTGGCGACGGAGGAGGACATTGGACCGGTGGCTTCTTCCGCGGGGTGCTCCGAGCGCCCCTGGTGTCTCTTTTCGTTGGTCAGAGGCTTCGCGGGCTGAACTCGAAGGTGAAGCAGGAGGATCTCGTGGCCCTCCGGGAGCTCATCGAGGCCGGGAAGGTCGTGCCGGTGATCGACAGGACGTTCCCGCTGAGCGAGGCTCCCCAGGCCATCCGTTACCTCGAAGAAGGACACCTCAAAGGAAAAGTGGTCATCGCGGTGTGAGACGCGGACCACGGCTCGCACTAGGCGCCCCGTCTCGAACGGCGCAGAGCTCAGGGTTCGCTCCGTCGCCCCTCGGGTACACCACCGGCAGGGGAGGGAACGCATGCGATTAGGCGACGATTGTCCGGTGTGCCTCGAGCGAGGTGTGAGGCGACCAGCCTTCTACCCTAGCGAATCACCAGCGGTGCAAGGCATGGTGTGCTGGGATCACCGCTACGGCACTGGCGCAGAAGCAGAACGGAGACGACAGCGACTGAGTCATGCCGCCACAGAGCGACGGTCACAAGCGGCGCTCCGTCAACGGATCCACTTCTTCCGGCGCCGTCCCAAGGCGTGACCGTCCCGGCGAGGGATCGCCGTGCCTAACCTCAGGAGGACGCGAGCGACTTCCTCGATCTCGTCCGGAAGCGGTGCGACGGGTCTGGAGGAGGGTCGCCGCGCTCATCCACGCGCCGCGTTCACCACGTCACGGTCGCATCGCGTCGGTCCGCGACCCGACGCCGCGTCACGCCACGTCTGCAGGAACGGCACGAGGAAGCTTCCCAATAGCCCCTCCTGCCCGGTGATCGGATGCACACCATCGCTCCCCAGGAGCTCGGGCGGGACGAGCCGGTCCCAATCGAGGATCGCGCCGTTGGGGATCGACCCCATCATCGCGACGATCGAGCGGTCCACCTGATCGGTGACGGGCTGCGGCCCGTGCGCGGTGACCCACACCACCAGCCGTGCGCCGCCGACGGCCGCCAGGATCCGTTGCGCGTTCGCCGCGAAGCTCTGGGCGTCGACGTCGTTCACCCCGAGCTCAACGACCACCACGTCGGGGATCGCCAGGAGGGACTCGGCCGGGGTGATCCCGCCGGAGGAGCCGCGCCCGATGACCGCATCGACGGTCACGTTCCAATCCGACATGTGGGCGACGATGTCGTTCTGTCCACCGTCCAGGATCGAGTCGCCGATCATGAACGCCGTCGGAGGGTTCGAGAGCGCTCCATCGGGCGGCAGGGAGAGCCAGCGCTCGACCCGCCCGCCGGCTTCCACAAACAGCCGGTGGTTGTCACGGGTGGTCCAGATCCTCCCGATCTCCGCGATCCCGACCGAGAGCGCGTCACTCGGGACCGCGGGCACCGACACCGCGTATGGGCCCCCGAGGAACCGACGACGGACGCCGGCGACATCGGTGAGGGCAACCGGAGGATCGAGGGAAGGGTCGCATCGGTAGACGAGGAGATTCGATGGCGGCACACAGCTCCCGTCGGCGCCGCGCAGGGTTTCCACCCTGATCGTCGACGCGGGATCGAGCTGGACACCACAGGGGTCGGCGGCGCGGGCGGCCGCGCCCGGCGCCGGCGTGAGCTGCGGCTGGGCGGACGCGGACGCCCGCGCCGCCGCGAAGTGGTCACACGCGGTCAGCGTGAGGAGGCCGACGGCGAAGAGCACGGATACGTGGGGGAGCCGTCGCATGACCTGCACGGAATCGTAGCGGGGGAGCGTCAGAAGCCTTCGGACGCCGTCCCGGTCACACACCCTGAGGATCGGGTTTGGCAGCCGTGCCCGCGGGGAAGATCGAGACCGACGGCGGATCGACCGCCATCATCGGCGTGGCGTATGATCCTGCCCCGCCATCGACCTCACGCAGGACGGAGGCACCGGGGATGGCACGAGCGACGAGCGCGGTTCCGATCCACCAGGTGGTCCTGTCGAACCTGTGCGATCTGCAGGCTCGGCTTCGGGGCGAACCCGCGACACTCGTTCTGGCGCGCGGCCCGGTCCACATCGACGACGGCACCGCCCCGACCCGTGTCGCTCCGCCGACCGCCTCCGACGATGCAGCGATCGCTACTCGACGACGCATCGCGGGATTCCAAGCGCGACTGGCCGAGCTCGAGCACGAGCTCACGAGCGTCGTGGATCTGCAGCGCGCGATCGATCGACGGCTGCGCGAACGCTGACGGCGCGACCGCTGGCCGCGCGGGTACCGGATGGTACGTTCGGTCCCGTGAAGCTCGATGTCCATCCCGACCTCACCGCGCTGTCGTTCCTCCTCGGGACGTGGGGGGGCTCGGGTCGGGGGGAGTACCCCACGATCGATCCCTTCTCCTACGACGAGGAGATCGTCGTCGAGCACGTCGGGGAACCCTTCCTGCTCTACCGTCAGTCCAGCTGGCTCTCGGATGACCGAGAGCCGGTCCATTTCGAGCGGGGTTTCCTCCGGCCCGGGTCCGATCACGGCGACGTCGAGCTCTGCCTCGCCCATCCGATCGGCCTGACCGAGATCGCCCACGGCGGCGTCGACGGGCCGACGCTCGAGCTCTCGACCGATCGCGACGGCGTCGTCGGGCGGACCCGGACGGGACTCGAGGTCACGGCACTCACCCGCACCTACCGGGTCGATGGCGACCGGCTGACGTACGAGCTGTTCATGGCGACCGATCGGACGCCCAACACACTTCACCTGCGCGGCGAGCTGCGAAGGATGCGATGAACGCAACGCGCTACCTCGATCGGGTGTGGCTCGTCTGTTCGATCGTCGGCATCACCGTCGGCGCCGGCCTCTGGATCGCCGGAGCGCACGACGGCGCGAAACTCGCGTGGGCCGTCACGACCGTGATCGGCGGGATCCCGCTCGTCGTGGACGTGGTCCGTTCGATCGCGAGGCGGGAGCCCAGCGTCGACTTCATCGCGCTCCTGGCGATCATCGTTTCGCTCTGGCTCGACGAATACCTGGCCGGCGCGGTGATCGCCCTGATGCTGTCGACGGGCCAGGCGCTCGAGTCCTACGCGGACCGGCGTGCCCACCGTGAGCTCTCGGCCCTGCTGGAGCGAGCGCCGCAGTTGGTCCACCGCTACGAAGACGGCGACCTGCGGACGCGTCCGATCGGCGAGGTCGGGCTGGGGGACCGGCTCTTCGTCAAGACGGGCGAGGTCGTCCCGGTCGACGGCGTGCTGGAAGGGGGTGCGGTCCTGGACGAGTCCGCGCTGACGGGCGAGTCTCGTCCCATCGAACGACCGCGGGGCGACCTGGTCCGCTCGGGCGCCCTGAACGCGGGAGCGGGGTTCGACCTGCACGCGACCTCGACCGCCGCGGACAGCACCTACGCCGGGATCGTCCGGCTGGTGGAGGAGGCCGAGCGTCAGAAGGCCCCGGCGGTTCGCCTGGCCGACCGGTACGCGCTCATCTTCGTGCCGGTCACGCTCGTGATCGCCGGAGCCGCGTGGGCGATCAGCGGCGACCCGATCCGGCTGCTCTCCGTGCTCGTGGTCGCGACACCCTGTCCGTTGATCCTGGCCGTTCCCATCGCGGTGGTCGCCGGCATCTCGCGGGCTGCCAAGCGGGGGATCATCGTCAAGGGCGGCGGGGCTTTGGAGACCCTCGCGCGCGGCAAGACCCTGCTCTTCGACAAGACCGGGACGCTCACGTCCGGGATCCCGCAGCTCGCCGATGTCGAGACGTTCGGAGCGGTCGACACCGACGAGCTGCTGCGGCTGGCCGCCTCACTCGACCAGGTGTCGCCGCACGTACTCGCGACGGCGATCGTTCGCGCCGCCCGGGAGCGGGACCTGGAGCTGTCGTTCCCCGAGGACGTCGAGGAGCGCTACGGCGCGGGGATCGCCGGCGTCGTCGATGGCCGGAAGGTGTCGCTGGGCAAGGCCGGTTTCGTCACCGGAGACGGGCCGCTGCCGCGCCGGGCCCGCGAGGTGCGTCGCCGCACGATGATGGATGGATCCTCGTCCGTGTTCGTCGGTGTCGACGGGGAGGTGGCGGGAGCGCTCGTGATCGACGATCCGATCAGACCCGACACGCCGCGCGTGATCCGCGCCCTTCGGCGAGCGGGCATCGAGCGGGTGGTGATGGTCACGGGAGATCACCCGGACGTCGCGGAATCGGTCGGAGCGGCCCTCGGTGTCGACCGGATCCTGTCCGAACGCGCCCCCGACGAGAAGGTCGAGGCCGTCAAGGCGGAACGCGAGCACGGCATCGTCGTGATGGTGGGTGACGGGCTGAACGACGCCCCCGCGCTCGCCGCGGCCGACGTCGGGGTCGCGATGGGGGCCCGGGGCGCGACCGCATCGTCCGAAGCCGCCGACGTGGTGCTGGTCGTCGACCGCTTGGATCGGCTCGTCGAGGCGATCGCGATCGCACGACGGTCGCGCGGCATCGCGGTGGAGAGCGTCGCGATCGGGATGGGGTTGGCGTTCGCGTTCATGGGGGCGGCGGCGATCGGGCTCTTCGGCCCGATCGCCGGTGCACTGATCCAGGAAGGGATCGACGTCATGTCGATCCTGAACTCGCTGCGCGCGATCGGCGGCGGCGGTGGGAAGGGCCCTGCGGGCCCTTCCACCGACGTCGCCGATCGCTTCCGCCGGGAACACCGGGAGTTCGCCCCCGAGCTCCAGCGGATCCGTTCGGTCGCGGATCGTCTCGAGCGGATGTCGGGCGACGAGGCGATCCGCGAGCTGGAGACCGTGCGGGTGTTCATCGCCGAGCGGCTGCCCCGGCACGAAGAGGAAGAGGAGGCAGCCGTCTATCCGGTCGTCGCGAGGCTGATGGGCGGCGAGGACCCGATGTCGAGCATGGCCCGAGCGCACGTGGAGATCTCGCACCTCGGTCGGATCTTCCAGCAGCTGCTCGACGATCTGCCGCCCGAGGGCCCCTCACCCGACGATCTCCTGGACCTCCGACGAGTGCTCTACGGTCTCCACGCGATCCTCCGGCTGCACTTCGCGCAGGAGGAGGAGGCCTACGCATGGCTGTCGTCGGGGGAGCCGGTGCCCGTGGGCTGACCGCGCTCGAGCTCCGTCAGATCCACGTCGCGCGGCCGGGCTCGAGGGTCGGAGGCGAGTGTGACCCGGAACGACGCACCTCCGCCGGCCCGGTCCTGCACCCAGGCGCGACCGTCGTGCAGCTCGGCGAACCGCGCGACGAGCGCGAGCCCCACACCCGAGCCGGTGCCCGCGCCTTGGCCCTGACGGAAGGCCTCGAAGATCCGCTCGCGATCGCCCGGCGCGACGCCCGGCCCGTCGTCTTCGACCACGAGCATGGCGCCGTCGTCCGTTCGCTCCAGCCGCACCCAGATGCGCGAGTCGCCGGGCGTGTGCTTCACCGTGTTGCCGAGCAGGTTCTCGACGATCCGTTCGACCATCGCCGCATCCGCCTTGACCGTGATCGGTGCGACGTCGATCGCCAATCGACGCTCCGCGACCAGGTCGGAGTTCGCGACGATCTCGCGGATCAGCGCTCCCACGTCGATCGGCTCGAAGTGCGTCTCCGCGAGCCCTCGGTTCAGACGTTCCAGATCGAGGAAGTCCGAGACGATCCGGTCGAGCTTCCGGGCGTTCGACGCGATGCGACGGGCCATGTCGCGGTTCTCGTCGGCCGTGATGTCGATATCGTCGCGCTCCATCGTGACGGCGAGGCCGAGGATCGCGGCGAGCGGTGTACGGAGGTCGTGCGAGACCGCCTGGAGGAACGTGGTCTTCATCTCGTCCTCCGCGCGGAGCCGCTCCGCCTCCGTGCGCTCGCGTTCCAGGTCGAGCTCGAGATCTTGCGTCCGTCGCTGTTCGGTGACGTCGATCAGCACCCCCTGCCAATAGACCGGCCGGCCTTCGTCGTCGAGCACGAGCCGTGCCTGGTCCTGCACCCAGACCTCGTGACCATCGCGCGCGATCAGCCGGTAGGTCGCCGCGTACGGCTCACCACGCGCGGCGTTGCCCTCCATCAGCGCGCGATCGTCGGGGTGCACGAGCTTCGTCCACAGTCCCTTGTCGGCGTACCACGCCTCGGGCTCGTAACCGAGGATCGTTCCCGTCTGCGGGCTGATGTAGACGGTGGGGCCGTCGTCGACCGGGTCGATGTACGCGATCGCGGGGATCTGCTCGACGAGCGTGCGGTAGCGAGCCTCGGCCTCCGAGAGCTGGCCGGTCGCCTCCCTGAGCGGGGTGATGTCCATCATCACACCCTGCCAATAGGCCGGCTCGCCGTCCGGCCCGCGCACCATCACGGCCTGGTCGCGGAACCAGACGACCCGCCCGTCCCGCGTGCGCATCCGGTATTCGCTCAGGAACGGCTCGCCCGTCAGCTCGGCCCGGCGGTGCTCCTCGATCACGGATGACCGGTCGTCCTCGTGGATCGACTCGAGCCACACGCCCGGATCGCGGATCCATTCCTCGGGGCTGATCCCAGTGAGCTCCTGCACCCGAGTGTTGATGTAGACGACCTTGAGACCCTCGTCGGTGACCTCCTCGCGGTACACGACCGCGGGGATCTGTTCGACGAGGGTCCGGTACCGGTCCTCGGATTCACGTGCCCGCTCCTCGGTCTCGCGCGCCGCGGTGATGTCGTACATGATCCCCTGCCAGTAGACGGGGCTCCCGGCCTCGTCCCGGATCAACGCGGCTTCGTCGCGGAACCACCGGACGTCGCCCGAGCGCGTGTACATCCGGTACTCGGCTCGGAAGGGCCCGCCCGTGCGTTCGATGCGTTCGTACTCCTGGCGGACACGCATCCGATCGTCGGGGTGGAACTGACGGGCCCACGCCAATGGGTCCTCGATCCACTGCTCGGAGGGGAACCCAAGGATCTCCTCCACCTGTGGGCTCACATAGAGCATCTCCCCGATGCCGTTGTCCTCGCGGATGACGGATTCGAGGTAGACGATCGCCGGGAGGTTCTCGACGACCCGCTGGAAACGCCCCTGCATCTCCTCGCGCTCGCGATCGCGCGCCTTCTCGGCCGAGATCTCGACCATCAGGCCGCGGATCAGGGCGGGCGAGCCTTCGGCATCCTTGACCGCGTGCCCGATGTCCCGGATCCACACCCACGAGCCATCCTTCGCGAGGAGCCGGTACTCCTCGTCGAAGGGACCTCCCGCTGTCGCGATGCGGACAAGCCTCCCGACCATGCGGTCGTGGTCATCGGGATGGAGGTGGTCGTTCCAGAACCCGGGATCGGACAGCCACTCGGCGACGTCGTAGCCGAGGATCTCCCGCACACCCTCGGAGATGAAGGTGAACGTCATCGAGGTCGCGTCCGCCTCCCAGGCGATCCCGTGGAGGTCGGCCATCAGGCCGTGCACATGGCGCAGCTCGGAGCCGGAAGGGATCATCGGGGGATGCGGCATCGTCTCGTGCCGGAGTCTGACAGCGACGGCGCGGGAGGCGCCACCGCCAGAACGGCGTAGCCCATCATCCGGCCAGGGAACCCCCATCCGACCGAGGGTCCGAACCGGCATCGAACCCGTCGGTCCGCACACGGATCAGCTGCGCGTGCCCGAGCTCGGCCGAGCGATCGGCGACCACCGTCATCGGGTACGGCAGGGTCTCCAGCGAACGCCTCGCCTCCGCAGGGACGCTCTCTTCGATGACGATCCGCGACGGAGACGTCGGCTCGGCACGCTCGAGCATCCAGCGCGGTGCCTCGACCGCGTCGGCGGGCAGGGCGCCGCCCAGCAGGTGGAGCAGCGTCTGCGTGTTGATCTGGGGCTGGGCGTACCCGCCCATCGACCCCGCGACCGCCACCACACCGCGCTCGTCGTGGACGATCACGGGCATCAGGGTATGCGCGGGGAGCTTGCCCGGCCCGAAGCCGTTCGGGTGCGCGGGGTCGAGGGTGAAACAGGCGCCACGGTTCTGCGCGATGATCCCCGTCGTCGGTTCGCAGATCCCCGACCCGAAGCCCCAGAACAGGCTCTGGATCAACGACACCGCGAAGCCCTCCGCGTCGGCGGCCACGAGAGCGATCGTGTCGCCGTTCGGGCGCGTGGGGAGCGTCACCGGGAGGTCCAGTCTGATCTCGTCCGCGAGCGAGGCGAGATGGCCGTCGTCGAGCAACGTCGATGGGTGCACGGTCATGTGATCGGGGTCGGCGAGGTGCCGGTCGCGGTCCCGCGCGCACGATGCGAAGACCCGGGCGATCGTCCCCGCCTCGACGCCGTGCGGGTCGGCGTGGATCCGAAGCCGTTCGAGCAGCGCGAGGATCTCGAGCAGGACGAACCCCTGCGAGTTGGGTGGGACGACCGAGACGTGGAGGTCACCGAACGCGCCGCCGAGCGGCGGGAGGACGAGCGCGCGGTGCTCCGCCAGATCCTCGATCGCGATCGGACAGCCGGCATCGTTGAGCCCGCGGACGTACGCCGCGCCGATATCGCCCCGATAGAAGGCGTCGGGCCCTCGCTCCGCGATCCCGGTGAGCGTTGACCCGAGGGCGATCTGGCGAACAGTCGCCCCGACCGGCGTCGGGACCCCATCGGGGAAGAAGACCGCGGAGAGCCCGGGGTCTCGCGCGAACGGCTCGTCCGGCACGGCGAGTGTTTCGGCGAGCGAGGGTGCGACCGGCACGCCGTCGATCGCGAGCTCGATGGCCCGCGAGAACGCACTTCCCCACGGGAGGATCGCCCCGGTGCCATGCACGGCGCGCCAACCGGCCACGGCGCCCGGCACGGTGATCGGGTCCGGGCCGCGGATCGGCA
>DASWDB010000010.1:0-2783 GCA_036395715.1 Actinomycetota bacterium | reverse complement strand
CCCGTCGCTCAGCGCGTCCACCGCCGGCAGCAGAGGGCCGATCCCGTTCCCGGTATCGACGACCAGGTCGCGTTCGGTGCCAGCGACGTGCCAGACGTTGGACTCCAGGAACGGATCGACGTAGGGCTCGATCAGCCGCGTGATGCCGCCCCCTGCGTCCCGCGCCGCGAACCACGGATGCCCGACGGGCAGCGCCGGGATCACGGGCGATCCCGGGGGAACAGCGCCGATGCGGGGGGGCGGAGGCAGTGCTCCGAGAACAGGCTGGCGTTGTAGCTGCCGACGCCGAGCAACGCGACCATATCGCCCTCGCGGAGGGCGGGCAGCGGAAGACCGACCGCGAACAGGTCATCGCCCTCGTTGATGTTCCCGCTCACGGTCACGAGACGATCTGGCTCGGCGTCGGCGGCGTGGCACACCACGACATCCAGGAGCGCGTCATAGATGAAGTGTTCCGGCGCTTGCGTCCATCCAGCGTCCAGCCCTGCGAACAGGACGCCGTCGCGTTCCTCGAGCGTGACCACCTGGGCGAGCAGGACGGCGCTCTCCTTCACCAGGAAGTCGCCCGGTTCGGTCGCCACGACGATGTCTAGGGGCCCCAGGTGCTCCGCGGCGATCGCCGCCCACCGCGCGAGGTCCAGTGGTTCCTCCCCCGAGCGTTGCGGAACGCCCAAGCCCCCGCCCGTGTTGACCTCACGGATGGGACATCCCAGGTCGCGAAGCGTCCAGGCCATCTCGGCGACCCGACGCATGGTCTCCGCGAATACCGGCAGCCCATCGCTGAGGTAGCCGTCGCCGACGTGAACATGAACGGTGTCGATCGTGAGCCCGTGATCATCGCCGATGGCGACCGCGCCCGCGAGCTGCTCCGCGAAGACGCCGAACTTCGTGGGTCGTTCCCCTGTGTACAGCGTCGAGGTGCCTCCGCTCCACGACGCGCCCACTCGGGGGTTGACCCGGACGCCGACCGAAGTGCCCGGAGCCCTGCGGCCGACGCGGTCGAGTTGCGTGAGCAGATCGAGGTTCAGGTGCACCCCCGTGCCGAGGACCATGTCCAGATCCCGCTCGGAGAGGTTCGTCCCGGTGTAGCTGATCTCGTCCGCCCGCCAACCATGTCCGAGCGCCCAGGCAACCTCACCGGGTGAGCACACGTCGAGCCCGACCCAGGGGCAGCGTTCGCGCAGGAAGGCGAGCACGTCCGGCTCGCGCTGTGCCTTCAGCGCGAGCCGGACCAGCCCGCGGAGACCGGCGCCGGCGAGCGCGTCGCGCAGCGCGCTCGCCTGCTCCTCGATCCGCGTGAGGTCGTACACGTACGCGGGCGTGCCGGTCGTTCTCGCGAGGCCCTCGGCGTCGCGGCCGGCGACGAAAAGCCGACCTCCGCGGACCTCCAGCCCCGGGCGCGACCACCACGTCTGAGAGGGTCCCGCAACCACGGCCGGAGCGTACCCGCGAGCTCAGGTCGCGCTCGGCAGCTGGGCGCATCGCCTCGCCATCGGCACCGGCTGCCGCTACGGTGGCGGCCGTCATGATCCATGAGACCTTGGGTTCCCCCGGAAGGCTCCTGCGACGGGCTCCGACCGCAGTCTTCGTCACCCTGATCGCGATCCGCGTGGCGGCCCTCGGACACACCATCGATAACGTGACGACCCATCCGGTCACCGATGTCTACGTGCTCCGGATCGAGCAGATCGCGACCTCGCCGGGGACGCCGTACCGGGACTTCCCCGTCGAGTACACGTTCCCGGAGAACCTCGCGATCCAGCTGATCGCCGGGAGCGGCGCCGAAACCACGGCGGTCCGGCTCGCGCTCATCGCGTTCCTTGCGGATCTGGCGGCGGCCGCCGCCGTCTGGTGGGGTTGGGGTCGGCGCCCGGCAGCGCTCTACCTGATGCTGGGGGTCCCGCTGCTGTCGTTCGTGTACCAGCGGTTCGACCTCGTGTCGGTCGCCCTCGCGACGTGGGGTGTGGCCCTCGTTACACGCCGCGAGGACGATGTAGGTGGAGGGCTCGCCATCGGGTCGGCGGTGATGTTGAAGCTCTGGCCACTCGCGGTCGCGCCGTTGCTCGTCGTGCGGCGTCGGTGGCGGGCGCTCACCGCGGCCGGTGCCGTCTGCGCGATGGTCGGTTTGGCCTGGTTGCTGGTCGGCGGTCCGAAGGGACCCGTCCAGGTGCTGTCGTTCCGCGGCGCCCGCGGGTGGTCGGTCGAGAGCATCGAGGGGGATCTCCTTTGGCTCGCGAGCCGCGGCACGCCGATCCTCGAGCAGGGCGCCTTGCGGATCGGCAACGCAGCCACCTGGGCCAAGGTGCTGCTGCTCGTCGGCTTGGTCGCCTACGAGGTCATGGTTTGGCGCCGGGCCGGCGGTGAGGCTCGCGACCCCGCAGGAGGTGCGAGCCTCGCCGCCGTGACGGCGGTCCTGGTGTTCTCGCCCCTCGTTTCCCTGCAGTACGCGACGTGGCTCCTGCCCTGGACGGCGGTGGCCTTCGAGGGCGACCGCGACGAGCGTACCGTCGCCAAGATCGCCGCCGTCGCGATCGTGTTCGCGGGCCTCCTCGGACTCTTCTACCTCGCCCCGTGGGGTTGGGCGTCCGCCGCCCAGCGATGGACGATCCTGGCGCGCAACGTGTCGTTCGTCCTGTTGCTGATCGTCTGGTACCGGGCCGCCGTGCCGAGCGCCCCGCGGCCCGCGCAGCAGCCCACTGTTGTGTCCCGCTAGGCCAGCTTTGGCCCGAAGGTGGATCCGACGAGCCCCCTCGAAGTCCCACGAGGCCAACCTGCGGTCGTGT
>DASWDB010000009.1:0-40075 GCA_036395715.1 Actinomycetota bacterium | reverse complement strand
TACCGGCGGCCTCGCAGACGGGCTCGGTTCCGAGCATCGTCGCAGGTCAGGGGATGGGGGCGGTAGCTCAGTCGGTTAGAGCAGGGGACTCATAATCCTCCGGTCGCAGGTTCAAGTCCTGCCCGCCCCACCACGGAATGTGTGGTTCCGCCTGACGCGTGACTTCTTGGCTCCGGCTGACGGGTTACGCGGCTTCGCCTGATAGGTGACGCTGGCTCCGCCTGATCCGCGACACACTCCCAAGCATGTTGGTGGAGCTGAGCGTCGTGGAGCAGAGGTATCAAGCAGTGCTCGCGGTGATCCGTGACGGTGTTCCGGTGGTCGAGGTGGCGAGTCGCTTCGGCGTGTCGCGCCAAGCGGTGCATCGATGGCTCCGCTGGTATGAGGCGCGAGGGCTCGGCGGGCTCGCGGACCGGTCCCACCGACCGCCGAGGTGCTCGCACCAGATGGATCCCGCCACCGAGGTCTGGGTGCTCGAGACCCGAAGGCGCAACCCCGACTGGGGTCCGCGCCGCCTCGTGCACGAGGCGGTCCGCGCCAGGGTGAATCCGACACCGTCGCGCTCGGGGGTCTATCGGGCGCTCAAGCGCGGAGGTCTGATCGATCCGGGAGCCCGACGCCGCAGGGACCGGCGGTTCAAGCGGTGGGAACGCGGCAGCGCGATGGAGCTGTGGCAGATGGACGTCGTGGGCGGGATGCTGCTCGTCGACGGCACCGGGGCCAAGATCCTCACCGGGATCGACGACCACTCCCGGTACGTGGTCTGCGCCGGGGTGATGGGGCGCGCGACGAGCCGCGCCGTCTGCTCCCACTTCGCCGAGGCGATGCGGATCCACGGTGTCCCCCAGGAGGTCCTGACCGACAACGGCAAGGTGTTCACCGGCCGGTTCGCGGCCAAGGACATCGAGGTGCTGTTCGATCGGATCTGCCGGGAGAACGGCATCGACCACCTGCTGACCGCGCCCAGGTCCCCGACCACCACCGGCAAGATCGAGCGGTTCCATCGGACGCTGCGCTCCGAGTTCCTGACCGGGCGGGTCTTCGACGACCTCCCGAGCGCACAGGCCGAGCTCCATGCGTGGGTCGGTCGCTATAACACCGAGCGACCGCACCAAGCGCTTTCGATGGCGACGCCGGCCAGCCGGTTCTCCCCGGTCAGCTCGCGTCCCGCGGATGCCTCGGCGCTCGTGGGCGAGCGCACCGGGGAGGGGTGGATCTCCCGGAAGGTCACGACGAACGGGATCATCTCGGTCGCTTGGCAGGAGATCAGCTGCGGCAAGCACCGGGCCGGGCGCCGCGTCGACATCCAGCTCCAGGGCCCGATGCTGCAGATCTGGGACGGCGACGAGCTGCTGAAGACGGTCCTTCGCACGAACGGGAAGGAGGTCAGGAAGAAGCACGCGGCACGGGCGAGCTGACCGTGCGACGATGACCGACGAGGTGTAACGGATCAGGCGGAGCCATTCCGTCACGCATCAGGTGGAACTCTTCACCGGCTCTCGATCTCTTCCCGTTGAACAGGGCAGACGGTTCCTCCTCGGCGAACCCGGATGTGGCGGGCGCACGAAGCGCCTGGAACCGAGCAAAGGGCCGTCGAGGTCTTGAGGAGGCGTTCTCCTCGCACAGACCTCAGCGAGGTTCGTCGTCGTCCCGCGGCGCGGCGCGGGCCTGCTCCAGGGCGTCGGCCTCCGGGACGTCCGGGGGGATCGCGGGGACTTCATCGTCGTCGTCCGACTCGAGCTCATCCGTCTGCTCGAGCGCGTCCGCTTCGGAGACAGGCTCGGGGCTCTCGGCAAGACGTCGGCGCTCCTCCTCGGTGGTCCACGTTTCGTCGGACATGAGCACAGCCTAGCCGCGCCGCGACCTTCGTATGGGGACGGGGCCAGGCGGGAGGGAGGGCTGGTCGTCGCCGGTCGTGCGGCACCAGGCGGCCTGGCTCAGCCGCCGGGGAGGTATACGCGGAACGAGGCGCCGCCGCCGGCACGGTCCTCGACCCAGGCGCGTCCACCGTGGAGCTCTGCGAAGCGCTTCACGAGGGACAGACCAACCCCCACACCCGGCGAATGACCGGTCGCGGATCCCGGCGCTTGCCGGAAGGGTTCGAAGATCACCTCTCGGAGCTCCGATGGGATCCCCGACCCGTCGTCCTCGACCATCAGCAGCACGCCGCCGTCCTCCGGAAGGGCTCGCACCCAGACCTCGGCTCCGGGCGGTGTGTGCCGGAGCGCGTTCGTGACGAGGTTCTCCACGATCCGCTCGGCCTTCGGGGCATCCAGGCTGACGACCAACGGTTCCACGTCCACGGTCAGGGCGTGTCCGTTGTGGTCCTCCGTCTCTTCGACCGCGCGACGGATGAGCTCGCCCACATCGGTCGGACGTCGCTGCGGCGACACGATCCCCCGTTGCAGACGATCGAGATCGAGGAGATCCCCCAACAGCCGTTCGAGCTTGCGAGCGTTGGCGGCGATCCGCCGGACGAGGTCCACCGCGTCGTCCTGCGGCAGGTCCATGTTGGCTCGCTCGAGCGTGATCGCGGACCCGAGGATCGACGTGAGCGGCGTGCGGAGGTCGTGCGAGACCGCCTCGAGGAAGGTGTTCTTCATGTCGTCGAGCGCTCTGAGTTGTTGCGCCGCCTGGCGTTCGCGCCGGAACGCTTCCGAGTACTTCCGCTCGGAGGCCTGAAGCGCCTGTTCCGCCTGCTTCCGCTCCGTGATGTCGACCATCAGGCCTCGGAGCTGCCGCGGCCCCCGCGACCGTCGCACGACGTGGATCAGGTCGCGGACCCAGACGTCTCCCCCGTCCGGGGCGCGGACGCGGTACTCGAGGGTCGTGTCCCGGCCTTCGTCGCGTGCCGTTCGCACAGCGAGCACAGCATCCTGCCTGTCGTCCTCGTGTACGTGGTCTCCCCACGCTCTGTCCTGGGACGGCCAGGCGCCGGCGTCGGACCCGAGCACCGGATCCGCGCGCCCGCCCACGAACGTGAGCCCGAGATCCTTGGCGTCCGCTTCCCAGAAGATCGCGTCGAGCGTCTCCACCAGCTCATGGAAGCGTTCGAGCTCCGAGAGCCGGCGCGCGTTACCGAGCGCGAGCGAGGTGATGTCCGCGATGCCGCGTGCGAACGACAGGGCATCGTCGTCGAACGGCGCGCCGTCCACCTCGCCCACGGCGACGATCGCGCCGAACCCGTCCGCGTCCCACCGCAGCGGCGTGACGAGGACGGCGCCCGGCTCGTCGATGAACCGCAGGTCGGCGGGGACCTGGATGGCTACGTCCTGCGGGATCACGAAGGGCTCGGTCTCGCTGAACAGGAAGGTCTCAGCGATCTCCCTGGGGATGTCGGCGATCTCCGACCTCGGTTTGGTGGAATGGGCGCCGATGGCGAGCACGCGAGCGGCGCGGAAGACCCCCGTCTCCTCGTCGCGGGTGTAGGCCGCAGCAGCGATGCAGGGGACGATCGTCGGGACCGTTTCGATCGCCCGCTGGAAGATCTCCCCGACGGTGCGTTCGGACGTCATCGCCTGTGACAACCGCAGGAGCGCGCCGGAGACGCGGGCTTCGCGGCGTTCGGCTTCGAGCAGACGAGCCGTCTGGAACGCAACGGCAGCATGGGACGCCAGGACCTCGAGGAGCCGTTGATCGTCCTCGTCGAACTGTGCGAACCCCAGTTTCGACAGGACGATCACACCGACGACCTCGTCCCCCGCGATCATCGGGACGGCGAGCATCGATTCGAGCAGGTCGTCGTCGGTTCCGGGGATCGTGACAGAGAACTCGACCTGACGAGCATCCGGGGTCAGCAGGGAGGTCTTCGTGAGCGCGACGTTGCCGGTGATCCCCTCGCCCAGCTTCGTCACGAGCGCGGGGAGGGACTCGGTCGCGTACTCGGTGAACAGCTCGCCCCGGAACGCGACCGGGAACAGGGTGTCGCCGTCGGGTTGGAGCAGGTAGACCCGGCAGTTGTGGTAGTCGATGATCGTTCTGAGCTCCGCCGTGATCGCGGCTGCGATCTCCTCGATGTCGCCGAGCATGTTGAGCGCGGCCGCCAGGTTGTGCAGCATGTTCAGCTGCGCGATGGAACGGACGTCGTCTCGCAGTCGCTGCGGCTCTGCTCCCGGTGCCTGTGCCACGGATCGCCTCGTCACCTCGGGGATAGGGACCCCATGCTCTCACCCGGAGAGGCCCCGGGAACGATGTCGGCAGTGGTCAGGCGGTGCTTGAACCGGGTGGGATCCGGTGCGAGCCTCGCGGATCGTGAGCCAACGAAGCCCGAAAGGTGCCGGAGAAGGCGGCTTGGACGACCGGGCGCGGGCGATCCTGGACTTCGAGCGTGACGCGTGGAAGTTGAACGTTCCCAAGGAGCGGGCGATCCGCGAACGGTTCGGCTTCTCCGCGGCCCGGTACCACCAGGTCCTGCACAGGATCGTCGATGGTCCCCACGCGCTGGAGTATGACCCGATGCTCGTGCGGCGGCTGCGGCGGCTGCGAGAGATCCGCCGCCGCCGTCGCACCGCCGACCGTCTGGGTATCCGTCTGTAGACCTCGCCCTGCCGGGGCGTGCGCGCCGCTGAGCGGAGGAGCCAAACGGTAGGATGCGGTCGGTGAACCTCGGCACCGCTCGGATCGTCGTCATCGTCGCGCTGGTGGTCGCCGGCGCGGCCGTCCTCGCGAACGGGTTCCCCGAGAACGGCGGAAGCGTTGCCGGGCCCTCCGGTGGCGCGAGCCCCAGTGGGACCGCGTCGAGCCCCACCACCACGCCCACCACGCAACCGCCGCCGCCGGGCCCCTCCCCGCAGACGACCGGCGTCGCGTTCACGGCGCTCAACGGAACGGACGTGACCGGGGCCGGCGCCGCCGCGCAGGCGCTCCTGGTGAAACACAGCTACAACTCCGTCCAAGACGCCACGAACGCACCAAGTACGGGCGTCGCGAAGACCACGATCTACTACCGGGGTGGCCAAGGCGGAGCACAGAACAAGTCGGATGCCTCGTATGTGGCACAGACGTACTTCAACGGTGCGGCGGTGAAGAAGCTCGACCCGTCGCTGGAGGGCCTCGTGCCGGCGACCGCCTCGATCGTCGTCGTCGTCGGGCAGGATTACGCCCAGACCCTGGCGCAGTGATCGTCCCGAGGTCTGACGAGGACCGCTTCCGCCCCAGCCAACCGGCCGTTGACGTGCGAGAACGCTGTCCCTAGCCTGAACCGGGAAAGGGGATCTGCCCGGTGCTCAAGGTCTCGCAGAAGCTCGAGTACGCGATGCGTGCCATGATCGAGCTCGCCCAGCGCCGGGACGACGACGCCCTGGTTCCCGCTCGAGAGATCGCCGAACGGCAACAGGTGCCGCTTCGGTTCCTGGAGCAGCAGCTGGGTGCCCTCTCGAAGGCCGGGCTGGTCGAGAGCTTCCGAGGTGCCGGGGGAGGGTGCCGGGTCGCCCGCGATCCCGGTCTGATCACGGTCGCTGAGATCGCCGACGCGATCGAGGGACAGATCTATCCGGTGTTCTGCCTGGAACCGTCCGACCACACCTGTTTCGCGGATTCTCGGTGTGGTCTCCAAGGGTTCTGGGCCGACGTCGCAACTGCGGTGCAACGGGTCTTCGAGGAAACGACGGTGGCGGACCTTGCGGCCCGCCACCGGGAGATGTCTCCGGGAACCGTGATGGTCAGTCCGGAGGAGCTGTTGTCGCGGTTGAACTGACTCGGTCGTCGTCCCCTGTCAGCCGGTCCACCCCATCGCCTTCGCGGCGTCCATGCCCATGATCTTCGTCAGCTTGGTCCCGCACACGGGGCAGGTGCCCTGCAGCGCGGGGCGTCCGTTCTTGAGCGTGACCAGCGAGCCCGTGAACTCGCGCTTCTCGCGGCACTTCATGCAGTAGGCCACGTCGGCCATCCGACGCCTCCCTTCCCATCGCGACCGCGGTGGCGGCCGACCTCGTCCCCCGGGGGGCTTACCCAACATGCCCCAAGGCCGCCCTCGGAGGGCGGCCTTCTACGATGGTGCCCCGCACGGGCTCTGGATGCAAGTACGTACGAGGTCGCGCTGAACCGGCCCGCTGCGTACGATGGCGGTCCGTCCGGCGCCCATCCACACCCGAGGTCACATCCGAGGTCACATCCGAGGCCACATCCGAGGGAGGAGTACCCACGTGAGCGAGCCCCAACGCAATATCGAGGCACTCCTTTCCGAGCAACGGTCATTCCCACCACCGCAAGCGTTCCGAGACCGCGCCGTCGTTCGGGACCCGGCCATCTACGACGCTGCCGGGGTCGATCACGAGGCCTTCTGGGCCGAACAGGCAGGCCACCTCGCATGGTCCCGGCCCTGGGATGCCGTGATGGAACAGGACGCGCCTTGGGTCACGTGGTTCAAGGGAGGACACCTGAACGCCTCCGTCAACTGCCTCGACCGTCACGTCGAGGCCGGCCGCGGGGAGAAGGTCGCGTACCTTTGGGAGGGCGAGCCCGGGGACGCGCGGACGATCACCTACGCCGAGCTCCTTGAGGACGTGTGTCGCCTCGCGAACGCGCTCCGCTCGCTGGGTGTCCGCAAGGGCGACCGGGTCAACATCTACCTCGGCATGATCCCCGAACTCCCGATCGCGATGCTCGCCTGCGCGCGGATCGGCGCCCCCCATTCGGTCGTGTTCGGCGGCTTCAGCGCCGAGGCCCTGCGGGACCGGATCAACGACGCCGAGGCCAAGGTCCTCATCACGGCGGATGGCGCGTGGCGACGAGGTCAGGTCGTCCCCCTCAAGGCGAACGCGGATGACGCGTTGCGGGAGTGCCCCTCGATCGAGCACGTGATCACCGTGCGCCGGTGCGGGAACGAGCACGCGTTCACCGAGGGTCGCGACCACTGGTATCACGAGCTCGTCGCGGAGCAGGCGCGTGTCTGCGAGCCGGAGGACATGGAGGCAGAGGACCTGCTCTACCTGCTCTACACGAGCGGCACGACCGGCAAACCCAAGGGGATCGTGCACACGACCGGCGGGTACCTGACTCAGGTCTCCGCGACCCACCGGATGATCTTCGACATCCACGAGGATGACGTCTTCTGGTGTGCTGCCGACTGCGGTTGGGTCACGGGGCACTCATACATCGTCTACGGGCCGCTGGCGAACCACACCACGGGGGTGATGTACGAGGGCGCGCCCGACTGGCCCGACAAGGACCGGTGGTGGTCGATCATCCAGAAGCACCGCGTATCGATCCTCTACACGGCGCCGACCGCGATCCGCGCGTTCATGCGCTGGGGCACCGAGTACCCGGGCAAGCACGACCTCTCCTCGCTGCGGCTCCTCGGCTCCGTGGGTGAGCCGATCAACCCCGAGGCGTGGGTCTGGTACTGGACCGTGGTCGGCGGCGAGCGGTGCCCGGTCGTGGATACGTGGTGGCAGACGGAGACCGGTGCGATCTTGATCTCACCGCTCCCCGGCATCACGACGCTGAAGCCGGGGTCGGCGACGATCCCCTTCCCGGGCATCGCCGCCGACGTCGTGGACGAAGCCGGGGCGTCCGTTCCGCTCGGCGGTGGCTACCTCGTGCTCACGCATCCGTGGCCGGCGATCGCTCGGACGATCTGGGGCGATCCCGATCGCTACGTCGAGACGTACTTCGGCCGGTTCGGTCCGGATGTCTACGTCGCGGGAGACGGGGCTCGGCGCGACGAGGACGGGTTCTTCTGGCTCCTGGGCCGGATCGACGACGTGATGAACGTGGCAGGGCATCGCCTCTCGACCTTCGAGATCGAATCCGCGCTGGTTGACGATCCGAAGGTCGCCGAGGCCGCCGTCGTCTCGCGACCGGACGAGTTGAAGGGAGAAGGCATCGTCGCGTTCGTGACGTTGAAGTCGGGCTTCGAAGGCGACGCCGCGATGCTCGCCGAGCTCCGCGAGCACGTCGCCAAGGTGATCGGACCCATCGCGAAGCCGGACAACATCATCTTCACGCCGGACCTCCCGAAGACCCGATCGGGGAAGATCATGCGGAGGCTGCTCCGTGACGTGGCCCGTGGGAACAGCCTCGGAGACGTCACCACCCTCGCCAACGCCGAGATCGTCGAGCAGATCCACGACATGGTGGAGACGGTCCCCACCGACGAATGAGCGCGACGTCCGCCCTCCGCGGCCCCGAAGCCGCGTTCGTGGAGCGCGCGCGTGTGGCGCGACTGGGGACCACGATGCTCGACGGAACGCCGCACGTCGTGCCGGTCTGTCCCGTCCTCGACCTCGATCGCATCGTGATCGCCTCCGCCTTCGATCGGAAGGTCGCCAACATCCGAGACCATCCGGCCGTATGCATCGCGTTCGATGAGTACTCCGAAGATTGGGAGCACGGCATCCTGCAGGTGATCGCGTACGGCGACGCCTATCTCGTGGAGAGCGGTCCGGAGTTCGACCGTGACGCCGCCCTGCTCAACGAGAAGTTCCCGCAATACCCGGTGAGCACCTACCCGATCGAGGTCGGTTCGACGGTGATCATCGAGATCCGGATCGACCGCGTCTCGAGCTTCGGTCTCTGAGATCGATCAAGGGTGCCGCGCGAAGAAGTCGAGGATCAGCTGCATGTGTCGAACGCGCTCCTCGACCGCGTTCGCATGATGGCCCTCCGGATACAGCTGGAGGTCCACCTCGACGCCGTTCGCGCGAACGGCGTCGACCCACGGCATCACGCCTTCGAGCGGACAGCGCGGGTCGTTCTTCCCGGCGATCACCAGCACGGGGGCCGTGACGGCGGACGCGTAGGTCATCGGGTCGCTGCGGCGGTACGCATCGGGGACCTCTTCCGGCGAACCGCCGTACACGGCGTCGTCCCAGGCCTGGAGCTCGGGAGCGCAGGCGTGGTGCGCCGCGACGAAGTCGCCGGCGGGGATGCCCGCGAAGATGGCGCGCCACCGATCGGGATGGACACCGGCGTTGAAGCATCCGAGGCAGCCGCCCCAGGACCAACCGCTCCAGTACACACGGCGCGGGTCGACGACGCCCTCGCGCTCGAGTGCGTTCAGGCCCGCGATGATGTCCTCCGTCTCCGTGGAACAGACGGCCCCGATCAGCGCGCGTCGGAACCGCACCCCGTAGCCCGTCGAGCCGCGGTAGTTGACGAGGACGACCGCGTACCCTGCGTCGACGAAGGCCTGCGTCTCGGGATCGAAGCGATCGCGCTCGTGCCACTCCGGACCGCCGTGCACCGAAACCACGGTGGGGAATGGGCCCGTACCCGACGGCGTGACGACGAACGCATGGATGCGGTCGCCGTTGGGGTTGGAGAAGGGGAACGAGCGGAACGCCCGCCCCGGTGGTGGCGGCTCCGCGGGACTCGGGAGCACGTCCCGACCGTCGGTGTCGGTGATCCGCGGAGCACGCGTCGCGTCGCTCGCCAGGAGCCACACGGAGCCGTCGGGGCGGAGGCCCGCGCCCCCCTCGCCTTCGATGTCGCCGTGGGGATCGGCGATCAGGACGACCGGTCGCGGGGTCCAGCCGATAGAGCTGAGCCTTGCCCTCGTACTCGTGACGAACGAGGAGGGCGGACGCGTCCGGCCACCACTCGATGGGGAAGATGGCGCCCGGAAGGTCGACCGCGATGTCGTTGCGCGCTCTGGTCTCCACGTTCCACACCGCGGGTCGTTCGAACGCCCCCAGCTCGCTCGTGAACGCGAGCCGTTGGTCTCCCGGGACGGGGGACCAGGCGTCGGGTTCCAGGTTCGAGCCCGGGTCGAACAGGTCGCCACGCACCGCGCCGGTTCGTGCGTCGAAGACACGAAGCGCGAGATGCAGGATGTCGCCACGTTCGGCGTGTCGGACGCACACGAGCGATCCGTCCGCCGAGAGGCCGCCCGTCTTCGGATCGGCACGACCGACCCCGGTCGGGAACGAGGTTGCCCAGAGGAGCCGCGGCCGAGTCTCCGCGTCCACGAGGTAGACCCGGTACTCGCCTTCGACCTCGACGCCGATCGCGATCCGATCGGGGTGGAACGCGACCCCCGTGAGCCATCCCTCCGGGAGCTCCGGCACGACCGGTCCGGATGCGCCACCGACCGGTGCGCCGACCAGCCGTCCCCGCTCGTTCCCGGTCCGGTCGCTCCACCATGCGAAGCGGCCGTCCGGCAGGGCCCAGACCCCCTGGTCCACGCCGATGGGCTCATGGCTCAGCTGGTCCCACGCTTCCGTTCGCAGGTCGTGGGTCCACACCTGGGCCGCACCGCCGATCGTGGTGACGAGGGCGACGAGGTCGGGGTCCCTTCGTGACCAGACGGGGAATCCGAGCTCAGGAGCGGTGAACCGTCGCACCCAGGGCCGTTCATCGCGCATCGAGGCGGGAGCCTATCGTCCGGTGGCGCGTTGCCAGTTCTCCGCTCCCGGAGCTACCATCCTTAGCACTCGCACCTGTCGAGTGCTAGCAGTCGGCAGCCGGATCTGAGCACCACGAAGGAGGGAAGTGATGGCAGCGAAGCTCATCAGCTTCGACGAGGACGCGCGTCGGGCCCTCGAGCGCGGGATGGACCAGCTGGCCAACGCGGTCAAGATCACGCTCGGTCCGAAGGGCCGCAACGTCGTCCTCGAGAAGAAGTGGGGGGCGCCCACGATCACGAACGACGGCGTCTCGATCGCGAAGGAGATCGAGCTCGACGACCCGATGGAGAAGGTCGGGGCCGAGCTCGTCAAGGAGGTCGCCAAGAAGACCGACGACGTGGCGGGCGACGGGACGACCACGGCGACCGTGCTCGCCCAGGCGATCGTGAAGGAAGGCCTCCGGAACGTCGCGGCGGGCGCGAACCCGATGTCGCTCAAGCGCGGCATCGAGCGTGCCGTGGAGCTCGCGGTCGAGCGGATCAAGACGGTCGCCAAGGACGTCGACTCGAAGGACGAGATCGCCAACGTCGGCGCGATCAGCGCGGCGGACCCGGAGATCGGAGAGAAGATCGCCGAGGCCGTCGACAAGGTCGGCAAGGACGGCGTGATCACCGTCGAGGAGTCCAATACCTTCGGGATGGAGCTCGAGTTCACCGAGGGGATGCGTTTCGACAAGGGCTACATCTCGCCCTACTTCGTCACCGACGCCGAGCGCATGGAAGCCGTGATGGAGGAACCGTACGTCCTGATCGCGAACCAGAAGATCGCGGCCGTGAAGGACCTCCTGCCCTTGCTTGAGAAGGTCATGCAGGCCGGCAAGCCGCTGGTCGTGATCGCCGAGGACGTCGAGGGCGAGGCCCTCGCGACGCTCGTCGTCAACCGGATCCGCGGGACGTTCCCGAGCGCGGCCGTCAAGGCTCCCGGGTTCGGGGACCGGCGCAAGGCCATGCTCCAGGACATCGCGATCCTCACGGGCGGGCAGGTCATCTCCGAGGAGGTCGGCCTCAAGCTCGAGAACGCCACGATCGATCTCCTCGGGTCCGCGCGCAAGGTCGTCGTCACCAAGGACGAGACGACGATCGTCGAGGGCGGCGGCAAGGACGAGGACATCCAGGGCCGGATCAACCAGATCAAGGCAGAGATCGAGAAGACCGACTCGGACTACGACCGCGAGAAGCTCCAGGAGCGGCTCGCGAAGCTCTCGGGTGGGGTCGCCGTGATCAAGGTCGGCGCGGCCACGGAGGTCGAGTTGAAGGAGAAGAAACACCGGATCGAGGATGCGGTCCAGTCGACGAAGGCGGCCGTCGAAGAGGGGATCGTCCCCGGCGGTGGCGTGGCGCTGCTCAACGCACAGAGCGGACTCGACAAGGTGGACCTGGAGGGCGACGAGCTGACGGGCGCAGCGATCGTGCGGCGGGCGCTCGAGGAGCCCCTCAAGCAGATCGCTCACAACGCCGGCCTGGAGGGCGGGGTCGTCGTCGAGAAGGTGCGTTCGCTCCCCGAAGGTCAGGGGCTCAACGCGGCCAACGGCCAGTACGGCGACATGATCAAGTTCGGCGTCGTCGACCCGGCGAAGGTGACGCGCTCGGCGCTGCAGAACGCGGCCTCGATCGCGGCCCTGTTCCTCACGACCGAGGCGGTCGTCGCCGAGAAGCCGGAGAAGGAGAAGATGCCGGCGGGCGGCGGGATGCCCGGCGGCGGTGACATGGACTTCTGATCCGAGCGACGAAGGTGGGCGGGGCCCGGGCGCGAACGCGCCCGGGCCCTACTCGTTCCGTCACGGAACCGCAACATCCGGCCTCGAACCGTCGAGGCCGGGGAACCGAAGGAAGGGGTGGAGCCCCTCTCTCCGAGCGAAGGCCCCGGGCGCATGCCCGGGGCCTTCGCGATGGTGGGACACGTATGCTCCGCCCCCGTGGAGCACATCGAGATCGCGATCCGGTGGCGCGACGTGGACAACTATGGCCATGTCAACAACGCCGTCTACCTCACGTACCTCGAGGAATGCCGCGATCGGTGGGTCCGCCGGACCCTCGGTGAAGACGTCGGGTTCGTGATCGTTCGTGTCGCGATCGACTTCCGTCGGGAGCTCTCGCTCGAGGACGGCTCCGTCGCGGTCGCGTGCTGGAGCACCGGGTACGGAACGTCGTCGATCCGGACGGCTGAGACGATCCGAGCAAAGGCCGGGTGGCTCGCCGCTGAGTCGGAGTCGGTGATCGTCGCTCACGATGCCGCAAGCCGGAGGTCCAGATCGATCACGGATCGCGAGCGTTCGGTGCTGGACGTGGCGATCGAGGCCGACCGGGCGTCGGTCAGGGAGTCGGAAGGATCTGGCGACCGAACCTGAAGTGCTGGCGGTACCAGCCGTCGCCGACCCACATGATCGTGACGCCGCCGGGCGTGCTGCTGGAGTCCAGCGAGTACCCGTTGCCGATGTACGTGTCCACGTGATCGACCGTCCCGTCTCCGTCGCCGTCGTAGAACATCAGGTCGCCCGGTCGGAGATCGCGGAAGGCGATCCTCGTCTTCGTCATACCCGCCATGTCGGCCGAGGTCCGCTGCGGAAGCGCCCAGCCCGTGTACGGGCGCGGCGGAGCGACCTTCCAACCGCTGTTGTCGTCCGCGCGCAGGAGCCACCAGGCGAACCCAGAGCAGTCGAACCCGGAACGCGGTTGACCGCCGAGCGCGGCCGGCTCCGGCGAGGACAACCCCCATTCACCCCCCCAGACGTACGGGTAGCCGACGTAGCGGAGTCCCCACTGGACGATGCGGAGCATCCGGGGCCCGAGGTTCGGCAGCTCGACGTTCGCGTACTGGTCGAGCAGATCGGGAACGCTCCAGGAGGGCTGCGTCGTCGCTCGCCACAGCGAGTAGGCGACCTGGGTCCTCGGCATCAGATCGCGTGGGCCGACATCCATGGCTTCGGAGCCGGTCGGGGCGTTGTAGCGCAGATCCAAACGCATGCCCAGGAGGGTCGTGCCGAAGCCCACCGGAACGCGGAACGTCGCACCCGAGTGGGTGTGGAGATGGTTGAGGGCGATCGCCGCGGGCTTCAGACCGAGGGCGAGCACGAGCGCCCGGTGGAGCATGATCATCGTGACCGGGTCGTCCGGTGCGAAAGATCCGTCCGCCTTCCTGGCGATCCACCCGTGTTCGACGGCGACCGCTGCGTATCGGTACCAGCGACTCGAGCTGTCGAGATCGGGGAACGCGATCGAAGAGCCGGGCGCCTGGTTCGGGGCGAACGCCCTCACGACCGAGCGGGCCAGGTACTTCCGAGTCTCGATCGCGTGCGGATGGAACGGGTAGGTGCCGTCGTCCTTCGCGACGAAGTCACGCATCCAATCGTTCGTCGCGGCGACGAACCGGATGCCCTCCTTCGCCCAGCCGTCGGACGCGGTCAGATCCGAGAAGTGGATCTGGGATGGGGAGATGTCGGCACGCCTGCGGTCCGCAGGCGACGTCTGATAGACGACCGGGAGCGCCGGGATCCCGGAGCCCGCCTCTCCGGCGGTCGGGGCCCAGCGAGGTGTCGTCGCCCGCGTCTCGTCGCGGGATGCCATCGCCCGTGCCGACGGCGTCGACGCCAACGAGGCGACAACCATCACAACGGCCACGACCGCCGCGGGCACGCGTGAATGACGACGGAACCAGACCCCCGGACCCATGCTCGGGTCCTCGGCATCCGGGGTGTGGGGCTTGAGAGCAGCCGGACGAACGGGCCCGCGGGACGGTCCCCCATCAGAGCCTGCTCAGTCCTTCGGGCCCTCCTTGCGGACCTCCTGAACCTGCTTGAGCGCCTCGCGGAGGTCCGCCAGCCACTCTTCCTGTCGCTCGGAGACCAGTCGGACGCACCACGCGAGCGCGTGGCTGCGCGAGCGGGCGACGCCGGCGTCGACCAGCGTGTCCAGGACCTCTCGCTCGGGCATCCGGAGCCTCGTCATCGCGGGGATCGCGAGCGTCGTGAAAAGCTGACGCTGGTCCGCACACCTTGCACCCCAGCTGATCTTGCGACCGAACCGGCGTTCGGCTTCGTCCGCGATCCGCATCCGCTGGGTGCGGGTGTCCTCGCGGAACCCGGAGATCCGTGCTTCGGCGGCCGCGGTCCTCGTCTCGGGGCCGGCGTCTTGCGGGAGCTCGGGCTCGGCCAGGGTTCCGACGACGAGGATCTCGTCCCGGTCGAACGAAACATCGATCGGCCCGACGAACCACTCCGCCGGGAGCCGACCGGCGAACCAACCTTCGAGGTGTTCTTGGAAATCGCTCTTCTCGGTCATGACGTGAGATTACATCATTACATACATACGTCAAGCTGCTGACCCGCACGGACGCCGGGTGTACGTTCCGATGCGTGGTCCAGAAGGCCGAGGCCGCCCGTTGATCAGCAACACGCGCAGGTGGTCATGACCGGGTTGTGGTGGGTGCTCGGGATCGCCATCTTGGCGGGCGTCGCTCGCTGGCTGATCCCCCGGATCGACGCCCGGGCGCCTGGCCGACCGTCTCTCGTCCCGGCCCCTCCGCACCTGGTCGTGAACACGAAGCCCCTCACCGGGATCCCCGCGATCCGCAACTACTTCCGGACCACCCCGACGCCCGTCTATTTCGTGAGTGCGACCGCGTTCAACCTGCTCGGGATCGATCGGTGGGTGCGGACCTTCAAGTTCATCAACCTGTACGACTCGTTCGACGGGTGGCATCCGAACGTGTTCGTCCCGCGTGAGCAGACCGCGCGCGCGTTCGGGTCGATCGAGGAGATCGTCAACTACCTCCTCGGGCACAAGGAGGTCGCCGACCTCGTCTCGGCGCACGGGCCCGGCAAGGCCGCGTTCCTCATGTTCGACGACGAGACCGAACAGCTCGCCGGCGAGCTCGACCTCGAGGTGGCGTTCCCGGCCGCCTCGCTCCGCCATCGGCTCGACTCGAAGATCGAGACCACCCGCCTCGGTAACGACGCGGGCGTACCCAGCGTCCCCCACACGATCGGCACCGCGACGACGTACCCGGAGCTGATCTCCCTGGCGCGTGCGGGCGGGCTGGGAGACGATCTCGTCGTCCAGACGCCCTACGGCGATTCCGGCCAGACGACCTTCTTCATCGCCGACGGGAGCGACTGGGATCGTTACGAGCGCAAGGTCGCAGGCGAGGCGCTCAAGGTGATGAGGCGCATCGAACCCAGGGAGCTCGCGATCGAGGGAGTGATCACCAGGCATGGAACGCTGGTCGGTCCCTTGATGGCCGAGCTCGTCGGGTTCGAGGAGCTCACCCCCTACGACGGGGGCTGGTGCGGCGACGACGTCTCGCCCGAGCTGCTTACCGAGAAGCAGCGGCGCGTCGCACGCGAACGGACGATCGCGATGGGCGAGCGGCTGCGGCGTGAGGGCTACCGGGGATACTTCGAACTCGACTTCCTGCTGGACGCCGATACGGGCGACATCTGGCTCGGTGAGCTCAACCCCCGGGTGACCGGTGCATCGAGCATCACCAACGTGACGGCCGTGGCGTACGGTGACATGCCGCTGTTCCTGTTCCACCTCCTCGAGTTCATGGACGTCGAGTACGAGATCGATGTCGACGAGCTGAACGAACGCTGGGCGCAGGTCCAGAACCTGGATGAGTGGACCCAATTCATCTTGAAGCAGACCGAGGACGCGACCGAGCGGATCACACGGGCGCCGGCGTCGGGCATCTGGAGGATGCCCGACGCCGGCGCCTTGCGCTTCGACCGGCGCGTCACGGACTGGCATACCGTCTCCGACGAGTCGGAGGCCTTCTACCTGCGGATCGCCGGGGCCGGGCAGTATCGCTATCAGGGCGCGGACCTGGGCATCCTGGTGACGCGCGGCCGGTTCATGAACGACGAGCACGAGCTGCTCGATCGCACCCGGAGCTGGATCTCCGGGATCAAGGCGCAGTTCGCGAGCGTTCCGCTCGATCTCGACGAACCACCGACGCACGAGCCGGAACCGTTCGGGTTCAAGCTCCTCTGACGGCGGCTCGACGCCCGGGCGTCCCCCTGCCAGCATCTGCTCCACCATGCGCATGCTGCCGTTCACGTTCCGTTCCATCGAGGAGCTCGAGCTCGGCGAACGGTGGCGGGCGGTGTTCGATGAGCGGTGGCCGCACTATCGGGAATGGTTCCTTCGCGAAGGGGAGGAGGCGCGACCCTCCTACGCGACGAGCGCTCGGATGCTTCGCACCCATATGCCGGAGCTCGTGCCCGCATACGAACGCGTGGTCCAGCTGGCGGGAGGCGGCGACCTCGCGGCGCGGATGCTGTCGCTCGTGAAGCCACCGCCGTACCTCGCGGCCTGTTCGCAAGGTGCATGGACGCGCGCAGGGGGCCCGCTCCTCGCTCGCAACTACGACTACGCGCCGTCGCGATTCGAGGGGGTGGTGTGGTCCACGCGCTTGCTCGATCGCCGTGTGATCGGCATGAGCGATTGCCTCTGGGGTCTCCTCGATGGCATGAACGACGCCGGGCTCGCCGTCTCCCTGACGTTCGGCGGCCGGCGGGTCGTGGGGGACGGCTTCGGGATCCCGATCGTGACCCGGTACGTCTTGGAGACGTGCGCGACGGTGGATGAGGCACGAGCGACGCTCGCTCGTCTCCCGTATTCGCTCAGCCACAACCTCACACTGGTCGACCGGAACGGGCACGTCCTCACGGCGTACCTGGCGCCCGACCGTGGGCCGATCTTCCGTGACTTCCCGGTGGCCACCAATCACCAGGGCATCGTCGAATGGCCGGAGCAGGCTCGTGCGACCCGCACGATCGAACGCGAGCAGGCGATCGTTCGCTCCCTGGACGATCCCGGGATGGACGCCGCCGCGTTCGCCGAGAGCTTCCTTCGGGCTCCGCTGTTCTCGACGTCGTACGCGCACGGCTTCGGGACGCTGTACACGGCGGTCTATCGCGTCGACGAAGGGGTCGTCGAGTATCGCTGGCCTGCGTACGCCTGGCGCCTGGGCTTCGATGCCTTCCACGAAGCCGACCATGTGGAGGTCCTCGCCGAGCCGACCTTCGTCGGCTCGATAGGCTGATCCGGGAGGCGGGAACGATGCGATCGGAGACGATCCGGGTCAGCACGCGAGGGCGGCGGGTGAGCGATCTGACCGATCGCGTCCGCGCGTTCGCGCGCGGGGCCGGGGGAGACGGCCTGATCCACCTCTTCGCGCCGCATGCCACCGCGGGGCTCGCGCTGATGGAGACCGGGAGTGGATCGGAGGGAGATCTCGAGGAGCTCCTGGCGCGCATCCTGCCGCGCGACGACCGGTACGCGCACCGGCACGGGAGCGAGGGACACGGCGGCGACCATCTGTTCCCCGTTCTCGTCCCCCCGTCGCTCACGATCCCGGTCCTCGGCGGCGAGGTGGAGCTCGGCACGTGGCAGTCGGTGGTCCTCATCGATCCCAACCGGGACAACGACGAGCGAACCGTGCGTCTCAGCTTCCTCCCCGGGTAGCGTGCCCGGGCTCGGCTAGAGGTACTGCCCGGGCGCGCGGTCCCGGGCGGAGGCCGGTTGCGAGGAGACCGCCTGGATGTCGCGTTCGCGCAGGAGCACGAGGTCCTCGCCGTCGAGCTCGACCTCCAACGCCGCGGACGGGAGGAACAGGACCCGATCGCCCTCCTTCGCCACCCGCACCTCGGGTCCGACGAGGGTCACGTCGCCCCACGACAAGCGCTTGGGGGCCGGCATGGCCGTGGCAGGGATCAGCAGGCCGGCCGAGGTTCGACGCTCGCCGTTCTCCGAGGCTCGCACGACGAGCCGGTCACCGGTGAGCTTGATCTCCGGTGTCTCGGCGGTCTTCTTCCCGCGGGGTCCACGCGTGCTTCGCATCGTGGTCGACGCCTTCGGCGCCGTGCTCGTGCCCTGTGCGCGTTCCTTCGGGGTCGGCACGAGCCGAGTGTACGAGCCGACCGCTACCATGAGCGGCCGATGAGAGCCCGCAAGCTGATCAAGACCGCGATCGCGGAGCTCAAGGCCTCCGAGGCGATGGACCACTGGCAGAAGGGTCGTGAGCGGATCGAAGCCGAAGATCTGCTCGCGTTCGTGATGGGCGGATACGAGCCCGACCCCGACGACCAGATCGGGGACGCCGAACGCGACCAGTTCCTCGGCCTGATCGCACGCCGGATCACCGGCGAACCGATCCCCTACATCAAGGGCTTCACGCGGTTCCGGGGCCTGGACCTCGTCTCCAAGCCCGGCGTGTTCGTCCCACGCGATTCGTCCGAGTACCTGGCGGAGCAAGCCGTCAAGCGTCTGCGCGGCCGCCGGTCCCCGGTCCTCGTGGACCTCGCGACGGGCGCCGGCACGATCGCGCTGTCGGTCGCGAACGAGGTGCCGATCGCGAAGGTCTATGGAACGGATCTGTCCGAGGACGCGGTCAAGCTCGCCCGACGGAACGCCCGGCTGTTGGGTCTGAGGGTGCGCTTCGCGGCCGGGGATGTCTTCGGAGGCCTTCCCAAGACGATCGCGGGATCCGTGGACGTGATCACGGTCCACCCGCCGTACGTCGCGATGGACGAGGTCGACGACCTGCCCGATGAGATCAAGGACTGGGAGCCGGTGCACACGCTCACCGATCGCAGCAGCGACGGTCTGAGCTTCGTCCGTCAGACGGTCGCGGAGGCTCCGGCGTGGCTCGGCCGGAAGGGGTGGCTCCTCATGGAGACCGACCCAGATCGCGCTCGCGCCGTGAAGACCCTGATGGCCGACGGTGGGTTCCGCGACGTCCGCAGCACGAAGGGCGGAGACCTCAAGATCACGCGCGTGATCGTTGGCCGGCGTCCGGCGTGACCGACCCGCGCGTCGCTCCCTACGGCAGCTGGTCCTCTCCCATCACGCCGGCCATGTTGGCGTCCTCGTCCATCCGGCTCGGGTCGACCTGGTTCGACGACGGCCTGGTGTATTGGACGGAGACCCGGCCGGACGAGGACGGCCGGATCGCGCTGGTCCGGGCGGACGCGTTCTCCTCGCCGGTCGACGTCGTGCCGGCCGGGTCGAACGTTCGCACGCGTGTGCACGAGTACGGCGGCGGCGCCTTCGTCGTCCATCGAGGAACGGTCTACTTCTCCGAGTTCACCGATCAACGGCTCTACCGCCACGTTCCGGGCGGCGGCGACCCGGTCCCGATCACGGCGGAGACCGGCGGCACGCACCGCTATGCGGACGGTCGGGTGACGCCCGACGGTTCCACGTGGATCGGCGTCCGCGAGCGCCACGCCGGCGAACGTGTCCCCCAGGACGTCACGAACGAACTGGTCGCGATCCCGACCGACGGGTCGGCGGAGCCACAGGTCATCGCGTCCGGGAGGGACTTCTACTCGGACCCGCGGATCGCGCCCGACGGCTCGAGGATGTGCTGGCTCGCCTGGGATCTCCCCTGGATGCCGTGGGACGGCTGCGAGCTGTTCGAAGCGGAGCTCGCGGCCGACGGCTCGCTCGGCGAGCATCGAGGGGTGGCCGGGCGCGACGGCGTCGAGTCGATCTGGCAGCCGTCGTGGAGTCAAACCGGCGAGCTCTACTGGGTCAGCGACCGAAGCGGCTGGTGGAACCTGGAGCGGGAGCGCGCGGGCACGCGGGAAGCCGTGTGCCCGCGCCTCGCCGAGTTCGGGTGGCCGCACTGGGTCTTCGGAGGATCGTCGTACGCGTTCCTCGGCGACGGCGGGATCGCCTGTCACTACGGCAGCGGGGGTGTGCAACACACCGCGTTGCTCGATCCCTCGACCGGCGAGCTCGTCGATCTGGACGTCCCCCATACCGCGGTGAGCTATCCGGGGCTGGTCGCCGAGGGTTCGCACATCGCGTTCGTCGCCGGGGGGCCGGATCTCCCGGAGCAGGTGGTGCTGCTCGACTTCACGGCCCGATCCGTCGACGTGCTGCAGGAGAGCGCGAGCACCGGGGTCGATCCGGCGGTGTTCTCGATCCCCCGAGAACTCGAGTTCCCGACGGACGGTGATCGGACGGCGTTCGCCCATGTCTACCTGCCGAGGAACCCGGGGTTCCGCGGTCCCCAGCAGGAGCGGCCGCCCCTGATCGTGATCAGCCACGGCGGTCCGACGTCGGAGTCGACCCCAACGTTCTCGCTCCAGACGCAGTTCTGGACCAGTCGCGGGTTCGCGGTGGTCGACGTCAACTACGGAGGCAGCACGGGCTACGGTCGGGCGTACCGGCAACGGCTCAACGGAACCTGGGGCGTCCTGGACACCGCGGACTGCATCAACGCCGCTCGCCACCTGGCCGAACAGGGCCTCGCGGACGGTGATCGCCTGCTGATCCGCGGTGGCTCGGCGGGCGGATACACCACGCTCTGCGCGTTGGTGTTCCACGACGACTTCGCCGCGGGAGCCAGCTACTACGGTCTGGCCGACCTCGTCCCGTTCATGGAAGGCGGCACGCACAAGTTCGAGTGCGAGTACCTCCTCACGCTGATCGGCCCCTATCCCGACCAGGCCGAGCGCTACCGGGCCAGGAGCCCCATCAACTTCGTCGAAGAGCTGCGAACACCGATGCTCGTCCTTCAAGGTGCCGAGGATGAGGTCGTCCCCCCGGCGCAGGCGGAGCTGATCGTGGAGGCGCTCGAGCGGAAGCATCTGCCCTACGCGTACCTGCTGTTCGAGGGAGAGCAACATGGGTTCCGGAAGGCGGACTCCATCATCCGCGCGTACGAGGGCGAACTGTCCTTCTACGCGCAGATCCTGGGGTTCGAACCGGGCGACCCCATCCCGCGGCTGCCGATCGAGAACCTGTCCGGCGTCGTGCGGCCTGCCTAGCGTCCCGAGCCCGAGGCGGCAGCTCGGAGCCTCAGCCGCCGATCATGGACATCGAGCGTTCGGGCTGGACGAAGTCCGGGTGGTTGATCCGATGCCCCGACCATTTCGCCCAGACACCGTCCCGGATCAGGCCCGCGAGCTCAGCGTCGGTGGCCCCCGCACGGAGCGGCGAGCGCAGATCGGTCTCGTCCATCGCGAACAGACAGCTGCGGAACGCGCCTTCGGCGGTCAGCCGGAGCCGGTTGCATGTATCGCAGAACGGTTCCGTCACGCTCGCGATCACCCCGACGGCCCCGGGCGCACCGTCGGAGAAACGATAGGTCGTCGCCGGCTCGATGCCACGGTTCGCGCCTTCGAGCGGATAGGCCCGGTCGATCGCTTCCAGGATCCGAACGGCGGGGACGACCTTGGACCGTTCCCAGGCATGGTCGGCATCGAGCGGCATGTATTCGATGAACCGGACCTCGTAGCCCATGGTGCGAGCCCAGCGCGCGAAGTCGACGACCTCGTCGTCGTTGGTTCCCGCGATCACCACGGTATTGATCTTGATCGGCGTGAGTCCGGCGGCCTCGGCAGCCGCGAGCCCCGCCAGGACGCGGTCGAGCGCGTCGCGTCGCGTCATCTCGGCGAACCGGTGCCGAAGGAGCGAGTCGCAGGAGACGGTGGCCCGGTCGACCCCGGCCTCGGCCAACGGGGCGGCCAGCCGATCCAGGAGGAGACCGTTCGTGGTGATGGAGATGTCGAGGTCCGGGCCGACCCCGCGGAACATGCGGATCAGGTTCGGCAGGTCGGTGCGGACGGTCGGCTCCCCGCCGGTGACCTTCAGCGAGCGGACGCCCAGTCCGACGAAGATTTCCAGGAGCCTCGTTAGCTCCTCGAACGTGAGCAGCTCCGATCGCGGCAGCCAGGCGAGCCCCTCGGCCGGCATGCAGTAGGTGCACCGGAAGTTGCAGCGGTCGGTCACCGAGATCCGCAAGTCGTCGGCGACGCGACCGAACGAGTCGATCAGCGGGCCCTCGGCGGGCCTGGTCGTGGGGTGGCCATCCATGGTTGGACGACCAGCCTACCCCGCGTCGCCGGATCCCTCCTCGGCGGGTCCGGGGGGCAGGGTCGCGCGGAGCGCCCGGATCGAGGTGGCCAGCGCCTCGTCGCGGGAGGCACCAGCGGTCACGAGTCGCTCCACGTTCCTCCCCAGGAGGAACGTGGAGACGGGGGTGATCCTGCGCTCCACCCCGTGGGCCACGTCGCGCGCCGCGTCCAGCACGGCGGCGATCTCCTCGTTGGTGGGCTCGTCCAGCTCGAACGTCTGCGCGAGTCGATCGAGCCATTCCATGCGAGCGTCCTCCTCCGTGCGCCGCACCGATGGGCGGACGCGATCCTTGCCACCTTATCGTCGGCGGCCGCTCTCCAGGTGCCCGGCTCGTTCGCGTGCGCTCGCCATCGCTCGGCCGACCTGCTATCCATACGTGGCCATGCGGGTGCTGATCCTCTACGAGAGCAGGCGAGGCTTCACCCTCATTGTCGCCCGCGCGATCCGCGACGAGCTCCAACGTCGCGGGATCTTCGCCACCACGGCGCCCCTGCGCAGCGTCGATCGCGGGACCGTGGCGGCGGCCGAGGCGCTGATCGTGGGCACCTGGGTGAAGGGCGCGATCGTGGCCGGGGTGGGTCCGGCGCTCGGCGTCGAGGAAGCGATCGCCCGTCTCCCGTCGCTCGACGGGAGACCGGCGGCCGTCTTCTGCACCTGCGATGTGGCTCCGGGCAAGACGCTCGATCTGCTGGCCGCGTGGCTCCGCCGTGGA
This sequence comes from Actinomycetota bacterium, assembly GCA_036395715.1. Taxonomy (GTDB): domain Bacteria; phylum Actinomycetota; class UBA4738; order UBA4738; family HRBIN12; genus AC-51. The sequence continues at coordinate 17,150 of DASWDB010000009.1, read as the reverse complement.
GGGGCCACGGTGACCGTCGGCGAGACGTTCAAGCGGAAGAAGAGCCTCCGCCAGGTGCCCCGGTTCGTGGACGTGGTCCTGGAGGCGTTCGCACGCGCTCAGGCGTTCGCCTGAGCGCGCGCCAACCCCGAGCCGGGTGCGAGGATGGGACCCATGGTCGATCGAGCGGTCGCCGCCGTGCTCACCGTCTCGGACGGCGTCAGCGACGGCACCCGCGCCGACGAGTCGGGGGACGTGGCCGAACGGCTGCTGCGAGAGGCGGGGTTCGAGGTGGGGACGCGAGCCCTCGTCCCCGACGATCGTCCACGGATCGAGGCGACGATCCGCGCACTCGCGGAGACCAACGCGCTCGTCGTGACGACCGGGGGAACGGGGTTCGGACCCAGGGACGTGACGCCGGAAGCGACGCGTGCTGTGATCGACCGCGAGGCCCCCGGACTGGCCGAGGTCATGCGCGCAGCCGGGCGAGCGGAGACCCCCATGGCTTCGCTCTCTCGCGCCGTCGCCGGCTCGATCGGCGGGACGCTGGTGCTCAACCTCCCGGGGAGTCCCAAGGGCGTCCGCGAGTCGCTCGACGCGGTTCTGCCGGTCCTGCCGCACGCGGTCGAACTGCTGGGTGGCGTGACCGGCGCGCACCCCACGGGCCACGGGGAGACGCACGAGGCCGCGGGTCGCGATGACCCGGCGGTCCGCGACCGGGTCGAGGTGAGGGCCATCAAGGTCGTCGCGGGCGATCCTCCCTGTCGCGTGGGGATGCACATGACGATCGAACCCGGGGGGCCGGTGCACGGCACCTTGGGGTGCGCAGAATTCGACCAGCAAGCGGTCGAGGCTGCGGCCGAGGCCTGGGATGCGGGTACGCCTGGGACCCGCGTGCTGCATCACGACCTCGGCGATATCGAGGTGTTCGTGGAACCCCACCGACGCCCACCTCGCCTCGTCGTCGTGTCGGCCACCGACGTCGCTCGCGCGCTTCGGACGCACCTTCGGCTGGTCGGCTACGACGCGGTGATCGTGGAGCCGCGCGCCGATCGGCTCGTCGCGTCGGATGAGCCCCATGCCGGGGCGATCGAAGAACTGGAGCTCGAGGCGAACGACGTCGTCGTCCTGACGGATCACGACGCGCCGTATTCGGCGGCCGTGCTCGCCGCCGCCGTGCGTTCGCCGGCGCGGTTCGTCGGGATGATGAGCTCGCGGCGTCACGTCGTCCGTCACCTCGACGCGCTCCGTGCGCTGGGTCTCTCGGAGGATGAGATCGCTCGCGTCCACGCGCCGGTCGGGCTCGACATCGGCGGTCGCAGCGCGGACGAGATCGCGTTGTCGATCGCGGCCGGGATCGTCGCCGACGATCACGGTCGCGATGGTGGGTGGCTGGACCGGTGAGCCGGGAGGACGTTCGCACGAACCTCGCTTCATGGGAGGCCGACAGCGAGGCGTACCAGCAGCGGAACCGCGCGCAGCTCAACCGTTGGGATCTGCTCGGCTGGGGCGTTTGGGATATCCCGGAGGATGCGGTCGGTGCGCTCGGCGACGTCTCCGGCGCGGACGCGTTGGAACTCGGATGTGGTGCATGCCAGTTCGGGATCAAGGTCGCGAAGCGTGGCGCTCGCGTCACGGGTCTGGACTTCAGCGCGAACCAGCTCCGGGCCGCAAGGCCGAACTTCGAGGAGACCGGCATCCGGCTCCCGCTTGTCCGCGGGAGCGCGGAAGAGCTCCCCTTCGCGGACGCCAGCTTCGATCTCGTCTTCTGCGATCACGGAGCGATGTCGTTCACCGACCCTGCGGCCACGGTTCCGGCATGTGCCCGAGTCCTGCGGCCGGGTGGGCGTCTGGTGTTCAACACCGCGACGCCCTTCATCAGTGCATGCTGGGGCGACGACGATGAGCCACCCCGGCGGGAGCTTCGCAGGCCGTACTTCGACGCCCGTCGTCGCGTGCTCGAAGAAGAGAGCGGGCCGTTCGTCGAGTTCCGACCGACCTACGGTGAGTGGGTTCGCCTGTTCCGGGCAAGCGGCTTCACGATCGAGGATCTCATCGAGCTCCGCCCACCGGCGGACGCCGACACCACGTATATCGACTTCGCACCACTCGCGTGGGCCCGTGACTTCCCCGGCGAGCACATCTGGAAGGTGCGGAAGGAGCGCTCCTGAGGCGCCCGCTGGCCCTCACGCTGGCGCTCGGAACGCTGGCGGTGGCGGCGTTGACGGGTTCCCGCGAGCGGGCGCCCGTCCCCGACCCCCGACCGAACATCCTGGTCGTCCTGACGGACGACCAGACCCTCGACACCCTCCCGACCGAGCCACCCGCCATGCCGTGGCTCCAATCCCAGCTCGAGGATCCGGGTGGCCACTGGGTGTGGTTCCCGAACGCGGTCGCATCGACGCCGCTCTGCTGCCCGTCCCGCGCGACGATCCTCACCGGCCGGTACGACACGCGGACCCACGTCCGCGACAACACGAGCGGCGCCTTGCTCGATGACTCCAACACGCTTCCCGTGTGGCTGCACGAGGCCGGATACACGACGGCGCTGGTCGGGAAGTACCTCAACAGCTACCCGTGGGGGCGCGCGCCGTTCGTTCCACCTGGTTGGGATCGCTGGTTCGCGAAGGAGAGCCCGAGCGAGTCGACCTCGTATTACGACTACAACGTCGTCGATCGAGGATACGTCCGCCACTACGGTGCAACCCCCCCTGCGTACGCGACCGACGTGCTCGCCGGAGCCGCCAACGCGTTCCTGCAGAGCGCCCCGACCGATCGTCCCTGGTTCCTGTATTTCTCGCCGAACGCGCCACACGCACCGTGGATCCCCGCGGCACGCTATCGCGAGGCATCGGCGGGCATATCCCCGCCGATGCCGTCGCTCTCGCAGATGAACGACGTGCGGGGCAAGCCGGGTTACGTCACATCGCTCCCGCCCGTGACGGCTGCCGAGCGCGAGACGTTCCGAAGGGACGACATGCTCGAACGGTCGATGCTGCGATCGATCGACGACGCGATGCGCGCGATGGTCGACACGATCGCGGCCCGTGGCGAGCTGGATCGAACCGTGATCGTGTTCCTCACCGACAATGGGTACGAGTTCGGGCTCCACCGTTTGGTCGGCAAGCGGTATCCGTACGAGCCGTCGATCGGGCTCCCGTTCGCGGTCCGAGCGCCGTGGTCGCTTGCCCGCATCGACCCGACGCTCGTCTCGAACGTCGATCTCGCCTCGACGATCTCCGCCCTCGCGCACGTGCAGCCGGGGCTGCCGCAGGACGGCATCAGCCTTGCGCCGGCGCTGCATGGCCGAGCCGTCGCGGCTCGACCCGGGGTCTGGCTGGACTGGGGTGGGGACGCGAACGTACCGGCATGGTCCGGCGTCCGGACGGCCGCGTACACCTACGTTCGGAACGTCGACGGAACCGAGGAGCTGTACCGCGACGCGGATGATCCATCGCAGCTCCGGAACCTGGCCTCGGATCCGCGGGAACGCGCCGTGCTGGTTCGGCTGGAACGACTGTCCGATTCTCTCGCGGTGGCCGGAGGCGGCCGCTAGACTCCGCCCGATGCAGCAGGCACCCGGCCCGTACCTCAGGCCGGCATCGCCGCGCCATCCTTCGCGTCGACAGCTCGCATGGCGCAGGGGAAGCGCAGCCGCGTTCGTGGTTGCGTTCCTCGTCGTCGTCTGGCAGTTCTGGCCATCGAGCGGGGGTGCAACCAGCGCGCGATCGAGCCATCCACCGACGACCCACGCTCCCTCGAGCCCGACCCCGGCTCAGATCGCCCCCGACAGCCCGATCAAGCACGTGATCTTCCTGGTCAAGGAGAACCACTCGTTCGACAACTACTTCGGCACGTATCCGGGCGCCGACGGGGCGTCCGTCGGCAAGACCTTGCAGTGCGACAACAACCTCGCGCCCGGGCCGACCGTTCCGCTCACCGCCGCCCCCTACGTGTACCCGCATGATCTCGGACACGCCTTCGATCCCGGGCTCATCTCGATCGACGGCGGCAAGATGGACGGGTTCAACTGCGTGACGCTCGGCGATGATCTGACGGGGTACACGCAGTTCAACCGGAGCACGTTGCCGGCGTACTGGGCCCTCGCCGACCGTTTCGTGCTGGCCGACCACTTCTTCACGTCGATGTTCGGACCCACGTTCCCCGAGCATCTCTACACCGTTGCCGCGCAGTCCTACGGGATCGTCGACAACAAGTCGACGACCGATCACCCGGGCAACTACTGCGATGACCCGACGGAGTACACGAAACGGTTCCCCATCGGGAAGCTGTCTCAGAGCGACGTCAACACCATCATGGATCTGGAAGATCATCGGGACGATGACCCCTCGAGCCTGTTCAAGATCGCGCAGTATTGGGTGGATACCCGCACCTGTGTCGACATCCGTACGCTCCCCGACGAGCTCGAGAAGGCCAACATCAGTTGGAAGTACTACGCGAACCCCGACGTGTGGATGAACGCCCTCCAGGCGATCCGCCACATCCGGAACGGGCCGCTCTGGTCGAAGGTCCAGCCTCCGGACACGATCTTGCAGGACCTTCAAAGTGACTCGCTTCCGGCCGTATCGTGGCTGATCCCTCCCGAGGGCAACCCGAACGAGCACCCGGGTGCGGGCGTCAACATCTGCGAAGGTGAGAACTGGACCGTGCAGTACCTGAACGCCATCTTCCAGAGCGATGCGTGGCCGAGCACGGCGGTCGTGATCGTCTGGGATGACTTCGGTGGCTTCTACGACCACGTGAAGCCGCCCCACTACGACATCATGGGGCTCGGCCCGCGCACGCCCGCCCTGATCATCTCCCCGTACACGCGCGCGGGCGACAACCCGGCCGGCGGCTCGATCGACTCGACGGTGTACGAATTCTCCTCGGTGCTGCGGTTCGTCGAGGAGCTGCATGGGCTCAAGCCGCTGACCGATCGTGACGCCCAGGCCTCGCCGCTCGCCGGGGCATTCGATTTCTCCCGGCCCCCGCGACTCGGCACCCCCAAGCTCCAACAGCTCAACTGCCCTTCGTCGTGAGCCGGCGGTTCGTTGCCGTCGCGCTCCTCGCCGTGGCACCCCTGATGGTGGCGGCCGCCGACCCGCGGGACGATGCGGTGCCATGTAAAGGTGTTGCGGGCTCCGGCCATCCGCCCGATCTCGTCCGCGCGATCGGCTGGCTGGGCGAGGAGGGCTCCTCCGCCGTGTGGCAGCTGACCTTCGAACGGCCGCTCCTGGTGCCCGATCCCGAGGAACCGGCGTTCCGCGTCGACATCCTCGTTCGCGATCCCACGATCCCCGCGCTCTCGTTCGACGACTATCGGCACGTCAACCGGATCGTGCGGTTCGACGCCACGAGGAGGAACGCTTCGGTCTGGCTCCTGTTCCTGCCCGAGGGCGGGTTGGCGCCGTTCAACCCACCGATCGTCCACGGGCGCACCCTCACGATCGAGGTCCCGGGCAGGCTGCTGCTCGGCGAGGATCGGTTCGGCGACGTCGACCTCACGCGGTTCCGATGGAGCGTCGTTGTGCGCGACGGCGGTCGCTGCGACCTGTTGGGGAACGGCGTTCCCTCGCTGCGGATGGCCACCGCCCCGCCGCCGACGTCGTCGCCGACCGCGAGCGTCGTCCCGTCGGTCACTCCGGCTCCGGCATCGAACGTGGCCATCGTCGGGGGCACGGCGATCGCCGTCGCCGCGTTGACGGTCCTGACCCTGTTCGCGCTCAGGCGTCGACGGTGATGCCCTGTTCGAGCCGGAGCTCGCTCAGGAGCTCGTCCACACCGGCGGCGATCTTCTCTCGCCACCAGCGTTGCCCCTCGTCGTCAAGGGTGTAGATGGGGTCGTAATAGTGGTAGCGGCGCGTGAGCGCCTCCGGGTCTTCCGCCTCGATGCCCGTGCGGTAGTTCTTGCGCCAAGAGGAGATGCCGCGGCTGTGATCGTAGGCATCCGTCATGTGCACCCAGCGCTTGCCCACGAACGGGACGTCGCAGACGAAGCGGGGGGTCGCGAACCCCGGTAGGTATCCGATGATCGAGTACTGCAGCTCCTGCGCTTCGCGAACCGCGAGGCGCCAGTGCTCGGCGTTGGGGATCATGTCGCACATGTAGAAGTAGTAGGGAAGGATCTTCCCGTAGTCCAGGAGCGTGAAGCAGAGGTCGAGCAACTGCGCGGGAGTGGTGTTGACGCCGCGGAGCAGGACCCCCTGGTTCCGGACATCGCGGTACCCCATGTCCAGCAGCGCACGGACGGCCTTCCCCACGAGCGGCGTCACTTGCTGGGCGGCGTTGACGTGCGTGTGCAGGGCGACGTCCACGTCACGTTGCCGGGCGCGGGATGCGATCGCCTCGTACGCCTCGAGCACGTCGTCCTGCAAGAAGTGCTGCGGGATCCCCATCAGACCCTTCGTGGCGATCCGGATGTCCCGGATGTTCTCGATGTCCATCAGCTCGAACAGCCACGCCTGGAGGCGCTTCGCCGGCACGTTGGCCATGTCCCCGCCAGAGACCACGACGTCGCGTACCTGCGGGGTCGTCCGCAGGTAGTCGAGCATCGCGTCCCAGCGGTCGTTCTGCTTCATCTCGAACTTGTACTTGAGGACCTGGAGGGTGTCGTTGCCGACGAGGTCCATCCTCGTGCAGTGCCCGCAGTACTGCGGGCACGTGGGGATCAGCTCGGCGAGGACCTTCGTGGGGTAACGATGGGTGAGCCCTTCGACGGCCCACATGTCGGCCTCGTGCAGCGAGTCGCGTGAGGCCATCGGGTGGCTCGGCCAATCCGGCTCGCGTTCGCTGTAGCTCGGAGCCATGTAGCGACGTACGGGGTCGGATCGAAGGTCCTCTTCCCGCATCGTGTTGATCATCTGCGGGGGGATCAGCATGGACATCGTCGCGCGCTCCTGCTGATCGCGCTCGATGTCGGAAAGCAGCTCGTCGTCGAGGTGGTCGCCGAGAGCCTCCTTGAACTCCTTGAGGTTCTTGACGGTGTGCGCCCGCTGCCACTGTGCCGACTCCCACTGTTCGCGGGTGACCTCGCGGTACCCCGCGAGCCGTGTCCAGTCAGGCTCGACGAACGGGCGCTCGAGCGGATACCGGAAGGGCTGCGTCGAGGCGTGGGCCTGGGGCTCGCGGTGGCTGGGTCGGACGTTCGCCGGCTGCGGATGGAACTCGACGGTCACTTCGGTCACCCCCTGGAGGTCGCCATGTCGCCGGCGAGCGAGGCTCTCGCGACGAGGAAGGATGTTCAGCGGGAATACTTCATGATACCCGGCGAACATCCGGTGAACAGGATGGGAAACCGAAGGATCTTCGGTGCGGCCCGGTCCGCTCAGCGCCGGCCGCGGCCGCCGAAGCTCTGTCCGTCGCGACGCGGGCGGCGCTGGTCCCGGATCTCAGGGCCCTTCTTCGGGAGCCGAGCCTTCATCGGGGCATGCCCCGTCCGTTCGAGCCGAACCTTCAGGTAGTCGGCGGTCAGGTTCCGCTCGGTCTCGCGCCATCCGTTGGCCAGGAGGTGCTGCAGGCGGGCGGAGGCGGTCTTCCGAAGCTTGTCGGTGCCCGGGACCCGCACGTAGAGGCGCTCGTGGAGGACTTCCTTGTAGTCGGACATCGCCTGCAAGAGGGTAGCAGGCCACCCGGCGTCGCCCTGCGGGGGACGACCTTCAGCCCCCGAAAGACCCTGCCGATGGTTCATCCGTGAGCGGGGCCCAGACGAACGGGAGCGGCCCGGTCGCGCCCGTCGCCGGCCTCCTCGGCCGTCTGGCCGGCGGCGATTGGCAGACCGAGCTGGACGCGGCGCTTGCGGCCGTGGGCCTCGCGCTGCGTGTCGATCGTTGCTACGTCTTCCAGAACCTGCGGGGCCCCGACGGCCGGCTATGGATGGACCTACGGGGCGAATGGGACGCGCCGGACATCCGTCCGCTCTTCGAAGACCCGAAGAACCACCTGCATCCCTACTTCCCCGACTTCCAGCGGTGGATCGACGTCATGGGGGATGCCCGTGAGATCGCGGGACCCGTTCGCGAGCTCGAGGGCGCGGAGCGGCGCGCCCTGGAAGCCGAGGGCACCCTCGCCACGTGGCAGGTGCCCGTCCTCGTGGGGGGTGAGTGGTGGGGATTCGTCGGCATCGATCTCTGCTCGGACCGTCCGCTCCTGCGTTCCCACGGCGACGTGGTCCGCGCCGTCGCCGCGTCCCTGTCGGCCTCGGCTACACGCCTGCGCGCCGACGAGGATGCGCGGCTGCGTGAGGATCTCTACCGATCGATGATCGAGCGCGGCCCGGCGATCACCTACATCGATGGGATCGAGGAGAGCGCCCCCACGATCTACATGAGTCCGCAGGTGACCGAGCTTCTCGGCTACACACCCGAGGAATGGATCGAGGACACCGAGATGTGGCCCCGGCTGGTCCATCCGGACGACCGCGCACGCGCATTGGCCGAGAACGCACGTCACAACGAGACGGGTGAGCCGTTCCGTCTGGAGTATCGGCTGTTCGCCAAAGATGGTCGCGTCGTGTGGGTGCACGACGAGGCGATGATGGTTCGGGACGAGCGCGGGATGCCCCGCTACTCCCACGGCGTCATCATGGACATCTCCGATCGCAAGCGGACCGAGGAGCAGGGCGCCTTCCAGGCCTACCACGACGAGCTCACCGGATTGCCGTCGCGCGCTATGTTCGAGGAGCTGCTCGACCTCTCGGTCGCGAGGGCCAAGCGCCACGACGGCTCGGTCGCGGTCCTGAGCGTCGATCTCAACGAGTTCCGGCTCGTGAACGATTCGCTGGGGCATCAGGCCGGCGATGCGCTCCTCGCCGCCGTCGCCGACCGGCTCCGCGACGCGACGCGCGAGACGGATCTGGTCGCCCGTCGTGGTGGCGACCAGTTCCTCCTGCTGCTCGCCGACCTCGACCGGGATGACGGAGCGATCGACAGCGCCGTCATGCGCGCGCAGGGTGTGGCGCAGCGGATCCAGGATTCGCTCGTCGCGCCGTTCCCCCTGGCTGGCACGGAGGTGTACGTGGCTGCGAGCATCGGCATCAGCCTGTTCCCCAACGACGCCGCCGATGCCGGGATCCTCCTCCGGAACGCCGAGTCGGCGATGTACGAAGCCAAGCGCAACGGCCGGTCGGACTTCGTCCTGGCGCCACGGAGCGCGCTCGACTCGTCGGCGAAGCTGGCGTTCGTCACCCGGCTGCGCAAGGCCGTGGAGCTGCAACGGTGGGTGTTGCACTACCAGCCGGTGGTCGACCTCGAGAGCGGGCGGATGCTCAGCGTCGAGGCGTTGATCCGATGGGTCGAGCCCGATGGGACGATGGTTCCACCGAACGACTTCATCCCGCTCGCGGAGGAGTTGGGCTTGATCGAGCAGATCGGCGATTGGGTCGTCCGAGAGCTTACCTACCAGGTCCAGGCGTGGCGGGAGCTCGACATCGATCTCGAGGTCGGATTCAACCTGTCTCCCCGCCAGTTCTGGCAGCCGGACCTCGCGATGCGGATCCAGCGCGAGTTCCGCGCTGGTGGCGTCGATCCGTCGAAGGTGCTCGTGGAGGTCACCGAATCCTCCGCGATGATGGACCCCGACCGCGCGCAAGGGATCCTGCGCGAGCTGCATGACGCAGGGTTCGCGATCGCGATCGACGACTTCGGAACCGGCTACTCGTCGCTCTCGCGGCTGCGCCACATGCCCGTGAAGGTGCTGAAGATCGACCGATCGTTCATCAGCGGCGTCCACGACGACCGGGCGGCGCGCTCGATCGTCAGCGCGTTCCTGGAGCTCGCGAACGGGCTCGACATGGTGACGCTCGCCGAGGGGATCGAGACGCTCGAGGAGCTCGACTTCCTGCGGGAGCGAGGCTGCACCCTCGGACAGGGCTTCTACTTCTCGCGGCCCGTTCCTCCCGAAGAGATCATCGCGTTCGCCCTCGGCGGGATCCCCAGCGCAGTGGCCCTTCGCTCCGCGTGATCCACTCCGGCCTCAGCCGGACAGCGCAGAGCGGACCGAGTGGGCGATCCCCTCGCCGTCGATCCCCGCCCACGCGCGTAGCTCCTCGGGTGTGGCCGAGCCCGGCATGTCGGTGACCGCGATCTTCACGACCCGTCCGCGGAGCGCGCCGGTGGCGGCGATCGCGTCGAGGACGGCGTCGCCGAGCCCGCCTTCGATCCGATGATCCTCGACCACTACGAGCAGGTCTGTGGCCTCGAGCGCCTTCCGGATCGTCTCCGCGTCGATCGGCTTCACGCTGTAACAGTCGAGCACGCGTGCGCTGATCCCCTCGGCACCGAGGATGTCGCGCGCCGCCAGACAGGTGTGGACCGTGATCCCGGCTCCGATCAGGGTCACGACGTCGTGCTCGGTGGCCGACAGCGTCTTCGACCCACCGATCGGGAAGTCCTCGTCGGGCGGGTACAAGATCGCGGTGGCCTCCCGCGTCGTCCGGATGTAGGAGATCCCCGGGAGATCGGACATCGACGTTACGAGCCGTACGGTGCTGGTGCCGTCCGACGGGTAGAGGACCGTTGAGCCGTTGATGGCTCGGAAGGAAGCCAGGTCCTCGAGCGCCATCTGCGACGGTCCGTCCTCGCCGATCGATATCCCCGCGTGCGATCCGCAGAGCCGGAGGTTCGCCCGGCCGATCGCGCCCATCCGGATGTGGTCGGCCGCCCGCGTCCAGAACGCTCCGAACGTCGCCGCGAACGCGGTCTTGCCGAGGGCCTGCAGACCGGTCGCCGTGCCGAGCATGCATCCCTCGGCGATGTAGAGCTCAACGAACCGCTCCGGGGCCACGGCCTCGACGTCGTCCGTGTAGGTGGAGTTGCCGACCTCCCCGTCGAGGACGACCAGGTCGGGCCGGTGGCCGGCGAGCCAGGCGAGCGTCTCGCCGAAGGCTTTCCGCGTCGCGATCGGCGCGTCGTAGACGGGCGCCGAAGCCGGAGCTGCGTCCCGCAGGACCTGCGTCGGCCGGTACTCCGGAGGAGACGGCGGCGTAACGCGGAGGTCGTTCCGGCCGCCGAGCTCATCGATCGCCGCCTGGAGCTGATCGCTCGGCACCGCCTTGCCGTGCCAGCCTTCCCGGTTGGCGAGGAAGGAGACCCCGTGCCCTTTCTCCGTCCGAGCGACGATGAAGGTCGGGCGGTCGTCGGCGATCGCGTTACGGTACGTGCGATCGATCTGCTCGACATCGTGCCCGTCGATCGCCGCAGCGTTCCAACCGAAGGCCTCGGCTCGGTCGCGGAACACGTCCGCGTCCCATCCATGCATCGTCGGACCACGTTGCCCGAGGCGGTTGAGGTCGAGGATCGCGGTGACGTTGCTTGCCCTGTGGAACGCGATCGCCTCCATCGCTTCCCACACCGAGCCTTCCGCCATCTCGGAGTCACCCAGCAGGACCCAGACCCGAGCGTCGCTCCCGTCGAGCCGCATCGAGAGGGCCATCCCGAGCCCGATCGCGAGGCCCTGGCCGAGCGAGCCGGTCGCCACGTCCACCCAGGGCAGCTCGGGGATCGGCGCCGGATGGCCCTGCAGCGGCGATCCCTGTCTGCGGAGCGTCAGAAGCTCGTCGTCGCCGAACGCGCCGATCCCCTTCAAGGTCGCGTAGAGCCCCGGCGCCGCGTGGCCCTTCGACAAGATGAACCGGTCGTTCAACGGGTACGCGGGATCCTTGACGTCGAAGCGGAGATGGTCGGCGAACAGGACGGCCAGCAGGTGCGCGCTGGACATCGACGAGGTCGGGTGACCGGAACCGGCGGCCGTCGTCGCTCGCAAGCTGTCGACGGCGATCTGTGCGGCGAACCCGTTCCAGAGCTGAGCGCGATCGTCCACCGCTCCCTCCTTCCTCGTCGGGGTCCGTCGGCGTCCATCGGCGTCCATCGGCGTCGAGGTAGGGAGCCTACCGCTGTTGGACGGTGGGGCTCAGGCCGGAACCGGTCCGCGGTAGCCTCTTGTTGTGAGCAGTGAACCGGTGGGCTTCCGCGACCTGGGTGTTTCCGACGAGGTCGTGCAAGCGCTCGCCCGCCGAGGGATCCTCGCGCCGTTCCCGATCCAGTCGATGGTCTGGGATGACGCGCGCGCCGGTCGCGACACCCTCGCGCGCTCCAAGACCGGTTCGGGCAAGACGCTCGGGTTCGCGATCCCGATCGTCGAGCGGCTCGACCCCGACGCGCAGCCTTTGCCGGCCGCGCTCGTCCTCGTTCCGACCCGCGAGCTCGCACAGCAGGTCCGCGAGGACTTCGAGGTCGTCGCCGCGGCGAAGGGCCTTCGGGTGCAGGCGGTGTACGGGGGAACGCACGTCCGCGAGCAGGCGCGTGGGGTGGAGCGATCCCACGTGTTGATCGCGACGCCCGGCCGGCTGGACGACCTCGCCACGCGGGAGCTCGTCCGACTCGACGGGATCAGCGTGCTCGTCCTGGACGAGGCCGACCGGATGCTGGACATGGGCTTCCAGCCCCAGGTCGACCGGATCGTCCGCCGTCTGCCGAAGGACCGACAGACCATGTTCTTCTCCGCGACCCTGGACGGCGCCGTTGGCCGGATCGCCGAGGTGTACACCCGCGACCCGGTGCTCCACGAGGTCGGAGGTTACGACCGCGCCGTCGTCGAGGAGGCCGATCATCGCTTCATCTCGGTTCCCCCACACGGCAAGCTCGCGAAGCTCACGGAGCTCGCGACGGCCGAGGGCGGTCTCACGCTGGTGTTCGTCAACACGAAGCGTTCGGTGGATGATCTGGCGCGTCGGCTGAAGGCGGAGGGTGTGCCCGCGCTCGCGCTCCACGGCGACATGCGCCAGGAAGCTCGGGATCGCTCGCTCAAGCGGTTCGCCGACGGTCACGTCGGGGTGCTGGTCGCGACGGACGTCGCGGCGCGCGGTCTCGACCTGGATGACATCACGCTCGTCGTCAATTACGACGCGCCGCTCGACGACAAGGCGTACGTCCACCGGGTGGGACGGACGGCGCGGGCCGGCCGGGCGGGGACGAGCATCACCTTCGTGACACCGCAGCAACAGGGTGACATCTCGCGCATGGCCGCTCGGCTGGATCTCCACGCGGAGTTCGAGCTCGAGGGGATGAAGGTGATGCCGCCCCGGACCGTGTTCAAGGGGGGTCCGAAGGGACGGCGGAGCGCCTTCCGTCCGCCGAAGCGGACCTGAGTCGCGCGCACCGCCTCAGACGGCGAGCCCGCCCTCGATCACGTGCAGACCGGCCCGCCGGTGCATCGCGGTGATCTGCTCGGCGGGGACGGGGCGCGAGAAGTGGAACCCCTGACCGAACGGACAGCCCCGGTCGGCAAGGAAGCGCCACTCGTCCTCGGTCTCGATCCCCTCGGCGAGCGGCTGCATCCCGAGGTTGTTCGCGAGCGCGATGATCGCCGACACCATGCTCGCGCTCTGTGGATCCGAATGGACCCCCCGGATGAAGGTGCGATCGATCTTGAGCACGTCGACCGGCATGTAGCGCAGACGGGACAGCGACGAGTACCCGGTCCCGAAGTCGTCGATCGCGAGCTGGAGCCCCTCGTCCTTGAAGCCGTGCAAGACCTCGAGCGTGTGATCCGGGTCGTTCATCGCCGTGGACTCGGTGATCTCGACGGTCACTCGCGCGGGATCCATCCCCGCCGCCCCGATCTGCCGTGCGATCCGCCCGACCGGGTCGTCCTGCCAGAGCTGTCGGGGGGAAAGGTTGAACCCGATCTCCAGCTCGATCCCCTCGGTTCGCCAGATCGCGTCTTGACGGCCGATCTCTTCGACGACCCACCCGCCGATCGCATCGATCAGGCCCATCTCCTCGGCGAGCGGGATGAACTCCCCCGGCGCGAGCATCCCGCCGTTGGGATCCGGCCAGCGGATCAGGGCCTCGACGCCGAACATGTCGCCTGTTCCGAGTTCGATCAGGGGCTGGTAGTGGAGGGTCCAACTCTGCTGATCGACGGCCTTGCGGAGCCGGGTCGACAGCGACAGCTTCGTGCGAGCGTCCGAGCCGTCCGCCTGGTGCACCACGTACCCACCCGGGCCCGACTGCTTGGCGCGGAACATCGCCGCGTCGGCGTTCCGGAGGAGGCCGCCGGCATCGGTCGCGTCGGCCGGGTAGAGGCTGATCCCGATCGAGAGGGAGACGTAGAGCTCGGTGCCATCCAGCTCGAACGGCGACTCCAAGATCTGCTGCACCCGATCGGCGACGTGGATCGCGGCGAGCGTCACGCCGTCCGTGCCGCCCGTACCGGGTGTGGGCTCGATGTCCGCCAGCAGGAGCAGGAACTCGTCGCCACCCTGACGAGCGATCAGATCGGTCTCCCGGGTGGCTCCCCGGAGCCGTTCGGCGAGCGCAGCGATCAATCGATCCCCGGCCTCGTGACCGAGGGAGTCGTTCACGAGCTTGAAGTTGTCGACATCGAGCGTGAGCACCGCGACGCCACGGTCGTGCCGGTCGGCCCGCGCGAGTGCGAGTTCCAGCAACTCGTCGAACATCGCCTTGTTGGGGAGCGATGTCAGGTTGTCGTGATAGGCGAGGAAGGCGAGGCGTTCCTCCGCCCGCTTGCGCTCGGTGACATCGAGCATCACCCCCTGGATCACGGACGGTCGGCCGTTGGCGTCCTTCAACACGAGCGCGCTGTCTTGGAACCAGACCACCCGCCCGTCGGGAGCGACCAATCGATACTCCATCGTGAACGGGTCGCCCGTCTCGCGGCCACGCGTGTAGGTCTCGACCGCACGTGCTCGGTCCTCGGGGTGCAGCATCGAGCTCCAGAGGTCGGGGTCATCGAGGTATGCCTGGGGCGTAACGCCGAGGATGTCCTCGATCTGGGGGCTCACGTAGGTGGTTGCCATCGATTCGTCCGCGAGGTCGATGTAGACGATCGCGGGGATCTGCTCGACCAGTGCGCCGTACTTCGAGCGAGCATCGCGGAGGCCGACCTGAGCATGGATCAGCTCGGACTGGTCCATCATGATGCCGAGCCAGTACTGCGGGACGCCGGAGGCATCGCGGATCAGCACGGCTTCCTCGCGGATCCAGACGACGGCTCCGCTCCGGTGGAGCCCTCGATACTGGACACGGAACGGCTCGCCGGTCTCGATCGAATGTTCGCACGCGGCGACGACGCGCTCGCGGTCCTCGAGGTGAACCCGCTCCTGCCAGCGGTCGTAGCTGTCGACCCACTCGGCGGGTTCGATCCCCAGCAGATCGTGGATCCGCGGGCTCACGTCGAGGACCGTCGTTCCGGCCGCGACACCATCGATGTACAGAACGGCCGGAAGATGGTCGATCAGGGCCCGGTATCGGGATCCGGGGTCCGATCCTGTCCCCCCGGCGCTCGTTCGATCGTCGCGATCGGTGGCCGCCAGGAAGACACGGTCGATCGCAACGGCTTCCGGTCGAGCGTCGTCGGGGTGGGTCACGGGACTCCGGGGAGGGTCGGGTAGCCAACCATCGGCGCGCCGGCCGAGATCCTTGAGCGGAGAAACGTTCAGGTCATTGCGTGACAGGACATCCGTGGGATCGCCCGTCACACCTCCGTGCTGCCCTAGAGGTAGACGCCGGTGCGGAATTCGGTGACCGGAGGCTCCGGCGTGGTCTGCACGCGGAACCGGAGTCGGGTCCGCTCCGTTCCGTCGACGGCAAGCACGAACGTATGCTCCCCCTCGGTTTCGAAGACCAACCCGTCCAGGTTGAGCGCGAGCGTCGCCGTCCCCGGTCCGTTCGGTGAGGTGAAGGAGGCTTCTAGGGCGCCGCGCGGTCCGAAGGAGCGCGTGGCGCCCTCCGGATCCTGGAGCGTCAACGTCAGCGTGTGCTGCCCCGCCTCAGCGGCCAACGTCCGCACGATCAGGCCGATCCCCACGCGGTCGTGCCGCGCCGGGAAGGCGGTGGTCTGGATCACCTGCCACCCGATCCCCAGGGCGTGCAACTTCCCGCCCGAAGCTTGGACGGCATCGGCGAGGAACGCCTCGATGTCCACCGCTCCATCCTACGGGGTACGGTTGGAGCGATCGCTGTGAGGGAAGGCGGACGATGGGCCACGCGCTCCACTACCTGAAGGAAAAGCTCGTCGAGCTCGAGACGAACGGGCTGCTGCTGCAGCCGCGGACGCTCGACGGGCCGACGGGCGCCCGCGCGACGTTCGACGGGCGAGAGGTCGTCAACCTCGCGTCCAACAATTACCTCGGTCTGGCCAACCACCCGCGCATGAACCGAGCCGCCGCGGATGCCGCCGAACGTTTCGGTGCGGGAACCGGCGCCGTGCGCACGATCGCCGGGTCGATGCGGATGCATCTGGACCTCGAGGAGCGGTTCGCGGCGTTCAAGCACGCGGACGCGGCCCTGCTCTTCCAGTCCGGGTTCACGGCGAACGCGGGGACGGTGGCGGCGATCCTCGGACCAGACGACGTGATCGTGAGCGACCGGCTGAACCACGCGTCGATCATCGACGGCGCCCGCCTGTCGAAGGCGGAGATCAAGGTCTTCGAGCACCGGGAGGCCGCCGACGCCGAACGGCTCCTGACCGAGACGGCGAAGCCGGGTCGGCGCCAACTGCTGATCACGGACGGCGTCTTCTCGATGGACGGCGACATCGCGCCGCTCGGCGACCTCGTCGAGGTCGCCGAGCGGCGCGACGCGATCATGATGATCGACGACGCGCATGCCTCGGGCGTGCTCGGCACGGGGGGCGCCGGGACCGTGGATCACTTCGGGCTGCACGGTCGCGTCGACATCCAGGTCGGGACGCTCTCGAAGGCGATCGGCGTGCTCGGCGGTTTCATCGCGGGCCCGCCACACCTGATCGAGTGGCTCCAGAACCGTGGGCGTCCGTATCTGTTCTCGACGAGTCCGCCGCCCTCCGTCGTCGCCGCATGCATCCAGGCGCTCGACATCATCCGCGACGAGCCCGACCGGCTGGTGCGCCTGTGGAACAACACCCGGTTCCTCAAGGATGGTCTGCACGAGCTCGGCTTCGACACCGGAGGTTCGGAGACGCCGATCACGCCCGTGATCACCGGCGATGAGGCCACGACGCAGGCGTTCGCGCGTCGCCTGTTCGAGGAGGGGGTCTTCTGCCCGGCCATCGTGTTCCCCACGGTGGGACGTGGGAAGGCGAGGGTTCGAACGATCGTCACCGCCGACCACACGGAACCGGATCTGGCCGAGGCGCTCGCGGCGTTCGGGCGCGTAGGGAAAGAGCTCGGG
>DASWDB010000008.1:0-12575 GCA_036395715.1 Actinomycetota bacterium | reverse complement strand
TCGGCGTGGTCGGGCTCCTGAACCTGCAGCTCGCGGTGAAGGACGAGCGGATCTGAGGCTCGGGGGTTGGCCTCGAGCACCCAGATCCGCTCGTCCTTCACCGCGAGCTGCAGGTTCAGGAGCCCGACCACGCCGAGCCGCCTGGCGATGCGGGCCGTGATGTCTTCGATGGTGTCCAGCTCTTCGTCGCTCAGGGTCGCGGGGGGGATCTGGCACGACGAGTCCCCCGAATGGACGCCGGCCTCTTCGATGTGTTCCATCACCGCACCGATGAAGACCTCGCCGGTCCCGTCGCACACGGCGTCGACGTCGACCTCGATCGCCCCTTCCAGGAAGCGATCGATCAGCACCGGGTGCTCGGGCGATGCCTCGGCCGCCATGCCGACGAACCGTTCGAGCTCCTCGTCGTCGTAGACGATCTCCATCGCTCGTCCCCCGAGCACGTAGCTCGGGCGGACGACCACCGGGTACCCGATCCGCGCAGCGATGTCGCGAGCTTCGGCCATCGTGCGAGCCTCGCCGTGCGGAGGCGCAGGGATCTCGAGCTCGCGCAGGAGCGCCGCGAAGCGACCGCGATCCTCGGCGAGGTCGATCGCCTCCGGGGTCGTCCCGAGGATCGCCAAGCCCTCGTCCCGGAGCGTCCGTGCGAGCTCGAGCGGCGTCTGTCCGCCCAGCTGGGCGATCACGCCCACGGGCCGCTCCGCGCGACAGACGGCAAGGACGTCCTCTGCCGCAAGGGGTTCGAAATAGAGCCGGCTGGCCGTGTCGTAGTCGGTGGAGACCGTTTCCGGGTTCGAGTTGATCATCACCGAAGCGAAGCCGGCCTCCTCCAGCGCGAACGCCGCGTGGACGCAGGCATAGTCGAACTCGATCCCCTGACCGATACGGTTCGGACCGGCCCCGAGGATCACCACCCGAGGGCGATCGGCATCGCCGACCTCCGTCTCCTCTTGATAGGTGGAGTAGTGGTAGGGGGTGCGAGCAGCGAACTCGCCGGCACAGGTGTCGACCGTCTTGAACACGGGCAGCACGCCGAGCGACTCGCGGCGGGTCCGCACCGAGGCGGCGGAGGCGCCGGTGAGCTCACCGATGTGTTCGTCGGACAGCCCGAGGCGTTTGGCTCGGCGGAGATCGTCGGCACGCAGCTCGTCGAGGGACGAACCCGAGAGCGCACGGTCCCCTTCGACCACCTGTGCGATCTGATCGACGAACCACGGGTCGATCCGGGAGGCTGCCGCGACCGCGTCGACGGTACGGCCCCCGGCCAACGACGCGGCGACGAGATGGAGCCGACCTTCGCCGGCGACGGCCAGGGTGAGGAGAGGATCGTCGAGCGAGGGAGGGCTCAGCGCGCTCGGCGAGCCCCCGCTCGATCCGGGCAGGGTCGGCCACGCTCGATCCAACGTGGGCTTCTCGAGCCCTCGCCACGCTTTGCCGATCGCTTCTTTGAACGTGCCCCCGATCGCCATGACCTCGCCAACCGAGCGCATCGTCGAGCCGAGCGCGGCATCCGCCGTGGGGAACTTCTCGAACGCGAAGCGCGGGATCTTCACGACGACGTAGTCCAGCGTCGGTTCGAAGGCCGCGGGTGTCTCGCCGGTGATGTCGTTCGCGATCTCGTCGAGTCGATACCCCACGGCGACGAGCGCCGCGATCTTCGCGATCGGGAACCCGGTGGCCTTCGACGCGAGCGCGCTCGAGCGGGAGACGCGCGGGTTCATCTCGATCAGGACCTGCCGGCCGGTCGCCGGATCGACGGCGAACTGCACGTTGGCGCCGCCGGTCTCCACGCCGACCACCCGGAGCACCTCGATCGCCGCGTCGCGCATGCTCTGATACTCGCGGTCGCTGAGGGTCTGCTGCGGCGCGACCGTGATCGAGTCGCCGGTATGCACACCCATCGGATCGAGGTTCTCGATCGAGCACACGATCACCGCGTTGTCGGCGCCGTCGCGCATCACCTCGAGCTCGAACTCTTTCCACCCGGCGATCGACTCCTCGATCAGCACCTCGCCGACGGGGCTGGCGGCGAGCGACCGGCTCGCGACGTGGACGAGCTCGACCGGATCGTCCGCGAACCCGCTCCCGCCTCCGCCCAGCGTGAACGAGGGACGGACGATCACGGGGAACCCGAGGACCGTCCCCAGCGATACCGCTTCCTCAACCGAACGAGCGATGCCCGATCGCAGGACGTCGAGGCCGGCCTCAACCATCGCGCGCTGGAACCCGCTGCGATCTTCGGCCTTGTGGATAGCCCCGAGCGAGGCCCCGAGCATCCGCACGCCGAGGCGGTCGAGGTCGCCCGATTCCGCCAGCGCGACGCTGACGTTGAGGCCGGTCTGACCGCCGAGCGTCGGCAGCAGCGCGTCCGGCCGCTCCCGCTCCAGGATCTGCAGGACGGATGCGGGCGTGAGCGGCTCGATGTAGGTCCGGTCCGCGAACTCGGGGTCGGTCATGATCGTCGCCGGGTTCGGGTTCACCAAGCACACCTCGAACCCCTCCCGCCGGAGCACCGTGCACGCCTGCGTTCCCGAATAGTCGAACTCGCAGGCCTGCCCGATCACGATCGGGCCGGACCCGATCACGATGATCTTTCGGATGTCCGTGCGGCGCGGCATCAGGTGCCGGCCCCGATCAGGGCCCGGAAGTCATCGAAGAGGTACCGCGAATCGTGCGGTCCCGGCGCGGCCTCGGGGTGGTACTGCACGCTCAAGGCGGGCACGTCGAGGCACCGGAGTCCTTCGAGCGTTCCGTCGTTCAGGTTGCGGTGCGAGAGTTCGACCCGACCGTAGTCGGTCTTGGCGCGACCATCGGTGTCCTTCTCCCATCCGTCCGGATCGACCGCGAAGCCGTGGTTGTGGCTCGTGATCTCGATCGCTCCGGTCGCGACGTTCTTGACGGGTTGGTTCACGCCGCGGTGACCGAACTTCATCTTGTAGGTGGCCCCGCCGAGCGCCAGACCCAGCAGCTGATGTCCCAGACAGATGCCGAAGATCGGGACCTTGCCGAGCAGCTCGCGGGCCGACGCGATGCCGTACACGGTCGCCGACGGATCGCCGGGGCCGTTCGACAGGAACACGCCGTCGAATCCACCGTGCGCGATCGTCGCCGCTGGGGTCTCTGCCGGATAGACGGTGCAGTCGATCCCGTGATCGGAGAGCAGGCGCAGGATCGTGCGCTTCAACCCGAAGTCGTACACGGCCACACGGAAGATCCGGCCCCGATCCATGGCCGGCGGTCCGATGGTGTCCGATCCGTACGGTTCCGTCGTCGAGACGGTCTTCGCCAGATCCGCACCGGCCATCCCGGCAGACGATCGGGCCCGCTCGACGAGCGACCCGGCGTCGAGATCGTCGGACGAGATCGCGGCACGCATCGAGCCGTGCTCCCTGATCCGCCGCGTCAACTTGCGGGTATCGATCCCTTCGATCCCGGCGATCCCGGCCGCTTCGAGCGCCTGGCCCAACGAACCGCTCGCGCGCCACGAGCTCGGACGCCGAGCGGCCTCGTGCACGGCGAAGCCCGCCACCTGGATGCGCCCGCTCTCCGGGTCCTCGTCGTTGACGCCGTAGTTCCCCTGATGCGGCGACGTCATCGTCACGATCTGTCCCGCATAGGAGGGGTCGGTCAGGACCTCCTGATAACCGGCCATCCCCGTGTTGAAGACCGCTTCCCCGAAGGACTCTCCCGCCGCGCCGAACCCGGTGCCGCGGAAGGTCGTGCCGTCCTCGAGCGCGAGCAGCGTCGGGCGACCCATCGTCATCTCGTGGGCTTCCCATCCGCGACCACGAGCGCTCCGCGGAGCACGGTATGGGTCACGCGACCGCGCAGCTGCCGGCCGAGGAACGCGCTGTTGCGTCCCTTCGACACGAACGGAGCATCGACGACCCATCCGTGGTTCGGGTCGAACACCACGAGGTTCGCCGGGCGTCCGACCTCGATCGGCCCACCGTGATCGCCCGCGCCCAGGATCCGTGCGGGGGTCCTCGAGAGGACGTCGAGTGCGCGCGCCAGCGGGATGATCCCCGGATGCACGAGCTCGGTCAGGATCACGCCGAGCGCCGTCTCCAGACCGATCGTTCCGGGTGGCGCCCGGTCGAACTCCGCCTCCTTCTCTTCGATAGCGTGCGGGGCGTGATCGGTGGCGACGGCATCGATCGTTCCATCTGCGAGGCCCGCGCGGAGCGCGTCACGGTCGTCGGCCGACCGCAGCGGCGGGTTCATCTTCAGGTTGGCGTCGTACGTGCGCAGATCCTCGTCCGTGAAGGTCAGGTGGTGTGGAGTCACCTCGGCGGTCACCCGGATCCCCTCGGACTTGGCGCGGCGCACGAGCTCGACGCTCCGGGCGCTCGACAGATGGCACAGGTGGATCCGTCCGCCGGTGGCGCGCGCGAGCGCCAGGTCGCGGGCGACGACGATCTCCTCCGCCTCGGCGGGGCGTCCGGCGACGCCAAGGGCGGCGGACACCACGCCTTCGTGCATGTGCCCACCCTCGACGAGTGACGGGTCCTCCGCGTGCTCGGCGAGGACGACCTCGTCCCCGAACGCCTTGACGTAGCGCAGCGCGTTCCGAAGGAGCCGGGCCGTCGGGACCGGGTGGCCGTCGTCGGAGAACACCCGAACCCCGGCCTCGACCATCTCGCCCATCTCGGCGAGCTGCTCGCCATCGAGCCCCTTCGTGATGGCCCCGACCGGATAGACCTCGCAGAGACCGGCGGCTTCGGCCAGCTCGCGGACGGCCTGGATCACCGCGGCGTTGTCCGCAACCGGCTGGGTGTTGGCCATCGCAGCCACCGCCGTGTAGCCGCCTGCCGCCGCCGCGCGGGTCCCCGTCGCGATGGTCTCCTTGTGCTCGTCGCCCGGTTCCCGCAGGTGCGTATGCAGATCGACGAGTCCGGGCGCGACGACGAGCCCTCGCGCATCGATCCGTTCGGCTCCCTCTGCGGCCTCCAGGCTCGCGATGAGGCCGCCGGCGACGACGACGTCCCGGACGTCGTCCACGCCGGCGGCCGGGTCGACCACCCGGGCACCCTCGAATACGAAGCGCGTGCTCATGCGGCTTCTCCTCTCGCACCGCCGAGCAACAGGAACAGCAGCGCCATCCTGACCGCGATCCCGTTCGTCACCTGCTCCTCGATCACGGAACGCGGCAGATCGGCCACGTCGGAATCGATCTCGACACCGCGGTTCATCGGACCCGGATGCATGATGAGCCCGCCCTCGGGCATGAGAGCGACCCGCTCACGCGTGATCCCGAACAGGCGCGCGTACTCGCGTACGCTCGGGAAGTACTCCAGCCGCTGGCGTTCCCGCTGAACCCGGAGCACGTAGCAGACGTCGAGCTTGGGCAGCACGCCCTCGATGTCGTAACTGACCTGCACACCCCACACCGGTGCATCCGGTGGGATCAGCGTCGGCGGTCCGACCAGCGTGACCTCGGCACCCATCTTGACCAGACCGAAGCTCAGCGAGCGGGCGACGCGGGAGTGCAGCACGTCGCCGACGATGCCCACGCGGAGGCCCTCGAGACGCCCGAGCCTCTCCCGCATCGTGTACAGATCGAGGAGGCCTTGTGTCGGATGTTCGTGCGTCCCGTCGCCGGCGTTCAGCACGTGGGCATCGACCCACCGGGTCAGCTGCAACGGCGAGCCGCTCGAGGAATGACGGATCACGATCGCGTCGGCGCCCATGGCCTGCAACGTGAGGGCCGTATCCTTGAGCGACTCCCCCTTCGCGACGCTCGAACCCCCCGCGCTGAAGTTGATGACGTCGGCGGAGAGTCGCTTGGCGGCCAGCTCGAACGAGATCCTCGTCCGCGTCGAGTTCTCGAGGAAGAAGTTCACGACCGTCCGCCCACGGAGGGCGGGGACCTTCTTGATCACCCGCGTGCCGACCTCGCGGAACGACTCCGCCGTGTCGAGGATCCGGGTGACGTCCGTCGAGCTCAGATCGTGCATCGACAGCAGATGCTCGTTCATGTCACCCCGCTCCCTCGACGAGGACCGCGTCCTCACCGTCCAGCTCGGCGACGAGCACCCGGACGTCGTCCGCGCGACCCGTCGGCACGTTCTTCCCGACGAAGTCCGCTCGGATCGGCAGCTCGCGGTGGCCGCGATCGACGAGCACGGCCAGCTGGATCTTCCGGGGTCGCCCCAGGTCCATCAGGGCGTCCATCGCGGACCGGATCGTGCGACCCGTGAACAAGACGTCATCCACCAGCACGACGACCTTCCCGGAGACGTCGAACGGGATCCGTGTCTCGTGGACCTCGGGGGCATCCGCTCGCATCCCGATGTCGTCACGGTAGAAGGTGATGTCGAGGACCCCGACCGGGACCTCGGGACCCTCGATCCGACGCACCTCGTCCGCGAGGCGGCGCGCCAGATCGTCGCCGCGGTCGGCGATCCCCACCAGGACCACATCCGCCACGCCCTTGTCACGCTCGAGGATCTCGTGGGCGATCCGGGTGAGCGCTCGCCTGACGTCGTCGGGCTCCATCACCTTGGCGCTCACGAACGAACGCCTCCCCGGGCGAACAGGGAGGCGGACAGGTTGTCGCGCAATCTTCGACTCCCTTCCCGGCCTCGCGGGACCGGCTTAAAGGGGATGGTCGGCCGCGCGGAGCATAGCGGCCTCCGGCCGAGCTCGCAACGAGGTCCGGCGGTTCACTGTTCCCTTGCGCGGCACGCGGCTATCCTGGAAGCGACCAGCGCGGAAAGGTTCTCGATATGGAATGGGGCATCGTAGCGATCGTCGCCGTTGCAGTGATCTTCGCCGGGTCCAAGCTCCCCCAGCTCGCGCGCAACGTTGGCCGTGCGCAGGGAGAGTTCAAGAAGGGCCTCCGTGAGGGGGCAACCGCCGACGACACCTCGCCCACGCCGCCGTCGACGCCTGCGGCCGAACAGCCGAAGCCAGCGGAACAGCCTCCGGCCGACTGATCGACCAGTCCCTCACGACCGCCCTCCATCGTCGCGCGATGCTTCGTCGCGTGCGATCCGTCCCAGGATGCCGTTGACGAACCGTTTCGACTCGTCGGTGGACAGCTCTGCCGCGGTCTCGACCGCCTCGCTGATCGCGACCGACGCGGGGATGTCTTCTCGATAGAGCAGCTCCTCCACCGCGATCCGCAAGATCGTCCGATCGAGTGAGGTCATGCGGTCGACGCTCCACTCCTCCGCGTCGCGCTCGAGGAGCAGATCGATCGACGGGCGATGCGCCTCGACGCCCTCGATCAGCTCTCGAGAGAACGTCGGGATGTCGCGGCCGGCCTCGTGCCACCCGGCGACCACCGCGCCGGGCACATGGCCGGTCACATCGGCCTGGTACAAGACGTCGACCGCGATCCGACGGTCCTCGCGGCGACTCCCCACCTCAGCCCTTCACACGCTCGATGTACTCGCCCGACCGCGTGTCGACCTTGACGCGCTCCCCCTCCTCGACGAACAAGGGGACCTGAACGATGGCGCCCGTTTCCATCTTGGCGGGTTTCAACGCTCCCGTTCGCGTGTCGCCCTTGGCCCCCGGATCGGTCTGGACGATCGCGAGGACGACCGAGGCGGGAAGCTCCACGGCGATCGGCACGCCCTGGTGCATCGCGATCTGCGCCTCGCCTGACTCCGCGAGGTATCTCGAGGCGTCCCCCATGACCTCCCCCGGCACGTGCACCTGCTCGAAGGAGTCCTTGTCCATGAAGACGTAGTCACCGCCATCGGCGTACAGGTACTGCATCGACTTGCGTTCGACGATCGCGAGCCCGACCTTCACACCGGCGTTGAACGTCTTCTCGATCACGGCGCCGGTCCTGACGTTGCGGAGCTTCGAACGGACGAACGCTCCCCCCTTGCCGGGCTTCACGTGCTGGAACTCGACCACCTGGAACAGGGTTCCATCGAGATCGAGGGTCATGCCGTTCTTCAGGTCGTTCGTGGATACGCTCACCCGGGCTCCCTCACAGCTCGATCAGGTCACGGCTGGAGACCCCGACGACCGCGCACCCGTCGTCCCGGACCTCGACCATGTCCTCGATCCGGACCCCGCCGATGCCGGGGAGATAGATCCCGGGTTCGATCGTGACCACGGCGCCCTCGGGGAGCTCGTTGCCCTGGGTCGTCCCGAGCCACGGTTGTTCGTGGATCTCGAGGCCAACCCCGTGTCCCACACCGTGCACGAAGCGCTCCCCGTAGCCGGCCTCGTCGATGACCGACCGAGCGGCGGCATCGACCTCGACGCCGGTGACACCGGCCCGTACCACATCGATCGCGGCCTGCTGCGCTTGGCGCACGATGTCATGGACCTTCTGCAGCTCGACCGCAGGCTGCCCGAACGCGATCGTGCGGGTCATGTCGGCGTGGTAGCCGTCGACGAGCGCCCCCATGTCGAGCTTGATCACGTCGCCCTCCTCCAAGACGCGATGGCCCGGCTCGTGATGGGGCTCGGCAGCGTTCTCGCCGAAGGCCACGATCGGATCGAAAGCGAGCCCATCCGCACCCGCCTCGAGCATCAGGCGCTCGAGCTCCCGAGCGATCCATCCCTCCGAGACACCGAGAGCGAACCGGTCCAGCAGCCCGGTGAACGCCGCATCCGTCGCCGCCTGCGCACGCCGGATCAGCTCCCGCTCCTCGTCGTCCTTCACGCGACGTGCGTGCTCGACCACGTCCTCCGACGCGACCAGCTCCACGTCGCTCCCCAGCGCCCCGGCCAACCGGGCATGCTCCGCCACGGTCATGCTGCGTCCCTCGATCCCGAGCCGCGACACCGAGGTCGACGCGCACCGTTCCGCGACCGCGCCGCGGTAGGGGCGCTGGGACGCGACGCGCTCGATGTGCGGCAGCTCGCGGCGCGCTTGTTCCGCGTACCGTCCGTCCGTCAGGAAGAGCTCGACCGAACCTCCGATGAGGAGTTGTCCGTTCGAACCGGTGAACCCCGTCAGGTACCGCGTGTTGGTGAGGTCGGTCACGAGGAACGCGTCCACCCCGAGGTCGTCGAGACGCGCGGCGACCGCGCGTCTCCTCAGCTGGTGATCCATG
The DNA here is from genome assembly GCA_036395715.1 of Actinomycetota bacterium. Classification (GTDB taxonomy): domain Bacteria; phylum Actinomycetota; class UBA4738; order UBA4738; family HRBIN12; genus AC-51. The sequence continues at coordinate 3,549 of DASWDB010000008.1, read as the reverse complement.
GCATCGCCTCCAGCGCGAGATGATAGCCACCGGCCCCGAGACCACCGATCGTGGCTCGGCAGACCGCGGAGATCACCGATGTGTGACGGAACTGCTCGCGCGCGTAGATGTTCGACATGTGCACCTCGATCACGGGCACGGAGCAGGCCTCGACCGCGTCACGGAGCGAGTACGAATGATGCGCGAGGGCACCGGGATTGAGCACGACCGCGTCCATCCCCTCGCTCGCCGCCGAGAGCAGCCATCCGATCAGGTCTCCCTCGTGATCCGACTGCTCCCATCGAACCGTGTGGCCGAGCTCGCCGGCACGCCGATCCACGTCCTGCATGATCTCAGCGAGCGTTCGCGAGCCGTAGGTGGCGGGGTCGCGTCGTCCGAGCGCCCCCATGTTGGGACCGAAGAGGTAGAGCACGTTCATGCGGGAGCTCCCATCTCGTGGAGGAGGCGGCGGACCTCGTCGCGCGGTACACCGTCGACGATCCGCGGTCGACCGACGTCTTCGAGCAGGATGAACCGGACGCCGTCACGGAACTTCTTGTCCAGCCGGAAGGCGTGGAGGATGTCTTCGGTCGGCGGCATGGGACCGTCGGTGTCCAGGCCGAAGGATGACAGCAGCCGGAGCGTCCGAGCGGTCAGGCCCTCCGCCCCGAGACCACGCGCTTCGCTCAACCGGGCGGCGAACACCATCCCCACCGCGATCGCCTCCCCGTGCGACCGGCCCGCGAAGGCGTCGAGCCGCTCCAGCGCATGGCCGAGCGTGTGGCCGTAGTTGAGGATCAGCCGCCGACCGGTATCGCGCTCGTCCTCGGCCACGGCTCCGGCCTTCGCCGCGACGCATCGGGTAACGAGTCGCTCGAGCGCATCCGGCTGGCGCGCCAGGACCGGCGACGGGTCGCGTTCGAGCTCGTCGAGCAGTTCGACGTCGATCGTCAGGGCGTACTTCGCGACCTCGCCGAGCCCGCCTCGGAAGTCGCGATCCGGGAGGGATCCGAGCGCCGCGATCTCGCTGAGCACGACGCACGGCTGGTGGAACGCCCCGACGAGGTTCTTGCCCTCCGGGAGGTTCACGGCGGTCTTCCCGCCGATCGCCGCGTCCACCTGCGCCGTCATCGTCGTGGGAACCTGGACGAACGGCGTCCCGCGCATGTACGTGGATGCGACGAACCCTGCCAGATCGCCGATCGAGCCACCGCCCAGGGCTACGATCGGGTCGTCTCGATGCGCCTCCTGCGTCGCGAGCTGGTGCAGCAGCGCGCGGTACACGTCGAGGGTCTTCGCGTCCTCCCCCGCCGGGACGAGCAGCGGCACGGCGTGGAGGCCGCTCCGATCCAGCGCCGCGGCCAGAGGCGGGAACCACGCATCGTGCACGGTCCGGTCGCTCACGACGAACGCCTGGGTCGCACCGGGGAACGACGGCATCAGGTCATCGGCGCGTTCCAGCACGCCCGAACCGACGATCACCTGATAGGACCGCCCGGGGACCCGGACGGTCACGCGCTCCAACGGAGCTCCTCCACGATCGCGTCCGCCACCGCTCCCGGTGGCCCGCTGCCGTCGACGACGTGCGCCGCGAACTCCCGGTAGAGCCCTTCCCGTTCGGCCAGCAGGCGCTCCAGATCGCCCTCGGCCCGGATCAGGGGGCGCTCCGCGGCCGGCCGGACGCGCTCCTCCAACACGTCCAGCGGGACATCCAGGTAGACGCACGTCCCGGTGTTCCGCAGCGCGATACGGTTCGCCGGTTCCAGGACGACGCCGCCGCCGCACGCGACCACCGAGGGATCGTGACGGGACACCTCCACGAGCGCCCGCGCCTCGAGCGCGCGGAAGGCCGCCTCTCCTTCGACAGCGAAGATCTCCGGGACGGTCGATCCGTGGCGGCGCTCGATCTCGGCGTCCAGGTCCACGAAGGGCACGCCCAGCCGCCCCGCGACCTCACGGCCGACGGTGGACTTGCCCGAGCCCGGCATCCCGACGAGATAGACGATCACGGGAGCGCCTCCAGGTACCGGTCGAGGTTCCCCCTCGTTTCCGGGAGCGAGTCCCCCCCGAACTTCTCGAGTGTCGCGTCGGCCAGCACGAAGGCGACGACCGCCTCGCCGACGACGCCGCCGGCCGGCACCGCGCAGACGTCCGTTCGCTGCTTGATCGCGACCGCGGGCTCCCCCGTCGCGAGATCCACCGTCCGCAGCGGTCGCGGGACGGTCGAGAACGGCTTCATGGCCGCGCGAACCCTGATCGGTTGTCCGGTGGACATGCCGCCCTCGATCCCCCCGGCTCGCGCGGACGCCCGCGCGAGTCGGCCGCCGCGCAGCACGATCTCGTCGTGGGCCTTCGACCCCGGACGCGCCGCGCTCGCGAACCCGTCGCCGACCTCGACGCCCTTCACCGACTGGATCGACATCAGCGCCGAGGCGAGCCTCGCGTCGAGCTTGCGGTCCCAGTGCACGAAGGAGCCGAGGCCCGGCGGAACGCCGTAGGCCAGGACCTCGAAGACGCCACCGACCGTGTCCCGCGCCGTGCGGAGCCGGTCGATCTCCGCCCGCATCGCGTCGGACGCGTCGGGATCCGCGGCGCGGACCGGGGACGCATCGATCGAGCCTCGGTCCTCCGGCGACGGTGGCCTCCGTGACCCACTGCGGACCTTCCCGATCTGGACGACGTGGGAGAGGACGTCGATCCCCAATCCCCCCAGGAAGGCCTTGCAGAACGCACCGGCGGCGACCCTCGCTGCCGTCTCGCGGGCGCTCGCACGCTCCAACACGTTGCGCACGTCGTCGAACCCGTACTTGAGCGCGCCGACGAGGTCGGCGTGGCCGGGTCGAGGGCGGGTGAGCCGTTGCGACGGATCGGGCCTGCCCTCCGGCGCCATGAGTTCGCGGTACTTCGCATCCCACTCCACGTTGGGGATCGTGACGGCGATCGGCGACCCGAGCGTCGATCCATGGCGTACCCCGGCCACGACCTCGAAGGCGTCCGCCTCGAAGCGCTGCCGGCCGCCGCGCCCGTACCCGTGGCGCCTGCGCGCGAGCTCGTTCGCGAGTGCCTGCGACGAGAACGGGACCCCCGCAGGGAGTCCCTCGAGCACGGCAACGAGTTCCTTCCCATGGGATTCCCCGGCGGTGAGCAGCCGCAACATGCGCCCGATGATAGTGAACACGAGCTTCGGGACCGCCGGCGCCAAAGGGTGCGGGGGCGGCGCCCTTGCGGGGCCGCCCCCGCGAACCGGCGACCGCTCCCCCCGTGGGCGGGCCGCCGGGCTCGTCCCCCCGTCTACTTCGACGGGGTGATACAGAGCGTGAACGACTCATCGCCGAACACGAACGTTCCGCAATTGCCGGAGACCGACCGGAGCTCGAACCGGTTCCCCGGTCCGAAACGTTCGCCGACCGCGACGTTGTACACGACGCCGTCGATCTCCACCTGCGCGCGATCCGTCCCGCTCACTCTGAAGGTGTCCAGCAGGACCACGGTATGACCACCGAGATTAGCGCTGGACCCGCCACCCGGTTGCGTCGGGGTCGGCGAGGTCGGCGTCGAGGTCGAGCTTGA
>DASWDB010000007.1:0-2981 GCA_036395715.1 Actinomycetota bacterium | reverse complement strand
AACGACCTCTTCGATCCTTCGGTCGCCGGCCACGTCGGGATGATGAGTGACAACACCGAGCTCGGGAGCATCGGGCTCCTGAAGCTCGGGATCGAGCCGTCAACGTCATCGCCGGACGACTGGACCCAAGCTGCCGCGGTGCTGCAGAAGCAGAAGGACGACGGGATCCCGCGCGGCTACTTCGACCAGGGGTACATCAACCAGTTGGAGAACGGCAACACGTGGATCACCCAGGCATGGTCGGGCGACATCTTCATCGCACAGCAGTCCGGGTACCCGGAGCTGAAGTTCATCGTCCCGAACGAAGGCGTGATGTTCTGGCACGACAACATGATGATCCCGGTGGGGGCGGCGAACCCCCTGGACGCGCTCACCTACATGAACTACGCCTACGACCCACACGTCGCCGCGCTGATGGCCAACTACATCTGGTACATCACGCCGGTTCCCGCGGCGAAGCCGATCGTCGACGGACTCCCTGGTGGGAAGGCCGTCGCCTCGAGCCCGCTCGTGTTCCCCGATCAGGCCATGTTGGACAAGACGCACCAGTACTACGTCTACAAGGGCACCAGCGACCTCGACCAGTGGAACAACACCTTCGATCCGATCATCACGGGCTGACGAGGAACAAGGCCCGCGGCAGGAAGCGTCTGGCGCCGTACGGGCTGACGGCTCCCGGCGTCCTGTGGCTCGCGATCTTCTTCCTCGTCCCCATGGGAGCGATGCTCGTCCTCTCGCTGGAGACGAGGATCCCCACGCTGGGCTTCAAGAACTCCGGGTATCAGTTCACGTGGCACATCGGCGAGTACAGCGCCGCGTGGGCGCAAGCCCACACCCAGTTCGTCCGCTCACTCTGGTATGGAGCGGTCGTCACGATCGTGACGCTCGTCGCCGGCTACCCGGCCGCCTACTGGATCGCCTTCAAGGGCGGGCACCATAAGACCACCTACCTGTTCTTGATGCTGTTGCCGTTCTTCGTGTCGTTCGTGATCCGGTCGCTCGCGTGGCAGTTCATCCTGTCGGACGACGGCATCGTGATCTCGAACCTCGAGCGGTGGCACCTGTTGCCGCAGGGGTTCCACATCCTGTCGACCTCGATCGCCGTGATCGCCGGGATCGCCTACAACTCGTTGCCATTCATGGTGCTGCCGCTCTACGTCTCGCTCGAGAAGATCGACCGCAACGTGGTCGAGGCGGCTCGCGACCTCTACTCGACCCCCCGTCAGGTCTTCCGCAAGGTCATCCTGCCGCTGTCCATCCCCGGCATCTTCGCCGGGTTCCTCCTGACCTTCATCCCGGCGGTCGGCGACTACGTCAACAACGACATCCTCGGCGGGCCCAACACGACGATGATCGGCAACGTGATCCAGCGAGCGTTCCTGAACGACCAGAACTACCCGCTCGCCTCGACGCTGTCGTTCATCCTGATGGTCGGGCTCCTGATCGGGATCCTGATCTACGCACGCGTGCTGGGGACCCGCCAGATCGAGGAGTACATCTGATGGCGACCGTCGCGGCCCCGGAGCGGATCGAAGCGCTCGAGGCACCGATCCGCCGGACCCCCAAGCGGTCCTGGAAGAACCTCATCCTTCCGATCTACACGAAGCTGATCATCGCCTACCTGCTGGTCCCGATCGCCGTGATGATCCTGTACAGCTTCAACGCGAACACCGCTGCGAACGCGACCGCACCCAAGGTGTCCTTCCGCTGGCAGGGCTTCACGTTGGATTGGTGGAGGCAGTGGAACGGCGTCCCGGACCTGACCTCCGCGCTCTGGAACTCGCTCCTGATCGCCGTGCTCAGCACGATCGTCGCCACGATCTTCGGCACGATGATCGCGCTCGCGCTCGTCCGCTACCGGTTCCGGGGCTCGGGCACGCTTGAGGTCGTGATGTTCCTCAACATCGCCGCGCCCGAGATCGTGCTGGGGGCCGCACTGCTCTCGTTCTTCGTGCTGATCAACTTCCAGCAGGGGCTGCTCAGCATCTTCGTCGCCCACGTGATGTTCAACATCGCGTTCGTTGCCATCGTCGTCCGAGCTCGATTGTCGGGCTTCAACCGTGAGATCGAGGAGGCAGCGCAGGACCTCTACGCCGATGCCGTCCAGACGTTCATCAAGGTCACGCTCCCACTGATCTGGCCCGGCATCCTGGCGGGTGCGTTGCTCGCGTTCGCGCTGTCGATCGACGACTTCGTCACGACGAACTTCGTCGCAGGACAGACGGTCACGTTCCCGCTGTGGGTCTATGGAGCGGTGAAGGTGGGGATCCCGCCGCAGGTCTTCGTCATGGGGACGGCCATCTTCCTCGCGGGGGTCGTGATCGCGATCGCGAACGTCGCCTCCTCGCGTCGGAGGGGGCGGGCGATGATCCGAGCCGAGACCGAGGACACCGCCTGACGGCTCAGGTCAGGGTCCGAACGCCGCGCTTGCGCAGCTGATCCGCGACGATGTTGCGCTGGATCTCCGAGGTCCCTTCCCAGATCCGGTCCACCCGCAGCTCGCGGTGGAAGCGTTCCGCCACGTTCTCGCGCATGTAGCCACGCCCGCCGAAGATCTGCACGGCACGGTCGGACACCCGACCCGCCATCTCGCTCGCGAAGAGCTTGGCCATCGAGCACTGCGCGTGCTGGATCTTCACATCGATGTCTGCAGCGATGTCCTCCGCCACCCGATACGTCATGAGGCGTGCGGCCCAGAGCTCCGTGAGGGAGTCGGCGAGCATGTGCCCGATCGCCTGATGCTCCACGATCGGCACGCCGAACTGGATCCGCTCCTTCGCGAACGCCGTCGCCTCCTCGATCAATCGTTCGGCTGCGCCGCAGCACCGGGCCGCGATCATCAGGCGCTCGTACCGGAACCATGCGTACGTGAACATCATCCCATCGCCTTCGGCCCCGATCAGCTGCGTCGCTGGGACCCGCACGTCGTCGAAGGCGACGATCGCGTGGGTGTCGGCGTAGGTGTGCGAGTAGCGAGGTTC
>DASWDB010000006.1:0-2012 GCA_036395715.1 Actinomycetota bacterium | reverse complement strand
CCTCACGCGGCGTCGCTGCATCAGGCTTTCGCCCATTGTGCAAGATTCCCCACTGCTGCCTCCCGTAGGAGTCTGGGCCGTATCTCAGTCCCAGTGTGGCTGGTCGTCCTCTCAGACCAGCTACCCGTCGTCGCCTTGGTGGGCCGTTACCTCACCAACAAGCTGATAGGCCGCGGGCCCATCCCAGACCGGCGGACCTTTCCCGGCCGAGCCATGCGGTTCGGCCGGAGTATCCGGTATTAGCTCCGGTTTCCCGGGGGTATCCCAGAGTCTGGGGCAGGTTGCCCACGTGTTACGCACCCGTTCGCCACTGATCCCGGGGCCGAAGCCCCGTTCACCGTTCGACTTGCATGTGTTAAGCGCGCCGCCAGCGTTCGTCCTGAGCCAGGATCAAACTCTCCGTAGAGATCGCTCGTCCGGCCCGGAGGCCGGCTTCGCTGTCTTCTGGAGTCGGCCGACCGAAGAGGCACCTCCGGCCGACCTCCTGACCCGCTCCGCAAGGATCGCGGAACGGTTCGTGTTCTGTACGGTCGTCAAGCCGAGGGCACGGCGAACCGGCCTCGGAGTGACGAGGTCACTGGCTTCACACGCTGTTCAGTTCTCAAGGTGCGAGCGGACACGGAGACCCAAACGCAAGACGTGCTGCACCTCGCGCAGGGGGTCGCGCCGGACGAGATGGTAGCAGCCCCCCCGGGGGCGTCAACCGGGCCGTCATGCTCGAACGCCTGTTCGCTGCGAATGGGGTCAGTCCCCGATGCCCGCCAACCGCGCGAACCGTCGTCGACCGACCTGCCACACGGATCCCGACACGGTGCCGGGCGGCTCGCCCTCGATCCGAAGATCCTCGATCGGTTGCGACTGCCCGTTCACCCGCACGCCGCCCTGCGCCAGTATCCGTCTGGCTTCCGAGCGGCTGCTCACGAGGCCCAGGGCCTCCAGGAGCGCGGGGACGTGGACGCTCCACGTACCGTCATGCTCCTTCCGGAAGACGCTCACGGGTACGTGGACGTCCTGCACGTCCTCCGGGATCCGATGCTGCTTGTGGACCAGATCGAACCGCTGCTCCGCTGCTTCGCCCGACCCCGGTCCGTGGTACAGGTCGACGATCGTCCGGGCCATCCGTCGCTTCTCGTCGTTCGGGTGGAGCGAGCCGTCGGCCAGACCCGCGACGACGCGGGCGTGGTCCTCGGGGCCGAGATCCGTGCAGAGCAGCTCGTACGTCGCGATCGATGCGTCCGGGACCGACATCAGCTTGCCGAACATGTCCTCCGGGGGTTCGTCCACGCCGACATAGTTCCCCAGCGACTGGCTCATCTTCTGAGCGCCATCCAACCCTTCGAGCAAGGGCATCGTGAGCGCGATCTGTGGGTCCTGCCCGGCGTCCTTCTGGAGCTCGCGTCCGACGAGCAGGTTGAAGAGCTGATCGGTGCCTCCGAGCTCCACGTCCGCCTCGACGGCGACCGAGTCGTACCCCTGGAGCAGGGGATACAGGAACTCGGTCAACGAGATCGGCTTCCCGGCCGCGTACCGGTTCGCGAAGTCGTCGCGTTCCAGCATGCGCGCAACGGTCGTGGACGCTGTCAGCCGAAGGACGTCCTCGACGCCCAGCGCTTCCAGCCACTCGGAGTTGCGACGGAGCTCAACCCGGTCGCGATCGATCACCTTCCAGAACTGGGACAGCACGTGCTCAGCGAACGCGTCGACCTGCTCCTTCGACACGGTCGGCCGGGTGGAGGACCTTCCCGACGGGTCCCCGACCCGCGCCGTGAAGTCGCCGACGATCAACACGGCCTGGTGTCCCGCGTCCTGGAACTGACGCAGCTTCCGGAGGACGACCGCCCATCCGAGCGTGACCGTGGGAGCGGTGGGGTCCAGACCGAGTTTGACGCGTAACGGCCTCCCGAGCGCCAGCTTCTCCGCCAGTCCGCCCTCGGGAGCGATCTCCGCGGCCCCGCTCTGCAGCCTCGCGAGGGCATCGTCGGCCATGGCGCCGCGATGCTACCAAGCGCCTG
>DASWDB010000005.1:0-2359 GCA_036395715.1 Actinomycetota bacterium | reverse complement strand
CTGGGTCGGGAAGACCGTGATGGTCCGGCAGGTGAGCCCGGCGGGCGGTTACTTAGCCCAATCGAGCCGTGTGGTGCACTTCGGTCTCGGCGACGGGACCACGGTGGACCGGGTCGAGATCCGTTGGCCCCGGGGGATCCGACAAACACTGCAGCATCCCGAGATCAATACGCTGCATCAGGTTCGAGAGCCGGCCCCCTGACTCGCCTCGAACGGCCACATTCGTCTCTTCCACGACCACGCCGCGAAGCACACCACACCGAGCAGCAGCGCGCCCAGTCCAAAGGCGATCACCGTGGGCGGTGTCGTCGCAAAGATGAAGATCCATCCCAGCAGCGCGATGAGGCTCGGCACCGGATAGAGCCACATCCGATAGGGCCGCGGCAGGTCCGGCGCGCGCCGACGCAGCAGGGTCACCGCGCCGATCTGCCCGATGAACTGCACGAGAATCCGCGTCGTGATCAACGCATCGATGACCATGCCCAGGGACACAAACCCCGCGAAGATCGAAAGGACCCCGAGCACAATGAGCGAGACGTAGGGGAATCCCCCGGACGGATGGAGGCGGGCGAACACCTTGAAGAAATAGCCGTCCTTCGCCGCCGCATACGGCACGCGCGAGTACCCGAGCAACAGGGCGAAGACCGAGCCGAACGCCGTCCAGAGGATCATGGCTGTGAACAGCGTCGCGATGCCCGAACCGTAGATCCGTTCCATGAAGATCGAGACGACGAAGTTGGACTGCGCGTGTGACACGGCCGGCACGAAGTCGCGCCACGGGACGACGCCGATAATCGACAGATTGATCGCGAGATAGATCACCGCGACCAGGACGGTGCTGATCAGAATCGACCGTGGGATCACCCGGCCGGGATCCCGTACCTCGTCACCGATATAGCAGACGTCGTAGTAGCCCAGGTAGTCGTAGACGCCGATCCGCGACGCGGCACCGAGGCCCAGCAGGAAGCCCAGGGAGAAAGTGAAGGCGCCCGGGGGGAAGTCGAATGCGACCCGATGGTCGAAGTGCAGCGCACCAGTCACCACGACCACGATGACGGTGACGATCGTGCCGATCCAGAGCGTGACCGTGATCGCCGCGATCGACGTGATCCGGCGGTAGAGGAGTGCCAGGTTCGCGAGCCCGACGATGGTGACGACGAGCATCGTCTGGCGCGCCGTGATCCCCTTCCAGATGTAGCCGAGGTACTGCGAGAAGCCGATGTAGCCGGACGCGATCTCGAGGGGGCCGCTGAGCACAAACTGCCAGACGAACAGAAACCCCATCAGGCGACCGACCTGCTCGGTGCCATAGCCCCGGCGCAGATACCCGAACGAGCCGCCGGAGCCTGGCAGCGCCGCCCCCAGCTCGCTCCAGACCATGCCGTCGCACATGACGATGATCAGCGCGACGAGCCAGCCGAGCATCGCTTGCGGACCGCCCAGCGCGGACATGAGGAGCGGGATCGTGATGAACGGTCCGATCCCGATCATGTTCGTCATGTTCAGCGCCGTGGCGTGAAGCAGGCCGAAGCGGCGGATCATCCGGACGTCATTTAGGTCAGGTTCTCTTGCACGAACCGCGGGCTGAGATGTACATCCAGTTGGACGAGGGGCGCGTCCCCGGCCTTGATGACGAGAATGTCACCGGCTCCGGCTTCGAACCCCTCCCCGTTCACGGTCCAGAGACCGCGACCTTCCCTCACGAATTGGACCTCGTCGTACGGATGGCGATGGGGTCCGGGACCCCGCCCGGGGAGAGCGCTGAGCAGAAACACGGAGCCATGCACGCCGTGATCGGCTCCGACAAAGTGATGAGAGCTGCCCTGGAATGGCAGGTCCTCCTGACGGACACGGTGCATTTCGCGCCTAAACTGCGGGCCTACTGACTGCGCGCGCAAGGAGGCTCTCCCTTGGCGAAGACCGTGCGCCAGTGATCCGTGCGAATCGATTTCATCGGTGTTTTGCGGCGGTTGCTAGGCCTCGGGGACCCCATCGAAAAAGTCGACCACGCCCGTCTCCAGACAGTACTCGGCGCCGACGATCAGCAACCCCTCCTCCGCAACGAGACGCTCCAGCACGGCAGAGCCGTGCCGCAGATGATCGACCGCGGCCCGGATGTTGGCGCGGACGGCGTGCGCGACAAGGGCATCGGCGTCCTGCGCCAGGGGCGTGGCCAGCAAGGGCTCAACGGAGGGCCGGATCCGGTCGACGATAGAGTGGAGGTTGGGCGACTGATGGGGCGTCGGCTGCCGCAGCTCCTCCAACGTGGCCGCAATCGCCCCGCACTGCGTGTGCCCGAGCACGACCGCCAGCCTCGTTCCGAAGCGCCCGGCGGCGAACTCCACACTCCCGACCTGAG
>DASWDB010000004.1:0-35379 GCA_036395715.1 Actinomycetota bacterium | reverse complement strand
ACGCATCCGAACCGGTCGGCGAGGAGCCTGCCGGTCGTCACGAACCCCCGGACGTCCTCCTCCACGTCTTCCAGCCGCTTCCAGTGGGTGATCCGCTGGTTCGCCTTCAGCGTGAACACGAACCCGGGGCGTGCCCGCTCGCGCCAGCGTTCGATCGTCTTCTCCGATGGGAGCCGTCGGAACGTGTAGTTGACCTCGACCGAGGTCAGCTGCGAGGAGTAGTAGTCGAGCATGTCGTCCTTCTTGAGGCCCTCGGGGTAGAAGATCCCGTGGCGCCACTCGTCGTAGGCGAAGCCCGACGTCCCCAGATAGAAGCGGCCGTCCATCTGCCACCATGATGGCACGCATGGAACGGTTGACGATCCCGACACCGAAGGGCGACGTGAGCGCCGTCTGGCATCGGGCAGACGGACCCGCCCTCGTCGTCGGTCATGGCGCCGGGGCGGGGATGGATCATCCGTTCATCGTCGGCTTCTGCGAGGCCGTCGCCGGCGACGGGATCGCGGCGCTCCGGTTCAACTTCCCGTACATGGAGGCGGGGCGGCGGACGCCCGATCAGGCGACGAACGCGATCGGAGCCTTCCGCGCCGCGTTCGAGACCGCGACCGAACGGAGCGGCGGCCGCCAGGTGCTCGCCGGTGGCAAGAGCTACGGTGGCCGGATCGCATCGATGGCCGCCGCCGAGGGCATGCCGGCCGCCGCCCTGGTGTTCCTCGGCTATCCGCTGCACGCTCCGGGGAAGACCGACCAGATCCGCGACGCACACCTGTACGACCTCACGATCCCGATGCTCTTCCTCCACGGGACGAAGGATCCGTTCGCCGAGCCGAGGGACCTCGCGAAGGTCATCCGCCGGCTCGGCGACCGGGCCACGCTCGTCGACGTCGACGGGGCGGGGCACTCCTTCGAACGCTCGCGGAAGGACGACCCCCGACTCGTCGGCGCGTCGCTCGCACCGCGGGTCGTGGCCTTCGTCCGGGAACGGCTCTGAACGCCATGCCTCGGAAGAACCGGCGCGCCTCGCTCGAGTCCTTGCCGTCGCCGAACCCACGGCCGCGATCGGCGCCGCCACCTTGGGCGGAGGTGCCCGGGTACGAGGTCCGGCAGCTCGTCGGCGACAAGGAGTACCGGTGCCCCGGATGCGATCACGTCGTCCGCCCCGGTTCATGGCACTTCGTGGTGATCCCGGACGGCGCGCCGGACGACCGACGGCACTGGCACACCGAGTGCTGGCGCCGGGAGCTCCGGCGACAGGGGATCCTGCGGAGCGAGGGCTGATCAAGGCGACTCCACCCCCTGAGGACGCCGTCATACAATCCGCCCGTGGTCGATCCGGTGCGGGCCAGGATGTGGCGCTCGGGGGGGCGGTGGTTCGCGATGGTCCTCGATGCGCCCGTGTACGTCGAGGTGACCGGAACGTCGAAGCGCTCCTGCCTGGAGGAACTTCGAGAGGCGGTCGGGGAGGAGGCCGCCCTGACGGTCGAGGTCGTCCCACCGCTGGCCGGTGTCGCCGAGGCTGCCGAGATCATGGGGTGGGACAAGCGGCGCGTGATCACGTACATCGACCGAGGACAGTTCCCGGAGCCGATCACGTGGCTCGCCTCCGGCCGGATCTGGTTGCGTGAAGACCTGGAGACCTACGCGCAGGATTGGCGCGCGCGACACCCCAACGCGAAAGCCGGCTCGTGAGCGGCGCCGAACGTCGTCTCTACCTGATCAGGCACGGCAAGGCGGATCGGCGTTCGTCGGGTCGAACGGTCACGACCCGCGGCGTGGTAGCGGATCCGCCGCTCGACGCGACCGGACACGAGCAAGCCGTGATCCTCACGTCGCGTTTGCGCAAGATGCCGGAACCGGCCGCGATCTACTGCTCCACCCTCGCTCGAGCGCGGCAGACGATCGCGCCGTTCGTCGAAGCGACCGGAGCGCAGGTGACCTACTCGGAGGATCTGGTCGAGTGGTACGGCGGCGGGTGGGAGTTCAAGGAGTTCGAGGAGTTACTGGTCGAACATCCCGAGATGCCACAGCGCATCCTGCTGCAAGATCCCGTGTTCCACCTGGCTCCGGGAGGCGAGCCGTTCGATGCGTTCCAGCGTCGCGTCGTTGCAGCCGTCGAAGCGGGCCTCACCGCGTATCCCGGCGGTGACGTGTGGGTGGTGTGCCACGGCGGCGTGATCAACGCCTACCTGGCGTCATTCCTCGAACTGCACGAACAGGACATGTTCTTCCTGCCACCGAACGCCAGCATCAACACGGTGAAGGTCAGGGATGACGAGCGGGCCTTGTGGTTCCTGGCCGACGACAGCCACGTGACCGCACCCGAGCTGTTCCCCGACTGACGAGCGCCGGCGGATCAGCCGGTAAGGTGAGCTCCCGAACGAACCGCCGAACGGAGGGGAAGGAGCGGCCGTGACCCTCAGGTTCCTGTCACCCGAATGGGCTGATGCCCTCACCGCCGCAGTGAACGCGGGGGATGGGTTCGCGCAGGCCGCCGGCGCCCAGCGTGCGCGGATCCAGCAGGTGATCACGTCGGCGGACGGCGAAACCCGGTACTGGACGACGATCGAGGACGGCTCGATCGCGATGGGGATGGGCGAGCTGGACGCTCCGGACGCGACGATCACGCAGAGCTACGCCACGGCGGTCGCGCTGGCCAAGCGCGAGCTCTCGCCGGTGACCGGCTTCATGATGGGCAAGATCAAGGTCGACGGGAACATGGGACTCCTCATGGGTCTCGCCGGCGCACTCGGGAAGCTCGCCGACGCGATGGCCGAGCTGGACGTTCAGTACTGATCGGCACCGTCGCCGGCGTTCGCGCGGTCTTCCGTCACGCTGTACGTCCCGCTCGCACGGACGAGGAGCCGGCCCGTCGCGTCGGTTACGTTTCCTTCCGCGAACCCCACTTGGGTCCCGACACGAACGACGGTACCGACGGCCTCGAGGAGTCCCGGCTCGGCAGGACGGAGGTATCGAACGTTCAGGTCGATCGTGACGTGTCGGCGAGACGGACCCACGACGGATCGGACCGCGAGCCCCATCGCGATGTCCACGAGGGTCGCGAGCGCCCCTCCGTGCACCAGCCCTTGCAGGTTGCGATGGTCCGGGCGAGCCTCCCATCCAAGGCGCACATCGCCTGCCGCGGCGTGCTCCACGGAGATCCCGAACCCCGCGTGGAAGGGCGACGCGGCGATGCGGCGTCGCAGATCCTCAACGATCGCGTGGTCATCGTCCATCCGGAGAGCCCGTGCGCTGCGTAAGTCTCCCATGGGTGTCGATGGGTGTCGGCGGATGCGCCGGACGTCGATTGACGCCGGCGTCGGTCCGGCCTGAGAATCCGGGGCGGCCGGGCCACGTCGGTTCGGCAGACCGATCCGAACGGAGGAGAACGGATGCTGAAGGTGTTCCGATCGCTGGCACCGCCGATGGTGGTGCTCGCGTTGATCGCGGCGGCGTGCTCGAACAGCTCGAGCGCGGCGGGCGGAAGTCAAAGCGCAACGCAATGCAACCAGGATCTCAAGGTCGGTCTCGCACTCGACGTCGGCGGGCTCGGCGACAAGTCGTTCAACGACGCGGCCTATACCGGCTTGCAGAACGCGATCAAGGACGGGGTCGTCTGCAGCGAGAACACGAAGTTCCTCGAGGCGAACGCGACAGGCTCCAACCGGGGCGAGAACGTCACCAACCTGGCGGAGGCGGGGTACAACCTGATCGTCGGGGTCGGGTTCGCGTTCTCGCCGGACATCAACGAGATCGCGAAGGACTATCCCGACGAGAACTTCGCGGTGATCGACGGCTACGCCACGTGCGGGGGTGCGTGCGGCCTCACGAACGAGGCCGCCGCGATCCCGAACGTCGCCGACCTGACGTTCACCGAGCAGCAGGGGTCGTTCCTCGTGGGAGCGGCAGCGGCGCTCGAGGCCGCGAAGCTCAACAACTGCACGACCGTCGGGTTCCTCGGTGGCCAGACCGGGCCGCTGATCGGCAAGTTCCAGGCCGGCTACACGGCCGGCGTCCACAAGGTCAACCCGAACATCAAGGTCCTCGTCCAGTACATCGGCGACGACGTCACGGCGTTCAACGACGCGACGAAGGGCGAGGCGTTGTCGACCGGGATGTACGACGACGGCGCCTGCATCATCTACCACGCGGCCGGGGCCTCGGGTGCGGGCTTGTTCAACGCGGCGGTGAAGGCCAACAAGCTCGCGATCGGCGTGGACTCGGACCAGTACCTCACCGCGAGCGCAGACCAGAAGCCGCTGATCCTCACCTCGATGATCAAGCGGGTCGACACGGCCGTCTACAACGCGATCAAGGAGACCGGAGACAACACGTTCAAGGGCGGCAGTGAGGTGTTCGACCTGGCCCACGACGGATTGTCCTACTCCAAGTCCAACACCGCGCTGATGACCCCGGACATCATCGACCAGGTCGAGCAGTACAAGCAGGACATCATCAGCGGGAAGATCAAGGTTCCGGAGAAGCCGTAACCGGCCTCGGCGACGACCGACGACGATGGGCGATATCGGAAGGGCGGGGCGCGAAGGCGCCCCGCCCTTCGTCGTCCTCGAGGGGATCACGAAGCGGTTCCCCGGGGTCGTCGCGAATGACGACGTCTCGCTGGAGCTTCGCCCTGGCGAGGTGCACGCGCTGATCGGAGAGAACGGGGCGGGCAAGTCCACCCTGATGCGGATCCTCTACGGCATGTATCCGGCGGATTCGGGCCGGATCGTGATCCGTGGTGAGGAGGTGCGCATCCACTCCCCGCGCGATGCCATCGCGCGGGGGATCGGGATGGTCCACCAGCACTTCGTGCTGGTGGACCCGTTCACCGTCGCCGAGAACGTGATCCTCGGCGACGAGGGCGGTGCGGTCCTCCAGCACGACGAGTCCGAGCGAAAGGTGAAGGAGCTCGCCGACACGTACGGGTTCCAGATCGATCCGCACGCGACCGTGGAAGACCTCTCGGTCGGCGAGGAGCAGCGCGTCGAGATCCTGAAAGCCCTCTACCGAGGCGTCGAGATACTGATCCTGGACGAGCCGACGGCCGTCCTGACCCCGGCGGAGACGAGCGACCTCTTCGAGAACCTCCGCCGGCTCCGGGCGGACGGGAAGTCCATCGTGTTCATCAGCCACAAGCTCGATGAGGTGCTCGAGATCGCGGATCGCATCACGGTGCTCCGCCGCGGGGCCGTCGTCGGGGAAACCACGCCGGCGGCGACGTCGAAGGCGAAGCTCGCCGAGATGATGGTCGGCCGGCCGGTGTTGTTCCGCCTCGAGAGGCCCGAGGTCGAGATCGGTGAGCCGGTCCTGCGGCTCGAGGACCTCACCGGTGGTCGCCTTCACGGGCTCTCGCTCGACGTTCGAGCGGGAGAGATCGTCGGTGTCGCCGGGGTCGAGGGCAACGGCCAGCGCGACCTCGCGGACGTCGTCATGGGTCTTCGGCCGCTGGAGTCGGGTCGGATCCTCCTCGACGGGGAGGATCTGGCATCCCGCAGCACGGCCGAGATTCGCAACGCGGGCCTCGGGTTCGTCCCCGAAGACCGGCACGAACAGGGGCTCGTCCTCGGGATGACCCTCTGGGAGAACCTGCTGCTCGGACGGCAGGACGACCCCCCCTTCGTCAAGCGCGGCATCCTGTCGCTCCGCACGATCAAGGATCTGGCGCGCAAGCTGGTCCGGCTGTTCGACGTCCGTGCCCGGAGCGTCGACGTCACGGCGGGCGCGTTGTCCGGAGGCAACCAGCAGAAACTGATCCTGGCGCGGGAGCTCGAGACGGATCCCAAGCTGCTGCTCGCCGCACAGCCCACGCGCGGGCTCGACGTCGGCGCGATCGAGTTCGTCTGGAGCCAGATCCTGGAGCAGAAGGCGGCCGGCCGAGGCGTGTTGCTGATCTCGGCCGAGCTGGACGAGATCTACGCGCTCTCGGACCGGATCCTGACCCTTTACGAGGGGACGATCACGGGGGAGTACCCGCCGAGCGCGCCTGCCGAAGAGGTCGGTCGCGGCATGCTCGGCGACGTCGCCGTTCGGGGGGTGGGCTGATGGCTATCACGGCGACCGCCCCGCCCGCCGCCGGCACAGGCTTGAAGACGAGGCCTGAATGGCTCGAGAGCGCGATCGGGCAGGGTCTCGCGCTCGTGCTCGCCCTCGTGATCGCCCTGGGCCTCGGTTCGATCATCATCCTGCTCTACGGGGAGAATCCGCTCGACGTCTACGGATCGATCCTGCGCGCATCGACGACGGACAAGGACGGTCCCGCGTGGGTGCTCTCGGCCGCCACCCCGTTGATCTTCTCGGCGCTCGCGGTCTCGGTGTGCTTCAAGGGCGGGCTCTTCAATATCGGGGTCGAGGGCCAGTACCTCGTCGCCATGGTGACCGCCGCCTGGGCGGCCCTGCATCTCGGCGGCCTCCTCCCCGGACCGTTGCTGATGTGGAGCGTGCTGCTGTTCGGCATGCTGGGCGGGATGGCGTACGCGGCGGTGCCAGGTGCGTTGAAGGTGAAGACGGGGGCGCACGAAGTCGTGACGACCATCATGATGAACGGCATCGCGATCAGCCTCGTGGCATGGGCGCTGAACAACTCGCTGCGGTACACGAACGCGCCGGTCGGGCAGAACGTCGATCTGCGGACGAACATCTTCCCGGCGAACGCGAAGGTGCCCGATCTGGGCCACCTCTTCGGCTACGGACCGGCTCCACGGCTATCGTGGTTGTTCCCGCTCGCCGTGTTCGCCGCGGCCATCGTGTGGTTCATCGTGAAACGGATGCGCCTGGGGTACGAGGCACGAGCCGTCGGCGCCTCGGCCGGATCGGCCCAAGCCGGAGGGATCGGCATCGGGTCCGTGCAGATGAAGCTGTTCTTGATCTCGGGCGCACTCGCCGGGCTCGTCGGGATGCAGCAGATCCTCGTCAACAATGCCTCCACCTCGACCGGGGGATACCTCCCGCAGAACTACGAGGCGACGCTCGGGTTCACCGGGATCGCCGTCGCATTCCTGGGGCAGAACAACCCGATCGGCATCGTGTTCGCGGCGATCTTCTGGGCGTCGTTGTCCCGAGGAGAGTCGATCCTGCCGATCGAGACCGACATGCCCCGAGAGTTCGTGATCATCCTGCAGGGGATCTTGATCATGTCCGTCGTCATCACGTACACGCTCGCGAAGCGGCGTCTCGAGCGGCGACAGACGGGGCGCGTCCTTGCCGAGGAAGAGATCGTCGCCGCGCAGTCGGCACCGGCCCTGGAGGGGACGACCACGTGAGCAAGCTCGGGTTCGCGATCAGCATCGCCTTCACGTACTTCACGATCATCTACCTCACCGGTCTCGGCGGACTCTTCAGCGAGCGCTCCGGTATCGTCAACATCGGCCTCGAGGGGTTGATGATCATCGGGACCGTCACCGGATCGTTCGGTGCGTACTACTTCGGTGCGAAGCTGGGGTGGGGCGTGCCGGCGGGGCCACTGATGGGGTTGCTCCTGGGGCTCGCGTGCGGCGCGGCGTTCGCGTCGATCCACGCGCTCGCGACGGTCACGTTCAAGATCGACCACATCGTGTCCGGCGTGGTGATCAACCTCGTCGCCGTCGGTCTTGCTCGATTCCTCTCGACGGTCTTCTTCGGGCAGGCAACGCAGTCGGATCCGGGCCAACCCCACCTCCACGTCATCTCGATCCCGTTGCTGTCGTCGATCCCGGCGTTCGGTCGGGCGTTCCAGGGACTGTCGCCGTTCGTCCTGTTCCCGTTCCTCGTCGTCTTCCCGGTGTGGTGGATCCTGAACCGGACCCGGTGGGGGCTCCGGCTGCGGTCGGCCGGTGAGAACCCTGAGGCGACCCGGTCACTGGGGGTCGCGGTCGCCCCGCTCCGGTGGGAGGGCGTGCTGATCTCCGGCGCGTTCGCGGGTCTCGCCGGCGCGTTCCTGTCGGTCGAGATCGTGAACAACTGGCGTGAGGGGCAGACGCTCGGCCTCGGCTTCATCGCGCTCGCGGCGCTGATCCTGTCGAACTGGAACCCGATCCGTCTCATGGGGGCCGCATTCCTGTTCGGCTTCGCGCAGGCGATCCCACTGGCGCTCCGCGATTGGCCGGTGATCCGCTCCATCCCCGAGCAGTTCGTCAACATGACACCCTACGTCGTCACGATCGTGGTGCTCGCCGGGTTCATCGGGAAGGTGCGACCGCCCGCGGCCGCGGGCAAGGCGTACGAGGGAACGACGACCTAGACCGTGCCGTGGAGCCGGTCGCCGAAGTCCCCGAGGCCCGGCAAGATGAAGCCCTGATCGTTCAGCTGACGATCGAGGGCGGCCGTGAAGACCGGGACGTCGGAGTGGTCCGCGGCGAGTCGGTCGATGCCCTCGGGCGCCGCGACCACGCATACGAACGAGATCGACTTGGGGCTGGCGTTCGCCTTGATGTGGGTCAAGGCCGCCGTGCCGCTCCCGCCGGTCGCGAGCATCGGATCGAGCACGAGGGCGCGGCGTCCCTCCATCGGAGGAAGCTTCGCGTAGTAGTCGCGAGGTTGGAGGGTGATCTCATCACGCTCCATGCCGAGGTAGCCCACGACGGTGTCCGGATACAGGTCGGTGGCGGCGTCGAGGAGGCCGAGCCCCGCCCGCAGGACGGGGATCGCGACGAGCCGTTCGGTGATGGTCCGTCCGGACGTCGTCTCGAGGGGAGTGGGGACGTCCACCGGATCGGTCGCCAGGTCACGCGTGGCTTCCAGGACGAGGAGCCACCCCAACCGCCTCGTGAAGGTCCGGAACAGGTCGGGAGGCGTCCGTTCGTCGCGGAGGCGCGCGAGCAGGTCGAGCGCGAGCGGGTGATCCAGCACCGTGAGGGTCACCGCCGCATGCTAGCGACGGCGGGCCCCCGTGGCTTGCCACCCGCGCCCGCCGTCTGCCACCATCTGCCCGAGATGCAGCGGTGCGTCGGCTTCTGGTTCTTCTACAGCGGGCACGACCCGGCGTAGTCGCCAGCGGCCACCGAGCAGCGAACGACCCCGGGCCGGACCGCCCGGGGTTTCGACTTCCCGGGCCGTACGACCGGGCCGGACGAGGAGGTTCGACCGCATGGTCGTGGTGATGACGCCAGAGGCGACGGACGCGGACATCGAAGCCGTCGCGGAACGGGTACGCGCGAACGGCGGCGAGGCGTTCGTCTCGCGCGGCACGGTGCACACGATCCTCGGTCTGGTCGGCGACACCGAGCGCTTCAAGGCCATCGATTGGCGCCAGATGCAGGGCGTCGATCACGTGATCCAGATCGGGAAGCCCTACAAGATGGTCTCCCGCGACCTGCATCCCGAGACCACCGTCGTCAAGGTCGGCACCGTCCCGGTCGGGCGGGACACCTTCACGTTGATCGCCGGCCCCTGCGCGGTCGAGAGCCCCGAGCAGACGATGCGTGCGATCCGAGCGGCCAAGGAGGCCGGAGCGACGATCGTCCGGGGCGACGTCTACAAACCGCGGACCTCACCGTATTCGTTCCAGGGGCTGGGCGAGCGGGGGATCGAGATCCTGCAGGAGGCACGTCGCGAGTTCGGTCTTCCGGTGGTGATCGAGGTCGTGGACGTGTCGCAGGTCGGCCACGTGGCGGATGTCGCCGACTGCATCCGGGTGGGGACCCGCAACGCCCAGAACTTCGAGCTGTTGAAGGAGGTCGGGCTCGCGAACAAGCCCGTGATGTTGAAGCGCGGCCTCGCGATGACCGTCGAGGAATGGCTCCAGGCGGCCGAATACGTCGCGCAACGCGGCAACTCCGAGGTCATCCTGTGTGAACGGGGGATCCGGACCTTCGAGCCGTCGACCCGGAACACCTTGGATCTGGGTGGCATGGCCGTCGCGCAACACGAGTCCCATCTGCCGGTCATCGTCGACCCGTCGCACGCCGTCGGGAAGCGCCACCTCGTGGCCGCCATGGCGCGAGCCGCGCTCGCCGCCGGGGCCGATGGCGTGATGGTCGACGTCCACGCCAACCCGGAGCAGGCCATGGTGGACGGCGCCCAAGCGCTGCTGCCGGAGGAAGTCGTCGCGCTCGGACGACAGCTCGCGGCGATCGCGGAGGTGCTCGGCCGGCCGATGAACCGCTGACGCGGGCGCGGGATCGTTCTCAGACGAGCGCCGGGACGTTGGGCGTCAGCTCGAGGATGTCGCACGTGCCGCGCCATCGGCCGATCGACTCGGCAGGGGCGCCCGCGCGGGACTTGCGTTTGTCCACCAGCGCCTTCGCGGCTTCCTCCCACTCCGCGCCCTCGAGCAACCGCGCCGCCGCCGTGAACTCCTGGGCGGCCGTGTCGCGACCCTTCCGGCGGGTCACCACGACGTATTCCTTCGCCTCGCCGACACCGGGGACCGTCTGTTCCTGGGGCCCGGGCTGCTTCTGCGACAGCAGGTAGATCCTGCCGTTCTTGTAGACGAACCATGCCGGGATCGTGACCCGGCGCCCGCCGATCTCCGCACCGACCCAGATCACGTCGGACTTCCGGAGCGCATCCTCGATGTCCTTCGGCAGCTTGGTCGGGGCCGCCTGCACGTACACCGGGAGCTCGATCTCTCCGACGATCTGCTCGTCGATGATGAACGAGGCGACGTAGGTCCCGGTCTCGTCGAAGACGGCGTCCGTCACGACGTCGAGCTCGGTCGTGAGGTCGAACATGCCCGACATCCGGCGGTACTCGGGTCCCCATCGCCAGATCATGCGCCCGGACGGACCGTAGAGGCGCACCTCCTCCTCGACGATCCCGACGCCGACCTTCCACGCTCGGAAGATCACGAACGGGAGCGCGGGTCCCGGCTGACCGGTGAGATAGATGCCGTCCGGCGAGGACTCACCTTGGGTCTGCCAGACGCGTTCGTCGACGATCGCCGCCGCGACGAGTTCCCCCACGGTGTCCATCGGGCGGCAGGATACCCCGCCGGGGTCGCTAGACCGTTCGCGCGAGCCACAGCCGTGGCTCCTGGATCTCCGGCAGCGACGGCATCGCCTCGGCCGAGTCCCACATCCGCGCGAGCGTCGCTTCGTCCGTGAGCTCGACGACGGTGTCGCAGAACCGACCGCCCGCGGCGTACTGCTCCCGCTTCATGTCGATCCCGAGCAGCCGCTCGAACACCGGGTCCGTCGCCTCGTCCTCGCGATGCCGGAGCATCGCCTCCTGGATCATCGCGTGCGTCGAGAGGAGCCGCGCGCCGATCGCGTGCATCACATGATCCGCGTACCCCTCGGCCGCAGCCATGAACGCCTGGATCCTGCCCAGCTTCAGCCGTTGCTCGTCGTCGAGGACGGCGCCGAACAGCGCGTCGTCCCCGTCGCTACCGAGCGCCCGCTCCATCGCGTCCGGGTCGGTCGGGTCCAGCGAGGAGAACCGCTCCTGGATCGCCCGGACGTCCACCGTGAGCGTCGAGAGGAAATCGTCCACGAGCCCGGCGAAGCGCGCGGACGTCCACGGACGTCCGAACTCGAGCCGGTGAGTGACCTCGTGGAGTGCGACCGAGGTGCGGAACTCGGTCGGGTCGAGCGACCAGTCGTGCTCGAAGCGCGCGATGTTCGACACGACGAACAACAGCGCGCCCGACCCGGTCTGGCGAGGCACGGCGACGTCGTATTGGCCCAGCACGCGTGTCGCGAGGAACCCGAGCACCTGCCCCACCTGGGTGCCCTGCAGCAACGGACCCAGCTGCGTGAGCATGCCGGCCATCGGCCCGAGATCCTCGGGCATCTGGTCGCGCATCGCGGCCTCGAGGGCCTCTCCCATCCGCCGCGCCGCGGGTTCGAGCAACGAGCGGAGGCTCGTGGCGCTGGCTCCGACCCACGCGCCGCGGCGGACCGGCTGGACCTGGACGATGTCGCCGGGAAGCTCCAACGCGGTGAACCCGGCGACCTGCAATTCCGCGACGCGGACGGCCTCATCGAGCATCCGACGATCCTCGTCGGTCGGCTCCGGGTCGGAGCCGTCCTCGAGCGCGGTCGCGACCCCGACCTGGCGTGCGAGCTCCCAGTTGATCGGCCCCGATGACGAGGCCATCACTCGCTGCAGCTCGCGGAACAGCGGCGCATCACGGAGGGCGTCGGGGTCCATCCCGAAGGGGAAGTCGAGTGGCTCGCTCACGTCGGCCAGACTACGACGTCCCTCGCGCTACGATGGGCGCCGTGTCCGACGATCAGACGCTCGCGCGCGTCACCGCCGAGCCGCTGTCCGTCGACGAAGCGCTCGCGTTCATCGCCGATGCTTCGGCGGGGGGATCGTGCATCTTCGTCGGGACGGTTCGTGATTCCGGTCCCGGCGGGGAGATCGTGACCGGGCTGACCTACGAATCGTGGAGCGAGATCGCGGTCGACCGGCTCCGCGAGATCGCCGAGGGTCTCAGGGCCCGCTGGCCCATCCGGAAGGTGGCGTTGCTCCACCGCACGGGGGACCTCGCGGTCGGTGAGGCTAGCGTCGTGGTGGCCGTTTCCTCCGCTCATCGCGCGGAGGCCTTCGAGGCATGCCGCGAGGGGATCGAACAGCTGAAGCACGAGGTCCCCATCTGGAAGAAGGAGCTCCTCGCGACCGGTGAAGGCCACTGGGTGATGGGGGCCTGATGGGGCGGGACCTCGCGATCGACCTCGGAACGGCGAACACGATCGTGTACCGGCTGGGGGAGGGGATCGTCTTCGACGAGCCCACGGTCGTCGCGCTCCACGCGTCCACCGGCTCCGTGGTCGCGATCGGTGAGGCGGCTTGGGACCTGATCGGTGGTGACTCCGGCAACGTCGTCGCCGTGCGACCGTTGCGCGAGGGCACCGTCACCGAGTTCGAGATGACCCGGCGGTACCTCGGTTCCGTGCTCCGCCGCGTGGCGCCGGGACGCTTCCCCAAGCCCCGCGTCCTGATCTGCATCCCTTCGGAGAGCTCGGAGGTCGAGAAGCGCGCCGTCGAGGAGGCCGTCACGTCCAGCGGCGGGAAACAGGTGACCCTCGTGGAGGAGGCGCTCGCGGCGGCGATCGGCGCCGGGCTGCCGATCCACGAGCCGATCGGGCATCTGATCGTCGACATCGGCGGGGCGCGTTCGGAGATGGCCGTCGTCTCGATGGGAGGCGTCGTCTCGGGTCACGGGGTGCCGTTCGGGGGGTTCGACCTGGACGCCGCGATCCAGGAGCACCTCCGGTCCACCTGTGGTGTGGCGATCGGGGAGAAGGCCGCCGAGGAGATCAAGATCGCGATCGGGTCGGCGTTCCCGTCCGCGACCGGTCGCGCCGCGCTCGTCATCGGTCGGGAACTCTCGACGGGGAACACCGTCGAGGTCAAGATCGACGAGGACGAGGTTCGTCAGGCGATGGCGGAGCCCGTCCGCCGGATCGTCGACGGTGCGCGCCGGACGCTCGGCGACGCCCCGCCCGAGCTCACGCACGACGTGCTCGAGACCGGCATGTTCCTGACGGGCGGCGGCAGCCTCCTGAAGGGTCTGGACCAGCTCCTCGCCCAGGAGTGCGAGGTCCCGGTGCACGTCGCCGAGAAGCCGCTCGAGACCGTCGCGATCGGGGCGGGGCACATGCTCGAGCACCTCGAGGAGTACCGATCGGCGTTCCAGCTCGTCCGGCCGGCCGGCCGACGCTGAGCCCGGCGAGGGAGGAGCCGATGACGTTCTCGATCGTCGCGTTCGACCCTGGGAACGGCGATCTCGGTGTCGCGGTCGCCTCGAAGTTCCTCTGCGTCGGCGCGGTCGTCCCCTGGGCGAAGGCGGGCGTCGGCGCGGTGGCCACCCAGGCGTGGGCGAACACCGACTTCGGACCCGACGGGCTCCGGCTCATGGCCGGTGGGATGCCGGCCGCTCCGGCGCTCGACGCGGTGCTGGAAGGCGATGACGGCCGGGACGAGCGCCAAGCGGGGTTCGTGGACGCTCGCGGCGACGCCGCGACCTTCACGGGGTCGAGGTGCATCGAGTGGGCGGGCGGCGTCTCGGGGGACCGATTCGCGGCCCAGGGCAACATCCTGGTGGGCGCGGGCGTCGTCGATGCCATGGCCGGCGCCTTCGGGTCATCCGAGGGCGAGCTCTGCGACCGGCTCCTGTCGGCACTCCTGGCGGGTGACGTCGCGGGCGGCGACCGCCGCGGGAAGCAGTCGGCCGCGCTGCTGGTCGTTCGCGATCGCGGCGGCTACGAGGGACGCAACGATCGGTACATCGACCTGCGGGTGGACGACCATCCGGATGCGCCGGCAGAGCTCGTGCGCTTGTTCACGATGTGGGACGGAACGATGCTGATCCGCAACGATCCACCGCTCGAGGGCACCGAGGAGCTCATCAGCGAGCTCCAACGCCGCCTGGCGAAGATCGGGCGATACGACGGGCCGTCGCACGGCACGTTCGACGAGGCGACGCGGCTCGCGCTTGCGGACTGGGCCGGCCGGAACAACCTCGAGGGACGCTTGCGCGACGACGATCGGATCTCGCAGCACCTGGTGATGGAGCTACGGGACATCACGCCGGAGGTGAACTGACGGGCGGGGCGCTCAGCCGACGGCTCGCTGGATGAGCCTCACGAGGAGCGAGACACCGACGTATGCGCTCAGCGCGAGCGCGGCGGCGCCGGCGATGACCGCGATCACGAGCCCCAGCGCGCCCGTCAGGCGTGACTCCCAGTCGGGGCGTATATCGCTCGCCGTGACATAGGTCTGCCCCGGCGGGACGGGAACCCCGAGGGGCTGGCTCGCCCGGGGAGCAGCCGCTCCCGCGGGCGCGGCGCCCTGTCGGAGCGTCACGAGATACGCGGCCGCGCCCACGGCCGCCGCAACCAGCACCACCAACAGGTACGCCATCGATCACCTCGAACGCGAGCCTACCCCCACGAGCGGGTTGGGACGAGGAACCGCGACCATCTTCGGAGCGAAGCAGTCCGTAGGATGACTGCCCGCATGCGCCACCCCTTCCGCGTCGCCTCGTTCGTGTTGGTCGCGACCCTGCTCGTAGCTGCAGCTTGGATCCGACTCCCGTACTACGCGATCGGCCCGGGACCGGCGAGGGCGGTGACGCCGCAGATCCGCTTCGACGATCACCCGAGGTACGACCCGACGGGCGCCCTCGAGCTGACCACGGTGAGCTACCACCAGGTGACCCCGCTGCAGGCGGTGGCTGTGTGGCTGGAGCCTGATTGGGCACTCGTCTCCCAGACGGACCTGTACCCGACGGGCAACGTGGCGCTGGAGAACCAGCGATCGATCTCCGAGATGGACCAGAGCAAGATCGACGCAACGTGGGTCGTGCTCCGGCGGCTGACGACGTACCCGAAGGAGCACGGCAAGGGCGCCTTGGTGGAGTCCACCGTCCCGGACTGCTCCGCGGATGGGCGGCTGTTCCCAGGGGACGTCATCACCGCGATCGACGGGCACCCGGTCGGCGACACGGCGGACGTCCGCCGGATCCTCCAGGATGCGAAGCGGGGGCAACCGCTCTCGTTCCGACTCGATGTGGACGGGAAGGTCCAACGGGCCACCTTCGTCCGGAAGCCATGCGGTCCCGACAAGGAGCTCCTCGTGGGGTTCCGGTCGCTCGACGCGTTCCCGTTCCCGATCTCGAT
The DNA here is from genome assembly GCA_036395715.1 of Actinomycetota bacterium. Taxonomy (GTDB): domain Bacteria; phylum Actinomycetota; class UBA4738; order UBA4738; family HRBIN12; genus AC-51. Next base: position 19,837 of record DASWDB010000004.1, on the reverse strand, counting down.
CGACAGCGGCGACATCGGGGGTCCTTCCGCCGGGTTGATGTGGGCCCTCGGGCTCTACGAGCTGATGACGCCGGGCGATCTCACCGGGGGTCGCACGATCGCGGGCACCGGCACGATCGACCTGCGCGGCCACGTCGGACCGATCGGCGGGATCCGTGACAAGGTGGTCGCCGCCGAGCATGCCGGAGCGACCATCTTCCTGGCCCCTGCCGAGGACATGAACGAGCTCGCGGCCGTGGACACGGGTGCGATGAAGGTCATCTCGGTGGCGACGTTCGGCGACGCGCTCCAAGCGCTTCGGCCTGGCGAAACGGCGACCTGAAGTAGGCTGCAGCCCATGTCGACGATCCGTCTCCCGAGTCGGTCGCGTCGGTGGCCGCTCGTGGTCATCGGGGCCGTCGTCGTCGCGCTCATCCTTTTCACGGCGCTCTCGGGCTTCGTGATCGATCTGCTCTGGTACCGGGAGATCGACCAGAGCGGCGTGTTCTGGACCGTCCTTCGCACGAAGACCGTACTCGCCGTGGTGTTCGGGCTGCTGTTCTTCGGGATCTTGTACGTGAACCTGATCATCGCGAGGAGGATCCGTCCGACGACAAGGATCCTGTCGCCGGACCAAGAGGTCCTGGAGCGGATCCGTGATGTCACCGATCCTCTCGTGCGCTGGGCCCTGCCGCTCGGCTCGGCCGTCCTCGCGTTCCTCGTGGCGCTCGGCGTGACGGGCGAATGGAGCAACTTCCTGTTGTGGAAGAACTCGGCGGGCGTGACGTTCGGGAACCCGGAGCCGCTCTTCCAACGCGACCCCGCTTTCTACGTGTTCTCGCTGCCGTGGCTCCGCTTCCTCCAGGGGTGGCTGTTCTCCACCCTCGTCGGAGTGACGATCCTCGTCGCGATCGCTCACGTCCTGTGGGGCGGGATCCGTCCCCAGGCGCCGATGTTCGCCGACAAGGTGACGCCGGCAGCACGAGCGCACCTTTCGGTCTTGCTAGGGCTCATCTTCCTGGTCAAGGCATGGGGCTACTGGCTCGGCCGTTTCGACCTGCTGACGTCACCGCGAGGGGTGGTCGAGGGGGCGTCCTACACCGACGTGAAGGCGCAGCTCCCGGCACTCAACTTCCTGGCGATCGTGGCCGTCATCTGCGCGATCCTGTTCTTCGCCAACATCAGGCTCCGGCAATGGAGTCTGCCGATCATCGCGGTCGCGTTGCTCGCCCTCGTCTCCGTCTTGCTCGGGGCGGTCTATCCGGCGTTCGTGCAGCAGTTCCGAGTCAAGCCGAACGAACAACAAGACGAGATGCCGTACATCCGGGACAACATCAACGCGACCAACCTTGCGTTCGGGTTGAACAACATCCAGTCCGAACAGCGGAACGTGACGGGGCCGCTGACCGCCAGGCAGCTCGCCGACAACGCGGGCACCGAGTCGAACATCCGCGTGTGGCGGCCGCCCGTCCTCAAGGAGAACCTCCAGTCGGTGCAGCGGTTCCGTCAGTACTACGACTTCAACGACGTCGACGTGGACCGCTACGACGTGAACGGTGCGGAGCGGGTGCTCATGATCTCCGCGCGAGAGGTCCACCAGCTGGGGCTCGATCCCGGCTCGCAGACGTGGCAGAACGTCCATCTGGCGTACACGCACGGGTACGGCGCCGTTGCGGCCCAGGTGAACGAGGCGACGACGCAGGGCCAACCCGACTACGTGCTGCAGGACCTGCCACCGACGACGGTGGATCCGTCGCTCGACCTGTCGGCCCAGCCCCGCATCTATTTCGGCGAGAGCGACGATGAGCAGTTCGTGGTGGTGAACACCAACGTCGGTGAGCTCGACTTCCAGCAGGATGCGTCCGCCAACACGCAGTACCAGGGCACGGGCGGGATCCCGCTGTCGAACTTCCTCCGCCGGGCATTGTTCGCCTGGAAGTTCCGCGACTACAACCTGCTCGTGTCCGGCAGCATCAACAGCAGCAGCAGGATCATGATCTATCGGGACATCCGCACCCGGGTCCAGAAGCCCGTTCCCTTCCTGAAGTTCGACAACGACCCGTACCTGGCGATCGTCGATGGACGGCCACAGTGGATCTGGGACGCGTACACGTACACGAACGAGTACCCGTACTCCCAGTCGGTGGACCTGAGCCAGGCCGCGTACTCCCAGGACTCGTCCTCGGTCATCCTCCAGGGGAACGTCAACTACCTCCGCAACTCCGTGAAGGCGGTGGTGGACGCGTACACCGGCCACATCACGTACTACGCCGATCTGAGCGAGCCGATCATCCAGGTGTGGGCGAAGACCTTCCCCGGGTTGTTCACGGACATCAACGGTGCGTCGCCGGATCTCCGGCAGCACTTCCGGTATCCGGAGAACCTCTTCCAGGTCCAGGCGACCCAGTACGCCAACTACCACGTGACCGACCCGACGCTCTTCTACCAGAAGCGGGACTTCTGGGCGATCCCGAGCGACCCGACGCTCTCGAACACGGCGGCGGCTGCGACGCCGCTCCGTCCGTACTACCAATTGATCCGATTGCCCGGCGGAACGACCGAACAGTTCGAGCTCGTGCTCCCGTTCGTTCCGGCCGATCGCCAGAACATGGTGGCGTGGATGGCTGCGTCGTCCGATCAACCCAACTACGGGGACGTCACCGTGTTCCGCTTCCCCGAGGGTCGCACGATCGAAGGGCCGACGCAGGTGTTCGCGCGCATCAACCAGGACGCCAGGTTCTCGAGCGAGCGAACGCTCCTCAGTCAGGCTGGTTCCGAAGTGCTGTTCGGTGACTTCCTCGTGATCCCGATCGACAACTCGTTCCTGTACGTGGAGCCGGTGTACGTGCAGGCGGCGCAGACGCCGATCCCACAGCTGCACAACGTCATCATCGTGAACGGCAGCGGAGGCGCCGTGACGATCGCCGGCAACCTGCAGGATGCCCTCCGGGCCGCGGTGACCGGACAGGTGCCGACGGGCGGCGGCGGTGGTGGTGGCGGAGGCACCGTGCCGCAACGGATCCAGGCGCTGCTCGCCCAGGCACAACAGCACTTCGACGCGGCGCAAGCAGCCCTCGTCTCCGGCAACCTCGGGACGTATCAGAGCGAGATCAAGGCGGCGCAGGCCGCGGTCGACGAAGCAGCCAGGCTCGCCGGAACGACGCCGACCCCAAGCGGGACGCCGACGCCGACGCCGACGCCCAGCGCCAGCGCATCGGCGTCTCCCTAACTACTCGGGCACGAACTACTCGGGCACGCGATACGTGAGGTCCGCGGAGAGGTCCGCGACATCCATCTGGGCCTTCTGGAGCCGACCCGAGTAGTCCCAGTTCATCGCCTGCCAGCGTGTGAACTGGTCGAGCACCCAGACGCCCGATTGCCGCGACCCATTGCCGCTCCGACCGTTGCCGCCGAACGGGAGGTGCGCCTCGGCGCCAGAGGTCGAGTTGTTCACGCTGACCATGCCGGCCGAGACGCGTTCGCGGAAGCGGAACGCGTGGAGCGGGTCGGTCGTGTAGATCGAGGACGAGAGCCCGTACCCGTGGCCGTTGGCGAGCGCGATCGCCTCGTCGAACGTGTCGAAGCTCGCGACCCCGACGATCGGACCGAACGTTTCGATCCGATAGAGGTCGTCGTCGGCCCGGACGCCGTCGACGATCGTCGGGTGGTAGAAGAGGCCCGCTTCGGGATCGTCCCCGACGAAGCCTTCGCGCGACGCCGCGGCCCTGATCCGTCCCACCGCGCTCGAACCATGCAGCTGGTGATGATCGCGGATCAGCTCGAGCCAATCCTCGAACCGGGCGGCGAAGCGTCGATCGATCATCGGGCCGTACAGGACGTCGCGGGTCGGGTCGCCGATCGGGGCCTCGGTGACCGCCTTCGTGAACCGATCGATGAAGTCGTCGTGGACGTCCCGATGCACGATCGCCGTTCCGAGGGAGGTGCACCGTTGCCCCGCGGTCCCGAACCCGCTGAACAACGCGCCCTCGACCGCGAGGTCCAGGTCGGCGTCGGGCAGCACGACGAGCGGGTTCTTGCCGCCGAGCTCGAGGCAGGGGGTTTGGAGATGACGGCCGCAGAGCTCACCCAGGCGCTCGCCGACGGCGGTCGATCCCGTGAAGCCAACCTTGTCCACGACCCCTTCGTCCAACGCCCGTTCGAGCCCGGCGAACGTCTCGGGTCCGTCCGCCAACACCATCTGGAACGTCCCTACCGGGATGCCTGCGTGCAGGATGAGCTGCGCGAAGGCCTCCGCGATCGCGGGCGTGTACTCGGCCGGCTTCCACACGACGGCGTTCCCGCACAGGAGCGCGGGGACCAGGTACCAGGAGGGCACCGCGACCGGGAAGTTGCCGGCGGTGATGATGGCCGCGACCCCGACGGGAACCCGGAACGTGAAGAGCTGCTTGTCCGGCATCTCGGACGGCACGGTCATCCCATAGAGGCGCCGCCCTTCCCCGAGGAAGAACGAACAGGTGTCGATCACCTCTCGCACCTCGCCGCGGGACTCCGCGATCGGCTTCCCGATCTCGAGGGTGATCAGCCGGGCGAGCGCGTCCGCGTTGTCCTCGACGAGCCTCCCAAGGTGCTGGATCGCCCCGCCGCGGACGGGTGCGGGGACGGAGGCCCAGGAGGGCTGCGCCGCCTTCGCGGCGCGGCACGCCTGGAGGAAGGTCTCCGCGTCACCGAGATGCGCCTCGCTCACGATCTCGTCGAGCCGAGCCGGGTTCGCGATCGTGCGCATGCCTCCGCGCGCGTCGTGCGCTGGCTTCCCGTTCACGAGGGATCGAACGATCTGCATGATTCGATGGTACGTCCGCGGCGGGACGCTGCTCGATCGCTCCGCGCCAGCCGCTGGCCGGTTAGGCAGCGGCTTTGCTAGCCTTCTTCTGCGGGGTGGAGCAGTCCGGTAGCTCGCTGGGCTCATAACCCAGAGGTCACAGGTTCAAATCCTGTCCCCGCGACGGATCGAGATGGCGCCGGTGGATCCGGCGCCATCTCGTGCGTCAGGGCAGGGGTCGTTCGAACCACGCGACATCCCAGAAGCGGCCGAACTTGCGCCCCTGCTCGGTGAAGAGCGCCACCTGGCTGAACCCGGAACGGCGGTGCAGCGCGACCGAGGCGGGGTTCGGAAGCGCGACCCCGGCAAGGGCCCGATGGAGGTCCTCGCCCCGCAACGCTTCGAACAAGCCCGCGTAGAGGGAGGCGCCGATGCCGCGTCCCGTGTACGACGGGTCCAGGTAGACGCTCGTGTCGACCGAGGTCGCGTACCCGGGCCTCGGAAGGTGCGGACCGCTGGCGGCGAAGCCGAGCACGCGCCGCCCGTCATGCGCAACGAGGACCCGATGGCTGCCACCGGAGCGTTCCTCGAGCCATCGCCGCCGTCGATCGAGGCTCATCGGCTCGAGGTCGAAGGTCACGTGCGACGTTCGCACGTAGTGGTTGTAGATGTCGTTCAGCGGGGGCGCGTCGCCGAGCTCGGCGGCGCGCACGACCACCGGTTCGCGCTCCATCCCCGGCATCATCGTTCCGATGATGCCGGGCGGGGTTACGCCCACGTGAACACCGGGTCGGGTCCTCACCCCGAGGCGCCGCCCGTCCTCGCCGGGGTAGCATCCGGCTGACCGAGACGGGGGACGCCGTGGCGAACAAGGACGTGGTGGAGCGACTTTCGGGGGTGCCGATCTTCGCGGGATGCTCGAAGCGGGATCTCCAGACGATCGCGAAGGCGATCAAACCGATCCAGCACCCACCGGGCTCGGTCGTCGCTGCCGAAGGCGAGCCGGGCGCCGGCCTGTTCATCATCGACTCGGGGGATGCGCGGGTCACGATCGGTGGCAAGACCATCAACACCCTCGGCGCCGGCGACTTCTTCGGGGAGATGGCGCTCCTCGATGGGGGGCCCCGCACCGCGACCGTGACCGCGAAGAGCGATCTGTCGTTGTTCGTCCTGACCGAGTGGGTCTATCGGGGGTTGCTCACCGAGCATCCCTCGATCGCGATCCGAACGCTGGAGGCCGTGGCCTCGCGACTGCGGAGAGCGACGAAGAACGCGACGAGCTAACCGGCCGACCGGGATCCGCCGCGCTCGCGGACCATCCACGCGGTAACGGCGACAATGGGAGGCGATGCAGGCGTGGGACGCCTTCGGCCGGCCGCCGCTCACCACCACCGTGCCGACGCTCGTGCTCGCGAGGCACCTGGATGCCTGAGGCGCCCGAGGAGCTCGTGCGGTTGGCGGAGCAGCGCGCGCAGGCGCGCGCTGCGAAGGACTTCGCGGAGGCCGACGCGATCCGTGACCGGATCGCGTCGGCCGGCTGGACGGTGGTGGACGAACCCGACGGGACGTTCCTCTTGGAACCGGCGGCGGGGGAGCAGGAGCGGCCGCTCCGCGCCGACGAGGTCACGAGCGTCCTCGAGGAGCCGGCGACGATGGACATCAGCGTCCATTGGGTCTGCGAGGGCTGGCCGGAAGACGTCGACCGCGCGATCGGTGCGTTCCGATCCCACGCAGGAGGACGGAGCGTCCAGTACGTCGTCGCCGATGTGACGGGAGCGCCCATCGACCGATGGGGCGAGGACGTCGAGGTGCTCGACCTGGAGCCGGGGACCGGGTGGGCGGTCGCACGCAACGCCGGCCTCCGGCGTTCGCGCGGCCGCATCGTGCTGGCGATGGACGGCTCGGTCGAACCGACGGGGGACGTGTTCGGCCCGCTCGAGGAGGCGCTCACGGATGGGACGGTCGGTGTCTGCGGCCCGTTCGGCATCGTCACCACCGACCTGCGCCAGTTCGACGAGGCGCCCGGCGCCGGCCCGTGCGATGCTATCGAGGGTTACCTGATGGCCTTCCGTCGCGAGATGCTCACGGAGGCCGGGTTCTTCGACGAGAAGTTCAAGTGGTACCGCACCGCCGACATCGAGTGGTCGTTCCGCGTCAAGGACGCGGGCTATCGGTGCCAGGTGGTCGCGCTCCCCGTGGACAAGCACGAGCACCGCATGTGGTTCGGAACGCCACCCCGCGAGCGGGCCACGTGGTCGAAGCGGAACTTCTACCGGTTCCTGGATCGATGGCGCGACCGCTGGGACCTCGTGCTGTCCGGCAAGCCAACCGCGCGCAGCGACGACACCACCGACGACGATGGAACGTGACCGAACCGCCGTCAGGGGGCGCGCCGGGTGTCAGTCTGCGGGGAGCGGGGGTGCCGGCGGGATGACCGGGGTCGGCGCCGGTCGCGCGTGCACGGCGGTCGCCGGCTTCGATGCAACCGCCGCCGCCGCGGCTGCGCGCTCGTCCTGCTCACGTCTCGCCGTGTCCGGGTCGGGAACGCGTTTCGTGCCGGTCGCGTACGCCTCGATGTCGTCGCCGTCGATCGTCTCGACAACGAGCAGGAGGTCGCGGAGCTCGTCGAGGAGCTGACGTCGGTCCTTCAAGATCCGGTCTGCCTTGTCGTGCGCCTCATCGAGGAGTCGCCGGGTCTCCTGGTCGATCAGCTGGGCCGTCTCGCCCGAGATCTTGGGCTGCTGCCAGAACGCGTTCGGGTCGTCTCGGCCGAGCGAGAGCGGGCCGACCTTGTCGCTCATCCCGTACTCCGCCACCATCGCGCGTGCGATCTGCGTCGCCTTCTCGAGGTCGTTCTGGGCCCCGGTCGAGACCTCGCCGAACACGAGCTCCTCGGCGACACGACCTCCCATCGCGAACGCCAGCATGTCCTTCAGCTCCGGCTCGGTCGCCATGTAGCGATCCTCGAGCGGCCGCGTCATGGTCAGACCGAGCGCGGCGGTGCCGCGGGCGACGATCGTAACGCGGTGGACGGGGTCGAGGTTCTCGCAGAAGTGAGCGACGAGGGCATGGCCCATCTCATGGGCGGCGACGCGGACCTTCTCACGGTCGCTGATCACGCGTGACTTCCGCTCCAGACCCATGGACGCCCGGTCGATCGCTTCCTCGAGCTCGTCCATCGTGACCGAGTTCTTCTCCCGTCGAGCGGCAAGCAGCGCCGCTTCGTTGACGACGTTCTCCAGGTCGGCGCCGGTGAAGCCCGGCGTCCGCGCCGCGATCATGCGGAGCTCGACCGCGGGGTCCAGCGCGACCCCTCGAGCGTGGACCCGAAGGATCTCCTCGCGACCACGGAGATCCGGCGGGTCCACGACCACCTGGCGGTCGAACCGGCCAGGGCGCACCAGCGCCGGGTCCAGGACGTCCGGACGGTTGGTCGCGGCCATGATGATGACGCCCTTCGAGGAGTCGAAGCCATCCATCTCGACGAGGAGCTGGTTGAGCGTCTGCTCACGCTCGTCGTGCGCCCCGAACCCGGCGCCCATCACGCCGGAGCGCCCCTTGCCGATCGTGTCGATCTCATCGAGGAACACCAGCGCGGGCGCCTTCTCCTTCGCCTGCTGGAACAACTCCCGAACCCTGGCCGCGCCGAGGCCGACGAACATCTCGACGAACTCGGACCCGCTCATGAAGAAGAACGGAACGTTCGCCTCTCCTGCGACCGCCCGGGCGAGCAGCGTCTTCCCGCACCCGGGCGGCCCCAGCAGCAGCACGCCCTTGGGGATCCGACCGCCGAGGCGCTGATACTTCTTCGGGTTCTTCAGGAACTCGACGATCTCCTTGAGCTCCTCCTTCGCCTCATCGACACCCGCGACGTCGGAGAAGGTGGTCTTCATCTCCTTGCGGTCGTAGATCTTGACCTTGTTCTTGCCCATGTTGAGCGGGTTGGCCGCTCCGCCTCCCACCCTGCGGAACAAGAAGTAATAGGCGATACCCATCAGCAGCACGAGGGGCAGGATGCTGGCGAGGAGCGAGAACCACGGGCTCGGCTGCGTACCGGTGTAGTCGATCCCCTTCGCCTGCAGCTTGGGTTCGAGCGTGGTGGACGGGTCGTAGTTGGACCCCGGGAGGGTGGCCACGAAGCTCTTCTGGCTGCCGTCGCTGTCGGTGTAGGTCCCGGTCACCTGCGTGGCCGAGATCGTGACCTTCCCGGTGATCTTGCCGTCGTCGACGAGCTGGTAGAACTTCGACAGATCGATGCTCTGCCGGGATGCGGTCGAGAACCATTGGTTGAACGCGACGAGGGCGAGGACGACCACGGCGATCAAGATCCAGGGGGTCAGACGCGTCCTGGGTATGCCGGGGCCTGATGGCCCATCGGGCCCAGAACGGCGCGCGTTGTTCTTGTCATTGTCGGGCATCGTCGCTCCATCATGGCATCGACCTGGGCCAATGACAGGCAGCGGGGCGTAGCCGCCCTCGGAATCGCTGCGCGGGAGGGTCGCCTCGCCCTGGACGGTGCGCGCTACCCTTGTGACCCATGGCGCAGACCGCCCAGGACGACCGGGCACTCCGAGAGCGCTTCGAGCGCGACGTCGTGCCGTTGTTGCCGTCGCTCTACGGGGCGGCGCTTCGACTCACCCGGAACCCCGCCGACGCGGAGGATCTGGTGCAGGAGACCTACCTGCGGGCCTACCGAGGCTTCGCCAGTTTCCAGGAAGGGACCAACCTCAAGGCGTGGCTCTACCGGATCCTGACGAACAGCTTCATCAACACCTACCGGAAGAGGCAGCGCGAGCCGCAGACGGTCGAGGGACCCGATGACGCCGACGAGTGGTACCTCTTCGATCGGCTGGGCGGGCAGAGCGTCGAGGGCTCGGCGGAGGACGAGGTGCTCGATCGCATCCCCGACGAGGCCGTGAAGAAGGCCCTCGAGTCGCTGCCGGAGAACTTCCGCATCCCCGTCCTGCTCGCCGACGTGGAGGGGTTCTCCTACAAGGAGATCGCCGGGATCATGGACACGCCGATCGGAACCGTCATGAGTCGTCTGCATCGGGGAAGGAAAGCGCTGGAGCGTGCGTTGTGGCAGACGGCGGAAGAACGGGGACTGGTCGATGGGTAAGTGCGGACCCGAGTGCGAAGAAACGCTTCAAGAGATCGAGCGGTTCCTGGACCATGAGGTCGACGATGTGGTCCGAGCGAAGGTGGAGCGCCACCTCTCCGGCTGCGATCCGTGCACGGACAAGGCGGAGTTCCGGATGCATCTCAAGGCGCTGATCCAGCTCAAGTGCGCCGAGCACGAGATCCCGGACGGCCTCAAGGACCGGCTCCGCACCATCCTGGGCTGAGCATGGGATCGTTGGGCACGCTGTTGCTCGTCTGGGCGCACCCGGATGACGACATCTATACGAGCGCCGGGATCATGGCCTCGTCGGCAGCCGACGGGGATCGGGTCGTCGACGTCACGGCGACCCGCGGTGAAGGCGGTTCGATGGACGAGGAGCGGTGGCCTCCCTCCACGATGGCCGACGTGCGCACCGCCGAGCTGCTCCGTTCGCTCGAGATCCTGGGCGTGGGCGAGCATCGCTTCCTCGACGGCCCGGTCGACATCGACATGGAGGCCCACCTCTACGAGTCGGGGGCCGAGCAGGTGAAGGCGATCATGGCGGAGGTCGACCCGGACACCGTCGTGACGTTCGGTCCCGACGGGATGACCGGTCACCAGGGTCACAGGGACGTGAGCCGGTGGGCCACGGATGCGTTCGAGTCGATCGCCAAGCCGGGGGCTCGGCTGCTGTACGCGACGCAGACCCCCGGATGGGCCGCCGAATGGCTCCCGAGGCTCGAGCCGTTCAACATCTTCCTCCCGGGAAGTCCTCCGCAGACGCCGGTCGAGGAGCTCGCGCTCCACTTCGTGCTTCCCGACGACCTCCGCGATCTCAAGTTCAAGGCGATCGCTGCCCACGAGAGCCAGGTCGAAGGGCTGATGGACGTGTTCGGGCACGACCTGATGCAACCGCTGGGTGAGGAGAACTTCCGGCTGGGCGGTGTCAAGGCATGACGATCGACCGGCCCTACGTCTCGCCCAGGATCGGTGTCCTGTTCGACGTGATCGGGCCGTTCGTCACCTGGGCGAGCCGTCCGGACGTGCGGGGGGCATCGGGGCCGGGGATCGCCAACTTCATGTTCGGCAACCCGCACGACATGGCGCCGCAGGTGTACGTGGATGCACTGATCCGGGGTTCGACACCGACCTCCGGCGACCACTTCGCCTACAAGATGAACGAAGATGCCGCGACCGCGGTGGTCGCGGCCAGCCTCTCCGACCGCTTCGCGCTGCCGTTCGACGCGGAAGACGTCTTCCTGACGAACGGCAACTTCTCGGGCTTGTCCATCTGCCTGCATGCGGTCACCGGCCCAGGCGATGAGGTCGTCTACGTCTCGCCGCCGTGGTTCTTCTACGAGACCCTGATCCTGGAATCGGGTGCAACTCCCGTCCGGGTCCTCGCCGATCAGGCGTCGTGGGATCTGGATCTGGACGCGATCGCGGCCGCGATCGGCCCCCGGACCGCCGCGATCATCGTCAACTCGCCGAACAACCCGACCGGAAGGATCTATCCGCGCGAGACGCTGGACGCGCTCGCGCGGATCCTGATCGAGGCCGGAGAGCGCAACGGACGCCCGATCTACCTGCTCTCCGACGAGGCATACAACCGGATCGTGTACGACGGTCGCGAGTACCCGACGCCGGTCGCCTCGTATCCCTGGTCCTTCTACATCTATACCTACGGGAAGACGCATCTGGCGCCGGGGCTGCGGTTCGGGTACATCGCGATCCCGCCCACCATGCCCGGTCACGAAGATCTCCGTGGCCCCCTGCTCCTCGCGCAGGTGGCGCGAGGGTGGGCGTTCCCGGTGGCGCCATTGCAGCACGCGATCGGCGACCTCGACCGGATCGGGATCGACGTCGATCGGCTCCAGCGGCGACGCGACCTCCTGGTTCCCGCGCTTCGCGACCAGGGGTACGACGTGGTCGAACCTGAGGGGACGTTCTACGTGATCGTTCGCTCACCGTTGCCGGACGATCAGGCGTTCTTCGACGTCCTCGTCGGCCACGACGTGTACGTCTTGCCGGGTTCGGTCTTCGAGATGCCGGGCTGGTTCCGGCTCTCCCTCACGGCGAACGACGACATGTGCGAGCGCGCTGTCCCCGCCTTCGCCAAAGCGATCGCCGAGGTCCGTGGGTGAGTGGGCTGGCCTTCGCCCTGCTTGGAGCCGGGGAGTTCGAGCCCTGGCATGACGAGATCGACCGCACGCTCCTGGAACGATCCGACGGCGACGGAACCGTGTTGATCTCCCCCGCAGCGGCGGCTCCCGAAGGGGAGACGGTCTTCGACACGTGGGCGGGGAAGGGTCTGGCGCACTACGAGCGGCTCGGGATCCCGGCCAGGGTGTCAGCGCTTCGGACGCGTGAGGACGCGGAGCGTCCGGATGTCGTCGCGACGCTCGACGAGGCTTCGCTCGTGTTCTTCTCGGGCGGCAACCCCTGGTACCTCGCCACGATCTTGATCGGTACGCCGTTCTGGGCGCGGCTGCAGGAGCGGCTCCACGACGGTCTCGCCTACGCGGGCTGCAGCGCCGGTGTGGCGTGCTTGACCGAGGTGACGTACGACAGCGACGCGCAAGGTCTCGATCAGGTGTTCAAACCGGGACTCGGCTACGTTCGGAACGCTCTGTTCGCACCGCACTGGGACATCGTCGACGGTTGGCAACCGGGTGCCCGAGCAGCGATCACGGCGGCCGCGCCCGCGGATGGCACGCTCGTCGCGCTTGACGAGGACACCGCGATGGTCGGCGACGGCTCCTCGTGGACCGTCCACGGACGTCAGGGGATCCACGTCTACCGGGGCGCATCCTGGAGCGATCACGTCGCTGGCGAGACCTTCGACTTCGCGCTGGGGTGAACCGTGGTCGCGCCGACCCGTGACGCCCCGATCGAGGAGCGAGCACCTGAGGTGATCCGTCGCCTCGAGGCCGCCTACCCCGATGCCAAGGTGGCGCTCAACTTCTCGAACCCCCTCGAGTGTCTCGTCGCGACGATCCTGTCGGCGCAGAGCACCGACGAGACGGTGAACGCGGTCACGGCAACGCTGTTCACGAAGTACCGGAGGCCGCAGGACTACCTCGCGGTCCCGGAGGACGAGCTCCGCGCCGACATCAGATCGACGGGCTTCTTCAACCAGAAGGCGGCATCGATCCGAGCGGCCTGCCAGCGGATCGTCGAGGTCTACGGCGGCGAGGTCCCACGGACGATGGAGGACCTCCTGACGCTTCGAGGCGTGGCGCGAAAGACGGCCAACATCGTCCTGGGCAATTCCTTCGGCGTGGTCGAGGGCATCGCCGTCGACACCCACGTCAAACGGCTGGCGAACCGGATCGGATTCAGCGACGAGTCCGATCCGAACAAGATCGAGCAGGACCTCATGCGGCTGATCCCCAAGGAGAAGTGGTTCTCCTTCACCTACGTGTTGATCGACCACGGCCGGGCGATCTGTCGCGCGAAGAACCCGCGTTGCACGGAGTGTCCCATCGAACCGCTGTGTCCATCCAGCCAGGCCTGACCCGGGACCCTTCAGACCGCGGGTTCCAGCTCGCGGCCGCCGGCGAGCTCGCGTCTGCGGAGGCGCCGGATCTCCCGTCGCTCCTCCTGATCGAGCCCTCCCCAGACGCCGGCATCCTGGTACGTGGCAAGGGACCACTCGAGGCACGCGGCACGGACGGGACACGAGCGACACACGGCCTTTGCTCGGACCGCCTGATCTGCGGCCGGCGCCGACGTCCCGATCGGGAAGAAGAGCTCTGGGTCCTCGTCGATGCACGCAGCGTCCGACAGCCACCACATCTCGTCGGGATCGTGTCTGAATCTGCGTTCAGCCATGGTTCGTGCGACTCCACAAGATCCGCCAATCGCCCGGCGTGGGAGGGACGATAGTGTCTGAATGGCCGTTCAGTCAAGCGGTGGTCGTCGCCCACCGAGGTGACTCCGCGCATATCGCGGAGAACACGGAGGCGGCGTTCGAGTCTGCGATCCAACTCGGCGCCGAGGCCGTGGAGTTCGACGTGCGCATGACGGCGGACGGGGCGGCGGTAGTCCTGCACGACGCCGATGTCGCGCGAACCACGGATGGGACCGGCCTGGTGCGGTCGATGACGCTCCAACAGGTCCGCCGGCTCCGGATCGACCTCGCGGACGGTAGCGAGGCAGGGGTTCCGACCCTGGTGGAAGCCCTCGGCATCCTTTCCGGCCGCGCGGCCGCCGACATCGAGATCAAGAACGTCCCGGGCGAGCCGGACTTCGATCCCGACCGAGAAGATGCCGTCGAGGCGACCGTCTCGGCGCTGCAGGCCACCGCGTTCGATGGCCCGGTGATCGTCTCGAGCTTCAACCCGTTATCCATCGCGAGGAGCAGGGAGCTGGCCCCGGACGTCGCGACGGGTCTGCTGACCGAACGGAGCGTGGAGGCCGACGCCGGGCTCACGTTCGCACGGGCCCAGGGGCATGCATGGGTCCTGCCGGCGGTGGGAGCGGTGCTCGACGCGCCCGAGGGATTCGCGGAGCGCGCGCATCGGGCGGGGATGCGCGTGGGGACCTGGATCAGCGACGATCCCGACCAGGCGATCGGGTTGATGCGAAGCGGGATCGATGCCGTGGCGACCAACGACCCCGGGGGGATCCTCACCGCCCGCCGGCGAGCCTTCGGCGCCTGATGGTCCGCCGGAAGGTGCTGCCCGACGCGCTTGTCCCCTCCTTCCGGGCGTTCCACGCCGTCCTCGACGAGATCGAACCAGCCAAGTCGGGCCTCACCGATGTGGTCCCGGGAACCCGGCTCCCGGGACGCCCGTTGGACGACGCCCTCGAGGAGTTCGTCGCGCGCCTGAGCCGAGCTCGCAGCGTCATGCCCGCATGGAGGCGTCCCGAGCTGGAGGATGAGTGGGCCGCGTGCCGAGATGGGATCGCGACCGCGATGAACCGAGCCACGCAGGTGTTGGACGACGGGTACGAAGCGGTCGGGTTCGAGTCCTTGCTGGGACTGGTCGAGCGACTGCTGGACCCCCTCGAGCCGTTCGCCGACGCGGAAGAGCGGTTCGCCTCGCTCCGCCGAAGGACCGAACGCCCGCGCACACGAAGACCAGGAGCGACATGACGCATGATGGTCTCATGGCCCCCATGATCCGACGGTCGGTCCTCCCCGCGGTCGCTCTGGTACTCGCGCTCGCCGGGACGGCCTCCTCCGCGGTCACGTGGGGCGCATCGCACGGGATCCCGGGGGCGTATTCGTGGAACTACGGCAACTCCCTGGACTTCTCGGGCATCCCGGCGGACCCGAGCTTCCGATTGCACGACGCGTTCATCTCGGACGCGACCACGCCGCAAGCCGCGTACTACAGCTCGAGCCACGACGGCATCACTTGGGCGAGGCCGAGGAGGCTCTCGGATCGGACGGTCAACGCAGAGGGCTCGAGCATCGCCGCGGCAGGCACCAAGGTCATCGTCGGTTGGGTCACCGGCTTCAGCGCCTACGACCCGGCCGGGGCGCGTCGCCGGTTCCAGATCAACACGAGCGTCGACGGCGGCTCGACCTGGCGGGGCGTGCAATCCCTGACGCCGCGGACCGGCAAGATCGACTATCCGATCGTGGCTGCCGCCAAGACGGCGTTCGGACCCGTGAACCTGTACGCCGTGTGGACCGACGCGACGAACGGCAAGGTGTTCTTCCGTGAACGGTCGGGCTTCGGTGCCTGGTCCGCCCCGATCCGGATCGGGGCCACGACGCTGAAGACACCGGTCGACGGATACCACGCGTACGCGAACGTCGCCGCGGTCGGGAACCTGATCACGGTCGCGTGGATCGCCGACGGGAAGGGCGCACTGAAGGCGCGCGCGATCGATCTCTCCGGGACGTCGCCGATCGCGGCGGCCACCCGGGCGAACTGGGACGTGTCGGTCGCGCTCGCCGGCCACGTGTCGCTCCGGCAGGGTGGATACCCGATCGTTTCGGCGTCTCCGCTCGTCCCCGGCGTCGTGACGATCGCGTGGAACACGGCGAGGAGACAGGTCTACACGACGTTCGACGGGTCCGCAGTCACGGCGACGCCGACCACCGTCTGGATCGACGGGACCGCGAACGCCACCACGTACGCGGGCGGATACTCCACCGTCGTCGAACCGGCGCCCGGTGGGTTCATCGCGATGTGGGCGGGATGCGAGGAGACCTCTCTGACCCATGACTGCAACGGCGCGAAGCGCGCCGCCCGGGTCGACCTCCTTTCGGCGACCTCGGCGGACGGAACGCTCTTCACGCCTCCGTCGCTCGTCGCGGCCGCGACACCGATGGGCCGGACGCTGAACGACCAGCCGTCGGTCGTCGCGACGTCGGATCACGTCTACGCCCAGTACAACGGGTCGACCGCGAGCTTCGCTCGCTACGACATCTTCGACGTCATCGGCACCGGCAGCCCGTGACGACGTCGACCTTCGACGATATCCGGAACGACGTCGTGGTGTGTCGCCGATGCCCGAGGCTCGTTGCCTGGCGCGAGCAGGTAGCTCGTGAGAAGGTCGCCCGCTTCGCGGACCAGCGGTATTG
Source organism: Actinomycetota bacterium (assembly GCA_036395715.1). Classification (GTDB taxonomy): domain Bacteria; phylum Actinomycetota; class UBA4738; order UBA4738; family HRBIN12; genus AC-51. Next base: position 3,433 of record DASWDB010000004.1, on the reverse strand, counting down.
GGGGCGGCCGGTCCCGGGGTTCGGGGACGCGCGCGCCCGGATCCTGGTGCTCGGGCTTGCGCCCGCGGCACATGGTGGGAACCGGACCGGGCGGATCTTCACCGGCGATCGCTCGGGTGATTTCCTGTTCGCGGCGTTGCATCGCGCCGGGTTCGCGAACCGGCCGTCGTCCACCGCCGTGGACGACGGCCTCCGCCTCCGCGGGGCGTACCTGAGCGCGGTCAACCGATGCGCGCCACCGGGGAACCGGCCGACCCCCGAGGAACGGGACCGATGCCTGCCGTTCCTCGAACGTGAGCTCCGCGCGCTCTCCGAGCTCCGGGTGATCGTTCCCCTGGGATCGTTCGCCTGGGACGGCGCGCTCGGCGCGATCGCCGGGCTCGGCCACCCCGCCCCGCGGCCGAAGCCGCGGTTCGGGCACGGGGTGGAAGCATCCGTCGGCCCCTACCGGGTCGTCGGATGCTTCCACCCCAGCCAGCAGAACACGTTCACGGGGAAGCTCACCCCGGCGATGCTCGACGACGTGCTCCGTCGCAGCCGAATGCTCGCGCTCTGATCGCTCCCGGTCGCGATGTTGCATGTCGGCCGAGTGACATCGGACGACGTTGACCCGCAACATCCGCGGCCCCGCCGTATCGTGGAAGACCTATGGGTCGTCACGCGATGTTCAACGCACGCCCGGTCGCCGAGGACCACCGTCCCATCAACCCCGCGACCGTCCGACGGGTGGTCCGGACCTTCTCGCCCTACAAGAAGAAGGTCGGCGTCGTCTCCCTCGCGATCGTCATCACGGCAGGCCTCGGCGTCGTCAACCCGTTGCTGATCGTCAAGGTGTTCGACAACGCTCTATTCGGCACGAACAACGACTGTGCGGGCCAGCCCTGCCCCAACCTGCCGCTCCTGTACCGCTACGTCGCGTTGATGATCGCCGTCCCGCTGGTGACGAGCATCATCGGGATCGGTCAGACGTTCCTCGCGAACCAGGTCGGCCTTCGCGTGATGCAGGACCTCCGGAACTCGCTCTATCGCCACTTGCAGGCCATGTCCATGCGGTTCTTCACCACGACGCGGACGGGGGAGATCCAGTCCCGGCTCGCGAACGATGTGGGAGGCGTTCAGTCCGTCGTGACCGATACAGCCTCGACCGTGTTGTCGAACGTGGTGACGATCATCAGCACGATCATCGCGATGCTCATCCTTTCGGTGCCGCTCACGGTGCTGTCGCTGCTCCTGTTGCCGTTGTTCCTTTGGTTGACGGTCAGGGTGGGAAAGGCGCGGCGCGTTGTTGCGACCAGTACGCAGAAGACGATGGCGGACATGACGTCGATCACCGAGGAGACCTTGTCGGTCTCCGGCATCCTGCTCTCGAAGTCCTTCGGCCGGCAGTCGTACGAGATCGGGCGCTTCGGCGAGGAGAACGCACGCCTGACGGGCCTGCAGATCCGCCAGACGATGATCGGCCGCTCGTTCTTCGCGTTGATCGGCTTCTTCTTCTCCATCACACCCGCCCTTGTCTACCTAGTGGCGGGGTGGGTCAACTCGAGCCACGGCTCTTCGGTGATCCAGTCGGGCATGCTCGTCGGGTTCACGACGCTGCAGTCGCGCCTGTTCTTCCCGATCGGATCGATGCTGCAGGTCTCGACCGAGGTGCAGTCGTCGTTCGCGCTGTTCGACCGCGTCTTCGAGTACCTCGACATGGAGCACGACATCGTCGATGCGCCCGACGCCGAGCCGCTCGTGAACGTTCGGGGCAGCGTCGAGCTCGACCACGTCCGGTTCCGGTACGAGGAGCCCCCGGACGAGATCGTCCCGGTTTCGCCCGAGACCACACCGAGCGACCAGCTCCGCGTATGGACCCTCGACGACGTCTCGCTCAAGATCGAACCTGGTCAGCTCGCCGCTTTGGTCGGCCCGAGCGGCGCAGGGAAGACGACGATCACGTACCTCGTGCCGCGTCTGTACGACGTCCAGGCGGGGACCGTGCGGATCGACGACCGCGACGTCCGGCAGGTCACGCTCGGATCACTCGGCGACGCGATCGGGGTCGTGACGCAGGAGACCTATCTGTTCCACGACACGGTCCGTCGCAACCTGCTGTACGGCAAGCCCGATGCGACGCAGGAGGAGCTGGAGGCCGCCGCCCGGGCGGCGAACATCCACGGGAAGATCTCCGAGCTCCCCGACGGCTACGACACGGTCGTCGGCGAGCGTGGCTACAAGCTGTCGGGCGGCGAGAAGCAACGTCTCGCGATCGCGCGCGTGATCCTCAAGGACCCCAGCATCCTCATCCTGGACGAGGCGACCTCGTCGCTCGATACGACGTCCGAGCGGTTGGTGCAGGCTGCCCTGGAGCCGTTGATGCACGGCCGGACCACGATCGCGATCGCCCACCGGCTGTCCACCATCCTCCAGGCGGACGTGATCTTCGTGATCGACCGGGGGCGGGTGGTCGAGCAGGGGACCCACGAGGAGCTCCTGGCCAAGAGCGGGCTGTACGCGCGCCTGTACGAGCAGCAGTTCCAGGATCAGGTGATCGAGCCCGACAGCTCCTTGCGGTAGCCGAGCAAGACGAACCCATCGGGGAAGACCCGGTCTGCGTCGCGGACGTATCCGAGGCGCTCGTACATCCGCTGGGCGGCGTGCATCTTCTTCGTGGTGTGGAGGGTGAGGGAGGTCTTGCCGGCGGCGCGGGCGCGCGCTTCGCACTCGACCATCAGCTGAGTGCCGGCGCCGCGCGCCCGCGCCGCCGGATCCACGCCGAGCATGCGGATATGCGCCTCGCCCGGCTCGAGCGGCGCGTCGCCATCCCCGCCGCTCACGCGGCCATCCAGCTCGAGGGTGACGCAGCCGATCACCCGGCCGTCGTCGAGCGCAACGAGGATCGTGGTCCGGCCCGCGCGCTCCCCGACGTCCGTCATCCGGGCGAGGTACCGCTGCCAGTCGCCGTTGCCGTCGGCGGGCACGAACTCGCGGTACGCCTCGGCCGTGACCCGACCGGCCTCGGCGTATTCCTCGGGCCGCGCTTCGCGGGTCACGATCGCCATCGCCGAAGGGTACCGAGGCATGATGGTCAACCTGATTGACCATGAGCATCCGGACTGGCACGATTGCGTCCCATGGCCGACCTGATCCGCCAGCTCCTCGAAGCACGACGAGCGCTCGCCGGCGAGCTCGACTCCGATCTGGCCGACCGGGGGTTCCCCGACGTCCGGCCCGGACACGCGGCGGTCTTCCTGAGCGTCGACCGGCGGAGCGGATCACGACTGACCGACCTGGCCGAACACGTCCGTCTGACCAAACAGGGGATGATGGCTGTGGTGGATGATCTCGAGGCTCGTGGCTACGTCCGCCGCGTCCCCGACCCGAACGATGCGCGGGCGAAGCTGGTGCGGCTCACGGCTAGCGGCCGCCGTGCGGCCGCCGAGTGCCGCCG
>DASWDB010000003.1:0-31501 GCA_036395715.1 Actinomycetota bacterium | reverse complement strand
AAGATGTTCGCGAAGGGGGCCCACACGATCACGTACCAGGTGAGCGGGGGCGGACGCTCCGCGACCGTCACGTACGAGACCTCGCGAGGCCAGATCGTCAGCCAAGAAGCGCCTTTGCCGTGGGAGATGTCCTTCGTCGCTGAGTCGGGCACTCGTGTAAGGCTCCAGGGTGTCAGGGAGTGAGGGATCCATCACGTGCAGGATCAAATGGGAGGGCCTCACGATCTCGGTCGTCACGAATCTCGGTGGTCGCCCCTCCGCCTGCGGAACGCACTCGACCGCATGAGGGATCGCTCTCACATCGAAGGCGAAAGCGATCGGCCCGCATGACGCGCCATGTCGAGGCCCTCAGGGCGATCTCGGAAGACGACGGATGCCGTCAGGCAGAGCAGCGCCATCGTCCCGGAGAGCGCAAGAGGGAAGGCACGACCCGACACCGAGTGAGGCGGCGGTGGGCATACGCCGTAGCCGTCCCGTTGAGGCTGGAGCTACTTGAGGAAGCCTGGTTTGAAGAGCCCGAAGGTCCCGAGGATGATCGCGATGACCCCGCCGATCCGATTCGCCATCGTTTGCGCGGGCACAGCCCGGGCTCTCCTCCCTGGCGCAAGGCGCGGATAGGAGTTGACGGTGCGAACGGCGATCGGGCGAGCGGCGAGAAGGAAGACCACGCCCGTCGCCAGGATCACGAACCAACCTACCTCCACGTTGGAAGCCTAGACGGGCGCGGGCTAGTGCGTTCCCTCGCCGAACATCGGGCGAATGAGTCCAACTCCACCCCCCGATGCCTCTTTCCGCCCCCGCCTCTTCTATCGACGAGTGTTCAACGACCCGTCGCACGACGGAGCGCTCGTGGATCTAACAACCTGGGATCGATCGGCGGATCCATCTCGAGTTGCGTGACCCCGCCCACACTTCCCTCTTCCCGGGGCTGGTGCTCACCGGCTCGATCCGCAGGATCAACCCCGTCTCATCATCGAGCCAGAAGTCGTGTCGCTCCCCGGTGGCCAAGCACCGGATGCGGACAGAGGATCTGTTCAAGATGATCTCTTGGCCCACCACGCGAGCGGGACTGCATCCGAACGGGGTGAACGGCTGAAAGATGTAGAGCGGCGACAGGAGAACGGCGGCTTGCTCCGTGAGGCCGTCCATCATCCCGAACTCTCGAGCGACGGGCTCCCGGCCACCGAAGCGCTTCCCGTCCTGGGTCAAGAGGATGAAGCGCCGTCGGTCGCCGTCGTTGGAGATCTCGACGCGGAACGCGGGAGGGTCCATCCACACCTCGAGCCTGAAGTCGTTTCCCGGATCAGCCGCGCGGGAGACCGCGACGCCGTGGTAGGTCGGTGGGTTTGCGTGGAGCTTCGCGAACAAGGTCGCGAAGACCTCGTCGGCGGAGGAAGGGAACGCGAGGCTTGATGCTGAGATGGTTGGGGCGGTTGGCGCGCTGCTAGCGGACGATGCGCTTGATGAAGCAGGGGCCGATGTTCCGGACGAACTCGTGACAGCCGGGCCGGGTCCGTGACAACCGGCGATCAGTATCAGCGGAAGAAGACTGACGATCTGGGCGCGAGTCCGCACGGTCGCAGATACCGCCCAGCTCGTTCACCTTTCTGCCTCCCACCCCGGCTCTCCCATCAGATGAGGGACGGGCCGGGTGGGCCGCTGGGGCCGTGGTGAGCGGTCGTGAACGGTTTGGTCCGGTCGATATCAAGTTGGCTGTACGGCACCGACCTTGGAAGCTGCAGCTCTTCAGTAAAGCTCCGCGAGACGCTCCGCGACGACACGAGCGTGCGGTAGGCGCGCCTCCGCGCCCTCGCGTGTGAGCGCGAGAACGGAGGCGGCGAGCGCTGCCCGGAGCGCCCCAGGTTCGACCTCGCCGACGTGGGCATCCTCGGATCGAGCAAGCGTCTCAGCGGAAAGATCGTCGTAGCCGCGCGCCTGTACGGCGGGCAGCCCCTGGCGGAGGCAGGCGAGCGAAAGCGCATGGTCGCGCACGGCGCCGACGTAATGCTCGGCCTGCCAGACACGCCCGCGCTCGATGCACGCCCGCGCGTGGAGCGCGTAGATCACGCCCCACCCGAAGACGTCCCCTGCGACCGCCGGCGTGGGAAGGAAGAGGTCCCCCGCGATCGGCGGCGTGGGAGCATCGGACCCGTCCGCGGCCGTCTCGCCGAACAGGAGCCGGAACCGTGGCCCGGCGGGACGGAACTGAGCCGCCGGCGTCATCGAGAGGTCGAGCTGCAGCGCGTCCGGGAGCAGGAACACGCGGTAGGTGGTCGGCCCGCGCCCGAGCTCGGCGAGCTGCACCGCGTCGAGCTCGGCGATGAGCGCGCGCGTCCAGTCCTCGAGCACGTCGGCGACCTGAACATGGTCGGCGATGCCGAAGGTGAGGTCCAGGTCGGAGAAGCGGTCGCCGCCGTTTACGGCGAGCGAGCCTACGGCGGCGCCGGCGACAACGCGCTCATCCTCCTCCGCGAGCCACAGCACGCGCTCGCCGAGAGCATCCCGCTGCTCAACGGTGAACACGAAGAGCGATCCTAGCTCTGCATGTGATCGAAGGGCGCGTCTGGTCTGACTGGATGTGCCCGTTCGCTGGTTCGTGAGCTCGCTGGGTGCGGGGGGAGATCGCGTCGCGTCGGCTTGGTTGTCGACGTCGTTTCATGAACCGGGGAGGTCTCTCCAGTCGATCCGGTTCTTCCGGATGCGAGCTATCTCATCCTTGTCACGAAAGTGGAATGAGACCACGACACGAACGTCCTCTCGGTCCCGATACTCGTCAGGGATCACCACCCGGTACTTCTTCGTATCGGGCCCGCGAACATAGCCTTGATCCTCTCCGAGCATGCGTTTGAACTCCTTCATGGGGACACCGCGAGGTACGACTTGACCATTGGGTAACCGAAGCACGGCCTTGGAGTCGTCCGGTATGAATGTGAGTTCAGCCCGACCCGCTGAGTTGAAGGCCATGCCTTCCCGTGGATCGGCGTTCCTCGCTTCCTCAGGCAACTTCGCCAGGTCTCTTCGCCGATGACGACGTTCGGGCAGATACCGAGGAGCGGTCGGGCACAAGTCATTCAAGGGGCAAAGGGCGCACCTGGGCGTTGGGGCTTTGCAGATCTCGCGGCCGAGACGGATCAGCCCAACGTGCAACGAGGTTCTGAGTCCGTCGGGCACGAGCTCGTGCAGCAGCTGGCCGGCGCGTTCGGCGCTCGCCTTCGCCGGAACCAATCCCAAGCGGCGGGCGACGCGGTGGACGTGGGTGTCGACCGGGATCGTGTCACGGCCGAGCGCGAAAGACAGCACGACCGACGCGGTTTTCGGGCCGATGCCGGGTAGCGACGTGAGATAGGCGCGCGCCTCCGGGTCCGTCATCGCTCGAAGCCGCGACAGGTCGTAAGCGCCCTCGCGATCGTGGACCTCCCGCAGGATCGCCTGGATCCGCGGTGCCTTGGTGTTGGCGAGGCCGCCCGAGCGGATCGCATCCGCGACGGCGACCTCTGGCGCCGCCACGACCCGATCCCAGGTGGGGAACGTGGCGCGGAGCGACGTGAAGGCCCGGTCGGCGTTCACGTCGCTCGTGTGTTGGCTGAGCACCGTGAGGATCAGCTCGTCGAGCGGATCCCTCGCGCGCGGCGGTGACAGCTCGCCGAAGCGACGCTCGAGCCGTCGGAGGATCGCTCGGACACGCCGAGGCGTCGCGTTCGGGTCCGCCATCGCTCCGGATGGTACGCACCTCGACCTACTCGGACTGACCGCGCGCGGCGTTGCGGAACTGCGTCAGCGACGGTTCGAAGCTGAGCCTGATGGATCCCGTCGGCCCGTTGCGGTGCTTCGCGAGGATCAGCTCGGCCTCGCGCTTCTTCTCCTGATCGGAGTCGTCGCGATGGATGAACATGACGACGTCGCTGTCCTGCTCGAGCGACCCCGACTCCCGGAGATCGGAGAGCTGGGGGCGTTTGTCCGCGCGCGCCTCCGGGTTCCGGTTCAGCTGCGACAACGCCAGGATCGGGACCTTGAGCTCCTTAGCCAGGAGCTTCAAGGAACGTGAGATCTCGGCGACCTCCTGTTGCCGGTTGTCTTGGCGTCGCGTCGCCGGACTGGTCATGAGCTGGAGATAGTCCACGATGATCAGTGACAGCCCCTGCCTGCTGGTCTTCATGCGCCGTGCCTTCGCCCTGATGTCGACGATGTTCACGTTGCCGGAGTCCACGATCGAGAGCGGCGCGTCATGCAACGTCTCGCCGGCCGAAACCACCCGCGTCCAGTCGTCCGGCCCCACGCGCTTGTTGCGGATCCGGTCCCACGGCACCCGGGCTTCGGCGCACAACAGACGCATCCCGATCTCGTAGCGGGACATCTCCAAAGAGAACATGGCGACCGGCTCGTGCGTCACGGCAACGTTGCGAGCGATGTTCATGGCGAGGGAGGACTTCCCGATCCCCGGGCGGGCGGCGATGATCACCAGGTTGCCACCCTGCAAGCCCGACGTGAGATCGTCGAGGTCCCGGAACCCGGTCGGGAGCCCCGTGTACGCGGACTCCCGGTTCTGGATGGCCTCCAGCTCCGACATGGCGTCGTTGACGAGATCGCCGATGGCCGCGGCGTCCTCCGTGTCTTCCCGACGCGCGACGTCGTAGATGCGTTGCTCGGCCGTGTCGGCGATCTCATCCGCATCGTGCGAGCCCGCGTACGCGACGTCCATGATGTCGGCCGCCGCACCGATCAGGCGGCGCCGGAGCGCCGCGTCCGACACGATCTTCGCGTAGTGGGAGGCGCTGGCGGGCGTGGGGACCTCGTCAACGAGATCGCGCAGATAGAGGGCGCCTCCGACCTCTTCAAGCAACCCCGACCGGCGGAGCGCGTCGACCGCCGTGATGACGTCGACCGGCTCGCCGTGACCGAAGAGCGCGCGGACGGCTGCGTAGATCTTGCCGTGTGCCGAGCGGTAGAAGTCCCCGGCGTCGAGGATCTCGACCACGTCGGCCATGGCTTCGGCCGACAGGAGCATGGCCCCCAGCACGGAACGTTCTGCTTCGAGGTCTTGCGGTGGGAGTCGATGGCCGGCAGGGAACCGGACGACTTCTTCAGCCGCGCGTGCCACCCCTGGACGTCCCCCCTCCGAAACCAGACCCCGACCGACGCCGGAGGCTACGCCCGCGCGGCTCCGGGCGACAGTGGAGAACGCCTGTGGATTGCCCGAGCCCAGGTCGCCGCCCGATCTTCTTTGTCACTCCGCCCCTGAGCAGCGTTTTCCCCATGTGGATTCCCATGTGGATAAGTGTGAACAACCCCTCTGACACGCTCGGGCCGTATCCTCCGCAGCCATGAGCTCGGTCCCGCCGGTCCAGGCCGTGGTCTTCGACATGGACGGCACGCTGATCGACTCCTCGTCGGTCGTCCCCGCGGCCTTCATCGCCACGATCGAGGAGCTGGGCGGCCCGAAGCTCGGCCGGGACGAGGTGATCAGGAGCTACGTCCTGGGTCCTCCCGCCGTGATCATCGAGCGATTCCTCGGCAGGCCGGTCGAGTCGTCGGAGCTCGATGCATATCACGCGCGGCTGCGGATCGAGGCGGCTCGACTCGGTGTTCGCCCGTACTCGGGGATCGTCGAAGCATTGGATGTCCTGTCACGATCCGTGATGTTGGGGGTGTTCACGAACGCAGACCTCGGGAACACGGATGTGCTCCTCGCGGCCGCGGGTCTGCGGGATCGATTCGCAGCGGCGGTCGGCGCGGACGAGGTCGCACCCGACTTCAAGCCGGCGCCCGACGGACTGCTCCTCGCGTGCGAACGCTTGGGAGTGGCCGCTCCGCGCACGGCATACGTCGGCGATTCGCCCCAGGACGGCGAGACCGCGCACCGCGCCGGCGCGCTGGCGGTCGCGGCGAGATGGGGACATCTGATGGAGGATGTGGACGCGTTCGACGTCGTGGTCGATCGACCGAGGGATCTGCCGGCGACGCTCGGTCTGATGCACTGACGGGCGGCCTTCCGGCCGCCCGTCAGCGCATTCAGCCTTCTGCGATGACCTCCACGGTGATCACCGGCTCGACCTCGTGGAAGAGCTTGACCCGAATCTCATGGGTGCCGATCGAGCGGATGGGCTCCTCCAGGTGGACGTCCCGGCGGTCGACCGCGACGCCCGACTGCGCCGTCACCGCAGCAGCGATGTCGGCCGCGGTCACCGATCCGAAGAGCTTGCCCTCGTCGCCGGCACGAGCGGAGATCTGGAGGACCCCCTGGGCGATGAGCTTGGAGGCGAGCGTCTCGAACTCCACCTTCTTCTTCGACAGGCGAGCGTTGTGTCCCCGTTTGAGCGACTCAGCCTGTTTGAGGGCGCCCTTCTCGGCCCTGATCGCCATGCGCCGGGGGATCAGGTAGTTGCGCGCGTAGCCGTCGGCGACCTCGGCGACGTCCCCGGGATCCCCGAGCTTGTCGACAGACTTCTGGAGGATGACCTTCATCGCGCGCTGTACGGGAGCAGGGCCATCTCGCGAGCGTTCTTGACGGCCGTGGCGACGTCACGCTGGTGCTGCACACAGTTGCCCGTGACGCGACGCGCTCGGATCTTGCCGCGCTCGGACACGAACTTCCGCAACATGACGACGTCCTTGTAGTCCACGTAGTCGATGTGGTCCTTGCAGAAGATGCAAACCTTCCGCTTCTGCTTCTTCTGCCACGCCGCGTCCTTCTCCTTCTTGCGCGTGGACGCGCGCTCCGGCTTCCTTGGTTTACCCGGCATCCAGGGGTGTCTCCTCGTTGTCGGTGGACGCGCCGACCGGCGCCGCGACCGCGGCACCCCAGTCCCCGCCGGATGACGCGGACGAGCTGCGGCTGGTCTTGGTGACGGTGGCAGTGGCCCATTTCAGGCTGGGACCGAGGTCGTCGGCCTCGATCTCGACCACGGTTCTCTTCTCGCCCTCCTGGTTCTCCCAGGAGCGCTGCTTCAGCCGGCCGGTCACCACGACCCGGCTGCCCCGCGTGAGCGTCTCGGCGGCGTTCTCCGCCAGGCTCCGCCAGCAGTTGATCGTGAAGAACGACGTGTCGCCGTCCGTCCAGTTGCCGGCCGCGTCACGGATCCGCGTGGAATACGCGACCCGGAAGTTGGCCACCGCGGCGCCGTTCGCCGTGTAGCGCAACTCAGGGTCGTCCGTAAGGTTGCCAACGATCGTGATCTGGTTGTCGCTCGCCATCGAGCGGTCCCCCTTCTGGGTCTCTTACGTCTCCTTGGAGGCGGGGGAAGTGCTTGCCTTCGCTTTCTCGGGCAGGAGCAGGACCTTATGCCGGATCACCTCATCGGCGAGCTTGAGCGTATGGTCCAGCTCCGCTTGGACCGAAGGCTCCGCCTCGAACCGGACCATCACGTAGTACCCCTCGTGTTGGTGCGCGATCTCGTAGGCGAATCGCCTTCGGCCCCAGCGATCGATCGAGTCGACCTTCCCGCCGGTCGGGGCGATGGTCTTGGCGATGCGATCGACCGCGGTGCTCACCGTGGCTTCATCGGCCTCGGCGGGCAGGATGATCATGCATTCGTACTCCCTCAACATTCACCTCCTCTGGTCTGGACGGCCCCCCACGAGGGGGGAGCAGAAGGATGAGGGCTGCCCAGAGTGTACGGGACGCCGTCTCAGGCGGCGGGCACAGCTTGGCGGGCGACGCCGGCGTACCGGTAAAGCCCATCCCGGAGCACGTATCGGACCCTGGATGGCTGCTCCCGCGCGACGAGACCCGGCACGAGGAGCTCACGGGGAACCGTTCCCTCGGGAAGCGGGTAGCAGCGCCCATCGAACGGGCCTCCGGCCAGGATCCCGAACCGAGCATCGCCCAACGACAGGACTTCCGCCCATGGCTCTTCCCTGACGGTGTCGGACTGCAGGGTGTCGGACTGCAGGGTGTCGGGCATCCGGATCGCCTCCTCACTCGTCGCGGTGGTCACCGTAGCCAGCGGTACTGACATGGAAGTCTCCTCGTGCCGTCGCGGGTAGACTCCGCGTGGTTGGCCGTGCACTCCGAGGAGGTGCGAGCAGATGACCGTCACGATCCACGATCTCCGTTCCTGGAAGTCCGAGGGCAAGCGGTGGGCGATGCTGACCGCCTACGACTTCCCAACTGCGCAGATCCTCGACCGAGCGGGCGTCCCGGTGCTCCTGGTCGGTGACTCCGTCGGACGCAACGTGCTCGGGTACGCCAACGAGCTCCCGGTGACGATGGAGGAGATGCTCCACCACACGCGTGCCGTGGCCAGAGGCGTCGAGGACGCCATGGTCGTCGGGGACATGCCCTTCATGTCGTTCCAGGCCTCGATCGAGGACGGCGTTCGGAACGCCGGACGATTGATCAAGGAGGGAGGCGCCCACGCGGTCAAGCTCGAGGGCGCGCAGTTCGATCTCGTCCACCGGCTCGTCGACATCGGCATCCCGGTGATGGCGCACGTCGGGCTCACGCCGCAGTCCGTCTACGGGCTCGGTGGCTACCGCGTCCAGGGGCGAGGCGAGGCGGCGGCGAAGGTCCTCGACCAGGCGCACTCGCTCGAGAAGGCGGGGGCGTTCTCGATCGTGCTCGAGGCGATGCCGGCGGACCTCGGCGTTGAGATCGCGAAGGAGCTGCAGATCCCCACGATCGGGATCGGTGCGGGAAGCGGAACGGACGCGCAGGTCCTCGTGATCAACGATCTCCTCGGGCTGAACGAGAAGGTCCCGAAGTTCGCGAAGGCGTACGCGGACCTGCGGGAGACGATCTCGACCGCGGTTGAGACCTTCGTCGCCGACGTCGAGACCGGTGCGTTCCCTGACGAGGAGCACGCCTACTCCTAAGCTCCCGAGCGCCGCGGCCGCCGGCCATACACTCGCCGCGTGGAACATCGGGCCCGCGTCGCGGCGGCGGTCGTCTGTGCGTCGGGCCTCCTGCTGTTGATCCCCGTTGCGTGGTTCTCCCCGCGCTTGCAGGTGGCGGTCGCGGCGGCGGCAGGAGCGGTTGCGGTCGCGGTCGCAACCCTCGCGGCGGCCCGGTATCGAACCGCTCGCGACCCGCACGCCTCGTTCCTAGCGGTCGGATTCGCCGTGATCGCCGCACAGTCGCTCGTCTTCGGCGTCTGGTGGCCGATCCACTACGCCGATGAGACCGTGTACGCCGTCACGACTGGGACCGCTGTGGTGCGGTACCTCCCTGCGCTCTCGTTCTCGGGTGCCGCGCCCGTCTACGCGTCCCAGTTCGGTTGGTTCGTCGCCGGGGTCTGCTTCGTCTTGGGAGTGCCCTGGTGGGATCGACGAGGTCGCCGGCCGATCCGCGCGTGGCTCGCGGGGCTGATCGTCGGCGGGATCGTGCTCCTCGTCGACCGCTCCCTCGCCGTCTCCTACGGGCATGTGCCGGGACCAGGAGACCTCTTCCAGATCCGGGGCATGGGTGAGCCGGGAACGCTCGGCTGGGTGCTCGGCATCGCAGCCGCGAGCGTCCTCGTGCTGGCGGCGTGGCGCGAGTTGTTCCGGCGGCGGGACCCGCCCCATCCGTGGATCGGAGCCGCCCTCGCAGCGGCCGTCGCACTCCCCCTGAGCGCCATCCGTTCGCCGACCCAAGGGCTCGCGTACGTGCAGTGGGCCGACCTCCTCCAGCTGGTCGTGCCGGGGATCGCGTTCGCGGCGTTGCTGTCCGCGCAGGGTACTGAGACGTCGAGGATGCGACGAGCGTCGGACCGTGCCGAACAGGTGCTGGGAGGCCGCGCGGAGATCGCGAGCGTGATCGCTCACGACATCCGGAGCCCGGTCTCGTCGGTCAAGAGCATCGCCGCATCCACGATCGCGAACTACGACCGGTTGTCCGACACGCAGCGGCGGGAGTTCGTGCGGCTGATCGAACAGGAAGCGGAGCAGGTTCTCAGCGTCGTCCATCAGATGTCCGTGGCGCTGAAGGTCGATGCCCGCACCCTCGATCTGCATCCCGCGCGGAACGAGCTGGCGGCGATCGTGCAGGTGGCCGTCGCCGAGGCGGCGACCCACGGACATCCCGTGACGGTCGACGATCCCGAGCGGCTCGAGGCCGAGGTCGACATCCGATGGTTGGCGGAATCGGTCCGCCAAGGGATCGACAACGCGGCGACGTTCTCACCCGAAGGGTCCCCGATCCGGATCTCCTTCGCCGGCACGGATCGCGGACCCGTGCAGATCGAGATCGTTGACGGCGGTCCGGGCGTGCCGCCCGAACGGCGAGACTCGGTGTTCGAGAAGTTCGCTCGCTGGCGACCCCCGGGCTACGAGGACGCGCCGGGGAGCGGGCTCGGGTTGTTCATCTGCCGAGGCATCGTGCGTGCGCACGGTGGCGACGCGACCCTCGAGGAGGCTCCTCGAGGGGGTACCATCCTGCGCATCCGCCTGCCCCGGAGGCCAAGGTGAGCGCCACGAATCGCATCGTTTCGTTGTTGATCTGCGACGACCACAAGCTGCTGACCGACGCGTTGGCGACCGTCGTCGGTCTGGACGAGGAACTCTTGCTCATCGCGCCGCCGGTCCACACGCCGGACGAGGCGATCCGGCTCGCGGAGGAGCACCTCCCGGACGTGGTGCTGATGGACATCGTGTTCAAGGGCGACGGAATGAGCGGGATCGACGCGACCCGCCGCATCAAGGAGTCGTCGCCGTCGACGAACGTCGTGATCATGACGGCGCACGACGACGAGCGGCTGCTGGTCGAGGCCGTCGAGGCCGGGGCCTCGGGGTTCCTCTCGAAGGACGAGGCCGCCGTCGAGATCCTCGCCGCCGCGAAGGCGGCAGCCGACGGCGAGGTCCTGATCGACCCCGCGACCTTGACCCGTCTGCTGGCCCAGGTCGCCCGCCAGCGCGAAGAGCAGCGCGATGCGTTGCGGCTGCTCGGCGATCTCACGGACCGCGAACGGGAGATCCTCGGTCTGCTCGCGCAGGGCAAACGCAACGACGACATCGCCAAAGAGCTCTACATCAGCCCGCAGACGGTCCAGACCCACGTGCGGAACATCCTCGGGAAGCTGCGGGTGCACTCCAAGCTCGAGGCCGTGTCGTTCGCCGTGAAACACGGCGTGATCCAGGTCGGCTGAGCCGGGCGCGAGGCCGCCGGCATGCGATTACCCGAGATCGGGTATCGAAGGACGGCGCCCGGATGTCGAAGTTTCGAGTGCGACGCCATGCAACCTTCCTGGGGCCCACCACCCCCTCGGTGGCCCCTCGGGAGACCTGAAGGCCCGAGCGAACCCCTCCCTCGCTCGGGCCTTCTTCATGGTCGGGGCTCGGCCGTTCTCCGGGGGACTGCCGCTCGCCGAAGCTTCCCGGATATCGTGCGCGGCAAGGCATCGACAAGGATGAGCTCGCGCGGCGCCTTGAAGCGCGCGAGGCGCTCGCGGCAGTGCTCCCGCAAGACGTCGAGCGTCGGAGGGAGCGTTCGATCCGCGGGGACGACCCATGCGACGACCCTCTGACCCCATTCGTGGTCGGCAACCCCGGTGACGGCGACGTCCGCGACGGCAGGATGCGAACGGAGCGCGGCCTCGACCTCGTCGGGCCAGACGGTCTCCGCTCCCGAGCGGATCGCATCGTCGGATCGCCCGTGCACGATGAGGCGACCTTCGATATCGAGCTCCCCCAGGTCTCCCGTACGGAGCCAGCCGTCCACCGTGAAGGTCCCCGCAGTCGCGGCCGGATCCGCGCGGTAGCCCTCCATCACGGTCGGGCCGGTGAGCTCGATCTCACCCGCCGAGGAGATCCGAACGTCCGTCTCGTCGAACGGGATGCCGTCGTACGCGACGCCGCCGCACGACTCGGTGAGTCCGTACGTCGTCACGACGCGGCCGCCGAGCCGCGCGGCGGCATCCCGGAGCGCGGGGTCGAGCACCGATCCGCCGACCAGGAGCACGCCGAGGCGCGAGAGGTCCGGCGTGGTCGCTACGAGGCGCCGGAGCATGGTCGGGACGAGGGCGACATGCGCGCCGTCGGGTGCCTTCTCCAAGACGCGGGCAGGCTCGGATCCGTCGTGGACGTCCACGGGAGCACCGGCCAACGCACCGCGGAGCAAGACGAGCAACCCGCCCACGTGCGCGGGCGAGAGGCATGCGACCCACGGGTCGAACGCCGACGCGTCCAGCGCCGTCAGCGATCCGGCGACGGCGGCGCCGAGGGCCGTCCGAGGGAGCTCCGCGAGCTTCGGTCGCCCCGAGACACCGCTCGTGGCGACGACGGCCCACGCGCGATGGGGGTCGACCGGCGCGGGATCGGCGAAGAGCACCTCGTCGTCAGGTGTGACGAGGAGCCGGGGGCGTGCTCGCTCGATCACGGCCCGCTGCTCCCGGTTCGAAAGCCGAACGTCGACCGGCAGGAACGAAGCGCCGGAAGAGGCATGCGCGGCAAGGATCTCGAGCCAGATGTCTCCTGGAGGCAGCGCGTAGGCGATCAGATCACCGGCCTCGGCCCGACGATGCGCCGTCACGTTCACGTCGGGTAGCCTAACCGTCCGAGTACGCGCTCTAGGAGTTGGTGGTCGCATGGTCGAGTGGCGGTCGCATGGTGACTGGACGGACATCCGATACGAGACGTCGGACGGCATGGCCAAGATCACGATCGACCGGCCGGAAGTCCGCAACGCGTTCCGTCCGCTCACGACGCGCGAGTTGATCTCGGCCTTCGAACTGGCCCGTGATGATCCCGCCGTCGGCGTCGTGATCCTGACGGGTTCGGGCACGGACGCGTTCAGCAGCGGCGGCGACCAGAAGATCCGCGGTGACGACGGCTACGTGGACGAGCACGGCATCGGGCGGCTCAACGTGCTGGACCTCCAGGTCCAGATCCGGCGCCTCCCGAAGCCCGTGCTCGCCATGGTCGCCGGGTATGCGATCGGCGGCGGGCACGTGCTGCATCTCTGCTGCGATCTCACGATCGCCGCGGACAACGCTCGGTTCGGCCAGACCGGCCCGCGGGTCGGATCGTTCGACGGCGGCTACGGGATCGGGCTGCTGGCTCGGCAGATCGGCGAGAAGCGCGCGAAGGAGGTCTGGTTCCTCTGCCGGCAGTACGACGCTCAGACCGCACTGTCGTGGGGGCTGGTGAACGCCGTCGTCCCGCTGGATGCGCTCGAGGAGACGACCGTGTCCTGGGCGGCAGAGCTTCTCGAGAAGTCTCCGCTCGCGCTTCGGCTGCTGAAGTCGGGATACAACGCCGGCGTCGACGGGCTCGCGGGCGTGCAGCAGCTCGCAGGCGACGCGACGCTCCTGTACTACATGACCCCCGAGGCACAGGAGGGCCGGGACGCGTTCACCGAGAGGCGCGATCCGGACTTCTCGAGGTTCCCGAAACGACCGTGAGCGCCGCGACCGGATGGCGGGTGTGGTGGCTCGGCGTCAGGCCCCGCACGCTGGGCGCCGGCCTCGTGCCCGTCGTGGTCGGCACGGCCGCCGCAGGTGAGGTGATCTGGTGGCGCTTCGTCGCGGCGGCACTCGTCGCGGCCGGTCTGCAGGTCGGCGTGAACCTGGCGAACGACTATTTCGACGGCGTGCGGGGGGTCGACACGCACGAACGCGTCGGACCGCCCCGGCTCACGCAGAGCGGCGCGGCCACCCCTCGCGCGGTGCTCGTCGCGGCGCTGCTGTCGATCGCGGTGGCCGGCTTCGCGGGACTGGCGCTGGCGATCGCGACCCGGCCCGCGCTCGTGCTCGTGGTCGGCGGTCTCGGGATCATCGCTGCGTTGCTGTACAGCGGCGGACCGAGGCCGTACGCCGGGCTCGGACTCGGTGAGGTCATGGTGTTCCTCTTCTTCGGGCTGGTCGCGACGTGCGGGACGACGTTCGTGATGGTCGAGACGGTGACGGCGGCCTCGTGGTGGTGCGCCGCCGTTATGGGCTTGCTGGCGGTCGCCATCTTGGAGGCGAACAACATCCGCGACATGGAGACGGATGCGGCCGCGGGCAAGCGGACGCTCGCCGTCCGTCTCGGCGAGACCCATGCACGCGCCCTGTACGGGACCCTCGTGGTCGGCGCGTTCGGCACGATCGTCGCCGGCGTGCTGGCGCACCTGTTGAACGACTCGGTCGGCCTGACGCAGTGGGGCTTGGTCGGGCTCGCGGCGTGGCCGCTCGCGATCCAGCCGCTGGAAGCGGCTCGGATCGCGAGCGGCCGCGACCTGATCCCGGTGCTCATCGGGACGGCGAAGCTCCACGCGGCTACCGGCCTGCTCCTGTCGCTCGGCCTCGTGCTCTCGCACACGGTCTAGGCATGGGCCTGGGCGACGTCTCACTCGCGTGCGCGAACGCGCTCGTCGACGCGCTCGCGGATCGCGGCGTCCGTCACGCGTGTCTGTCGCCCGGCTCTCGCTCCACGCCGCTCGCGCTCGCGCTGGCGCGTCACGATCGGATCCGGACCCACATGCACCTCGACGAGCGCTCGGCGGCGTTCTTCGCACTCGGGATCGCGAAGGCGAGCGGCGGCCCGGTGGCGATCGCGTGTACCAGCGGGACGGCCGCCGCCGAGTACCTGTCGGCGATCGTCGAGGCGTCGCAGTCGCGGACCCCGATCGTCGTGCTCACGGCCGACCGTCCGCCGAGACTCCGAGGGACCGGCGCGAACCAGACGATCGACCAGACCGACCTCTACGGCCGTTACGCGCGCGCCTACCTCGAGCCTCCCGTGCCGGCGACCGGAGCCGATGCCGCCACGTGGCACGACACCGGCCTGCGCGCCGCGGCGGCCGCCGTCGGCACACCGATGGGGCCCGTTCAGGTGAACTGCCCCTTCGATGAGCCGCTCGTCCCGGACGGAGAGGAAGTCGCGATCCCATCGCTGCCCGTGGAGGTGCAGGACGCCGGGGAGCGAGGCGTCGAGGAACGAGCGGCGCATGAGTCGCTCGAGGCCTTCCTCGGGACGTACGCCGGCCGTCGCGGCGTGATCACGCTGGGACCGCTTCCC
Organism: Actinomycetota bacterium; assembly: GCA_036395715.1. Lineage (GTDB taxonomy): Bacteria > Actinomycetota > UBA4738 > UBA4738 > HRBIN12 > AC-51. The sequence goes on along the minus strand of DASWDB010000003.1, from coordinate 16,591 downwards.
CCACCCAGGACCCTGTCGCTGCTCTCGCTCGGCGTGCTGCTCGGCTGGCCGGTGCTCGCCGAACCGCTGAGCGGGCTGCGCCTGGACGCCGGACGGGCCGGCCGAGCGCTCGCCGCCGGGCAGCTGCTGATCGGAGACGCGGCGTGGCTCGAGCGCCACCGCCCCGAGGTCGTGCTGCAGGTGGGCGCCGCGCCAACCACACGGCAGACCCAATCGCTCGTTGCCGCTTCGCCCCTCGTCGTCCTCGACCGGGACCACCTGGATCCCGATCCGGAACGGACGGCCGAGCGCCGGATCCTCGTCGACCCGGAACGCTTCGCGGCCGTCGCGTGGGACACCCACGCGGAGGACAGACCCGAGGTACCGGACGGATGGCTGGACACATGGAAGCAGGCCGACTTGGTCGCTCGAGCGTCGATCGATCGAGTGCTGGATCCGTGGGTCGAGCCGTTCGAGGGTCGCGTCGCGCGCGACCTGGCGGGGTTCCTCCCCCACGGCGCCGTCCTCTGCGTCGGGTCGTCGAGCCCCGTCCGGGACCTCGACACCTTCATGGCCCCGCGCCGCCCGCCGCGGGTGTGGACCGCGCCCGACCTGGTCCGCGTGGTCGGCAACCGGGGAGCGAGCGGGATCGACGGGTTCGTCTCGACGGCCCTCGGGGTGGCGGTCGCGGAGGTCGGCCCGACGTATGCGTTGATAGGAGACCTGACTTTCCTGCACGATGCCGGCGCACTGCTCTGGTCCGGGCAGGACCAGATCGATCTCGTCATGGTGGTGCTGGCGAACGGCGGGGGCGAGATCTTCTCGCTGCTTCCCCAACGCGACCTCCCCGAGCTCCGCGAGCTCTTCGTGACGCCGCACAGGGTGGATCTGTCGGCGCTGTGCGCGGCGGCGGGCGCCGGTCACGAGCGCGTCTTGCGGAGCGGGGACCTCCTGCCGGCCGTCCAGCGCGCCGTGCGGGCCGGGGGTGTCCGCGTCGTCGAGGTCTCGATCGATCCTGAGCAGGGGCGCGACCGCCGCGCGCAGGTCCGTGCGGCGGTCACGCGCACGCTGGCCGAGCGGTAGCGTGTGACCCATGCGATGGGTCACCCGCGAGCGGCCGAAGACGGACCGCATCGCGTGTCCCTGGCTGATCCGCCGGTTCATCGACCCGGACGCCGAGATCCTCTACGTTCGTGCCGACGAGGTGCTCGACGTCGCGAGCCAGGAGGGGGCGCGGTCGTTCGACGCCCCCGGTGCCGAGTTCACGCATCGCGACGGGAAGTGCAGCTTCGAGGTACTGATCGAGGACTTCGAACTCGGGTCCGATCCCGCCCTGGTGCGACTCGCGCAGATCGTGCACGCCGCGGATGTCTCCGAGGACCGCGACTCCGATGCGCTCGGAGCCGGGCTCGAGGCGATCGGTGCCGGAGGGGTCCTCGCCGAGCCGGATGATCTGCGGTTGCTCGAGAAGGGCACCTTCGTCTACGACGCGCTGTACGCATGGTGCCAGGCGAACCTCACGCGAACGCAGGTTGACTGAGAGCGGCGGCCGGGACGAAGCTGACGGGACCGATCCACGGGAGGGAGCCATGTATCGACGCATCCTGTCCATCGTGTTCGCGGCGTCCTTGTCGCTGGTCGCGCTTCCGGCCACGACCGCGCACGCAGGCACGACGGCTGTCCCTGCGCTCAACCACGTCTACCTGATCGTCGGTGAGAACACCGATCTGTCACAGATCACGAAGACCCACGCCCCGTACCAGGTCTCGTCGGTCGAGCCGAACTCCGCGTGGCTCACGAACTACTGGGGGATCTCGCATTACTCGACGTCGAACTACATCGCGATGACGAGCGGACAGTTCCTGCGTTGCCACCAGCTGGATGAGAAGCCCGCCACGTGCAACCAGGACGTCGATAACCTCTTCCACCAGCTCACCGTCGCCGGTGTCTCGTGGCTCGAATGGAACGAGTCGATGCCGCAGCCCTGCTACCTGATCAACGCCGGCAGCAGCAGGACCGGCAACAGCTACCGCGTGAAGCACAACCCCGCCGCCTACTACGCGGACATCGAGGGCGGCAACTTCTCGGGTACCACGGGCTCAGCGTTCTGCGGGCAGCACGTCGTCACGATGGGCGACACGACCTTCGATGACACCAGCAGCTTCGACACCGCGCTGGCCAACGGCGACGTCCCCCGCTTCAACTACATCGTCCCGAACGAATGCGAGGACGGCCACGACAACTGCAAGCCCCAGGGCGACCCGATCCGGCAGTTCGACGACTTCCTCGCTCGCGAGATCCCCAACATCATGAACGGTCCTGCGTGGGGACCGAACGACGCGATCTTCGTGGTGTACGACGAGGGCCAAGGGGGTAGCCCGAACCAGGCCAAGAACTTCGCCGGCGGGAACCCACCGTTCGCGGTGATGGGCGATCCCGTCGTCCCAGGTTTCTACGGGAGTCTCGCCAACCACTACAGCTTGCTGCGGACGCTGGAGGACACATTCGGGATCTCGACCCACCTGGGCGGCGCGGACACGGCCGGGACACTCGGGAACATCTGGGCGTCGTAGGTCAAGGGGCGACCGGCGGCTGCACCGTCCCGCCGATCACCTTGTCGGTCGTCTCCACGCCGACCCGACCGCTGGCGATCTCGCCGTGGAGCCAGTCCAGGAACGTTGGTGAAGTCCGAAACCGTCATCGAGTACGGGTCGGGTGGGGGGATCGTCTCGGCGAACGTCTTCGTGTCGTCCACACCAGAGACGCCCGACCGCTGTCGTATCCGCAGTCGTGCACGACCAGCTCCGAGCCCGCGTCGTACGAACCGTACGGGTAGGCGAACGACGTGACCGGGAACCCACATCCGAGCAACGTGTTGCGATCCGTGCAGACCTCGTACCGAGCGGCGGCGGTCTTCAGCTTCTTGATTTTGGCGTGATCGATCGTGGGCCCGCCGATCTCGTTCCCTGCCGCGTACAGGGTCTGGAGATCAGCGACGGACAGATGGATCGAATCACCGATGAACCCGCTGTTGATGTAGAAGGTCGCCGCCATGTTGCGCGCACTCAACAAGTTGAGCGCGTTCAGCTGGTCAGCGTTGCCGTCGTCGAACCGGACGGTCACGACGGTGACCGGGCCGCCGCCGCCCGGCGCAGGCGGCGGTGTGCCCCTCACCTGCCACGCGACGCCAGCGGAGACGATGCCGTCAGGTCGATCGCGGGCTCGACCGTCGAGAAGGACTGGACGTCGTCTTCGTACACGGCCGTCTTGCCGTTGAACGGCGCGAACGTGTCGATGCCGGTGAGCGGGCATGCGCGCATCCCGGTCAGTGAACCCGTGCCGCGAACCCGTTCGGCCCTTCGACGGCGGCTCCGGCGAGGATCGGCTGCGAACCGTCGAGCGATCCGGCGATGTTCGTCACGCCTGGTGCTGCATGTGATGCGGGAACGTCGAGCCATCACCGACGATGAACGACGAGCCCCAGCCGTTCGCCCCGAGGCTGTTCGGCAGCCAGCCCATCTCCTGGTCGGCATCGACGCCGGAGCCCACCAGGGTGTCGTACTCGGACGCCATCAGGGCCAGCCCCGCCCGTGCGACGTCGTGTCGTACGTTGCCCAGGGGAAGCCGAACCCGAACGGATCGGTCGCCGCCTGTGCGACCGCTCGCCGGATGCCATGCGGGCCCCCCCCCGATCGTTTCCGGATCTCCGGTCCGGGCTGTAAAGATAGGAAACTTTCCTAACGATGGGTCGGTGCTATGCCTGAGGTCCGAGTCCGGTCAACCGCCGAGCGTCTCGTCCCTGGTCATCCCCACCTGAGCGCGTCGAGGAAGGCACGGAACTTGCGTTCGGTCTCGTCCACCTCGGCGTCCGGCCGGCTGCCGGCCACGATGCCGGCGCCCGCGTAGAGCGTCGCTCGGTCGCCGCGGAGCTGCGCGCACCGCAGGGCGATCGCCCACTCCCCGTCGCCGCTCGCATCCATCCACCCGACCGGCCCCGCGTACGATCCCCGGTCGAACGGCTCGAGCTCGGCGATCACCTCGAGCGCCGCTCCGCGCGGTTCCCCGGCCACGGCCGGCGTGGGGTGGAGCGCACCAACGAGCTCGAGGACGCCCGGGGACGGCTCCCGCAAGAGCCCCCGGAACCTCGTCGACAGATGCCAGACGTTGGGCGTCTCCAGGAGCGCGGGCGCGCGGTCCCACGTCAGCTCGCGACAGAAGGGACCGAGCACCTCCGCGATCGTCTCCACGACGATCGCGTGTTCCTCCCGATCCTTCGCCGAACCGAGCAGCGCCTCTGCGTTCGCGCGATCCTCGACGGGGTCGCCCGAGCGCGCCGCGGATCCGGCGAGCGGGTTCGACCGCACCTCGCGGCCGAAGCGCGACACGAGCAGTTCGGGTGACGCTCCGACCAGGATGCCGTCCCTCGTCGGCGCGGCGAACGTGAACGCGTCCGGGTTCACCGCTCGCAGCCGGTGCGCCAGCCGTCGGGCGTCGAGCTCGCGGCCGGCCTCGACCTCGATCGTCCGAGCGAGCACCACCTTCCGCAGCCCGGTGTCCAACCGACGAACCACCTCCGCGACGGCGGCCCCGTACCCCTCCGGCGGAGGGATCGCTCGGAGCTGGCGGGCCGCGAACGGCTCGCGCGGCCCCGACCCCGACACGCGACCGACCGGGATCCCCGACGAAGAGCGGCCGACGTCGATCCGCACGGTCTCCCCCGGCGCCGTCCGTCGCACCGTGCTCGACGGGACCGCGAGCGTCGACGTCATCGGGCCCGCGTCGGCGAACGGGATCGTCCCGACCGCAACGGTCTTGCCTCCGCCGGCGATCGCGCCGTCGATGTCGGTGAGCATCCTCGCGACGGCGCCGAGGGGTGCGGTCGCAACCATCGGCGCAGATGCCGCCACACCCGCCCCCGCCCGTTCGAAGAGGAACCCGCCGTCGGCGTACGCGGCGAGGAGGTCGAACGCATCGCCGAGCGCTTCGATCCGCCCACGCCGCTGCGGCTCGTCGGCGGATGGGGTCACGCTCGCATCCCGACGAACAGCTGCGTGATCCCGCCCGACAGTTGGAGCCGCCGGATCGATGGGAACCCGACCGCGCGGAGCATCCCCACCATCTCGCTCGGCGATGGGAGGTAGGCCATCGACCGGGGGAGGTAGCGGTAGGCGGCGCGATCGGAGAGCGCGCCGCCGATCAGCGGCACCACCTTCTCGAAGTACAGCGCATGGCCGGCGCGGAGCACGCGGTTGTCCGGACGGCTCGCGTCGAGCAGCGCGACGGAGCCGCCCGGCCGAACGACCCGCGCGAGCTCTCCGAACAGCTCGGGGAGCGAGACCACGTTCCGGAGCGCGAACCCGCAGGTCAGGCCGTCGGCGCTCGCGTCGCGGAACGGGAGCCGTAGCGCATCCGCCTGGACCAAGGGAGCATCGGTCCTCGCCTCGCGCAGCATCCCAAGCGCGAAGTCGAGCCCGACCGCCCGATACCCCGCCCGCTCGAGCTCGCGACACAGGTCCCCGGTCCCGCAGGCCAGATCGAAGACGAGCGAGCCGCTCGGGAGATGGAGCTCGCGGACGGTCCTCCGTCGCCACCCGACATCCATGCCGAACGTCATCACGCGATTCACGAGGTCGTACCGGGGCGCGATCGTGTCGAAGAGCCCGCGCACGGCGCGCGCCTTGTCGTTCCCTTGGGGAAGGGGGGCGGTCACGTCTCGATCCGCGCTTCCGCGGCTTCGAGCACCACGCGGCGGAAGTGGTTCGACACGAGGGCCGTCACGGCGGGGAGCAGCTCGCGGAAGGCCTCCACCATCTGCGCCGCGGCGACGGGGTCGTCGCCCGAGGTGTCCTGGATCGGCCGACGCACGTGCCGGTCGAACAGGTCGACGGCGCGCTCCGCGAGTCCGCGGAGCGCGCCGTCGGCGTCGCGCGCGAGCCCGAGGAGGTCGCCGAGGGGCAGCCCGAACTCCAGGAGGCGGAGGGCCGTCCGGACGAGCTCGGTGTCCGCAGGCGTGTACCGCATCTCGCCGTCGACCGTCCGGCCGATCCGGATCCCTTCGCGTTCCACCGCCTGGATCAGGGAAGCCGGGACACCGCTTATGGTCGCGAAGTCCTCGAGGCCCAACGAACGCCGGTCCATCCCGATCTCACCGCGAGCTTCGGCGACGGCGGCCGCCAGGTCGGCGTCTGCGTCGCCGAGCTCGCCGCGGACGACCCGCCCGATCGCCGCGAGGGTCAGGCCCTTCCGCTGGAGGTCGCGGATCCGCCGGATCCGTTCGGCATGAACGTCGTCGTACCACGCGACGCGCCCTTCCCGCTCGGGCTGCGGGAGGAGGCTCCGGGACTGGTAGTAGCGGACCGTGTCCACCGAGACCTCGCATGCGGCGGCCAGCTGCTCGACGCGGTACCTCACGACCGCTCACTCTACGAGTGCGCACTCGAACCTTCACACCGACCGCTCGCATCGCCGCCCGCCGGGCCCTCGGGGCTACGATGCGCCGCGTGAAGCACGCCACCCGTGCCGTCAGCTTGTCGGTGGTCCTGCTCTGCGTCACCGGGACCATGGCGGTCGGCACGGCGCTCAAATACCGCTGCGCCGGAGGAGACTACGACGGCCGGCAGTACCGGGGTCTGTGCTACTCGGACATCGTGCCGCTCCTGGGGACCGAACAGCTCGCGGGAGGCCGGCTGCCCTTCCTCGACCGGTGTGCGCCATCACCGAACAACTGCGACGAGTACCCCGTGCTCACGATGTACGTCATGCGCGCCACCGAGTGGGTCTCCGGGGATCGGACCGCGAGCTTCTATTACACGAACGCGGTCGTCCTCACCGTGTTCGCGGCGGCGGCGGCCGCGGGGATCTGGCTCCTCGCCGGTCGGCGCGCGCTCTGGTTCGCGCTGGCTCCGACGTTGCTGATCTACGGCACGATCAACTGGGACCTCGTTGCCGTCGCGCTCGCGACGCTGGCGCTCGTGACGTTCGCGTCGCGACGCGACGGGTGGACGGGGGTGCTCCTGGGGCTCGGCGCGGCCGCCAAGTTCTACCCGGTGCTGCTCGTCGTCCCGCTCTTCCTCCAGGGGATCCAGGACCGGGAGCCGGATCGCTCGGTCCGGGTGCTCTGGTGGACGGTGGGAACCTGGGTCGCCGTGAACCTCCCGTTCGCCGTTGCGGCGCCGGGCGCCTGGTTCGAGTTCTTCCGCTTCAACTCCAGTCGGGTGGCGGACTTCGACAGTCTCTGGTACGTCGCGTGCCGGCATTGGGATCCCGCGTGCATCTCGACGGGGATGATCAACGCGTGGACGCTCGTCCTGTTCATCGCGGCCTTCGGGCTCTTGCTCTTCCTCAAGACGCACCGGACTCCCGAGTTCCCGCGGTGGACGCTCGGATTCCCGATGCTCGCGTGCTTCCTGCTCTTCAACAAGGTGTATTCCCCTCAGTACGGCCTCTGGCTGCTCCCGTGGTTCGCCCTCGTCGTTCCACGGTGGTCGTGGTTCGCGGCGTTCGAGGTGGCCGACGTGGCGGTGTTCGTGACCCGGTTCCGATACTTCTTCCCCGCCTACGTTCCGGGCGGCCCGTTGGCGCCGGAGGAACGGTCGTTCGAACTCGCGGTGCTGGCCCGCGCGGCGATACTCGTCTGCTGCTTGGTGATCTGGGTCCGGCAGGACGCCCCGAGGTTGGTGCTGGGAGCGCGTGGCTGGAGACCCCTCGGCGCCGCGGGACGGATCCCTGCGTGACCACCGGCGACCCCGAACGGGACCCTCGCATCCGGGACGGGGTCCGCGAGTCGTTCTGGGCATTCCTCGGGGCTCGGCTCCTGCTGTTCGCCATCTCGGTCGCCGGCGGCGGGGTGCTCGTTCTGCCGCCCGGACAACCACCGACCGACGCGGGGTTCCCGGCCCCGAACCTGCTCTCCGGATGGCACATGCTGTTCACGGCGACCCAGCGTCAAGACGCGGCGTGGTTCCTGCGGATCGCAACCAGCGGGTACGCCCGTGGGGATGGGAGCGCAGCGTTCTTCCCGCTGTATCCGATGGCCGTGCGGCTCGTCGGGGGGTTTCCGGGGGTCGGGCCGCTCGCCGCGGCGCTGATCGTGTCCAACGCGGCGTTCCTCGGGGCCCTCGTGATGGTGCATGCGCTGACGAGGCTGGAGCTGGGGCGGGAGGCCGCGCGGCGGACCGTCCTGTTCGGCGCCTTCTTCCCCACCGCGTTCTTCCTGCTCGCTCCGTACACCGAACCCCTCTTCCTCCTGCTGTCGATCAGCGCGTTCTGGTTCGCTCGCCGCGACCGCTGGATGTGGGCCATGATCGCGGGGGCCGGTGCTGCGGCGACCCGCAACATCGGGGTGCTGCTCATCGTCGCGCTCGCGGTGGAGGCCGTCCGCCAATGGGGTCAGGGGCGGCGGCTGCTCCCGCGGCTCGCCGCGGCTCTCGGCGTGGCCCTCGGACCCCTCTCCTACCTTGCCTACTGGCAGGTCCGGTTCGGGGACCTCTGGGCGCCGTTGGACGCCCAACGCAACTGGCAGCGCGAGCCCACGTTCCCCCTCACCGCCGTGTGGCACGCCCTCACGCTTACGTGGCGGTTCCAAACGTGGTGGCTGATCGACATCATCGTCGTCGCGATCGCGATCGCGGGGATCCTCGTCGCGGCCTTCCGGGTGCCGCTCACCTACACGGTATACGCGGGGATGAGCGTCTTGATCCCGCTGACCTTCACGTACGACCAGCGGCCCCTCACCTCGATGCCGAGGTTCATGGCTGTGGTCTTTCCCGCCTGGTGGGGGTTCGCGATCGCCGCGGAGCGTCGGCGTCCGCCCGAGGCCGCCTTCCTGGTCGCCTTCGCGGCAGGCTTCGCGTTCCTGGCGTTCCTGTTCATCAACTGGCAGCCCTTCTTCTAGCACGGAGGGGCTGCTCGCCGTGGCCGGAAACCGTTTAGGATTGCCGCGACCCGGGGGGGCTCGCTCCACTCGGGCGTACAACGGGGCCGATGGAGGAGCCAGTGACGATCAGGGTCGCGATCGCGGACGACCACTCGCTCGTGCGCCAGGGACTGCGGCGCTACCTGGACATGGCCGACGGAATCGAGGTCGTGGGCGAGGCATCGAACGGCAAGGAGCTCTTGGAGCTCATCGGGAACGAGAACCCGGATATCGCGTTGATCGACATCCGGATGCCCGAGATGGACGGTCTGGAAGCCGCGAGGGTGATCCGCGACCAACATCCGAAGGTCGGCGTCATCATGCTCACCGCGTACGACGATCGGCAGTTCGTCGTGGAGGCCGTGAGGAGCGGAGCGCGCGGCTACGTCTTGAAAGCGCGCGACGCCGAGCACCTCATCCAGACCGTCCGGCTCGTCGCCGGCGGGAACATGGTCATCGACCCTCAGCTCGTGGTCGCACTGGCGGAAGAGCTCTCGACCGCGAAGGAACGCGATCGCAAGGCGGAAACCCTGACCGCGCGTGAGATCGAGGTGCTGCAACTGCTCGCGTTCGGCCATACGAACCGGGACATCGCCGAACGCCTGTACATCTCTCCCGACACGGTGAAGACCCACCTCGAGCACATCTTCGAGAAGCTCGGGGCGTCCGACCGCACCGCTGCGGTCGCCGAGGCGCTCCGACGCCGTCTGATCGAGTAGCGACTCCGCCGGTCGGGCTAGTCCGTCCGGTGGAGCTCGAACCGCTGGCCGGGTGATGGAGCCGGGCGTGGCATTCGGCCATCATGAAGGGTCATGGACGCGACGATCTCCCGTCGGCGGACGCCCGGCACGGCGGCCCTTCTCGCAGCGGTCGCGGTCGTTGCCGTGGCTCCGACGTTGATGACGGGGTCGGGCACGCGCGGCCAGGCGCTGGCGGGGGCGGCCGGATCGGCGCTCGCCGCCGCCGTTGCCGGCATCCTGATCCGAGGGGCTTCGCGAGAGGAGGATGCGTGGCCGAGCGCGGCGGGCATCGCGTGGGCGATGTTCCTGATCGCGGCAGTTTCCTTCGCCTACCTCGCCGTCGGAAGCGCGTCCGACACGGCCAACCACCCTCGGCCGGCTGACGCCCTCCTGCTGCTGCTCCTGATCCCGCTGACGGTCGCGATGCGCGACGAGCTCCGGGGCCACTTCGACACTCGCGATCGGCGCGAGATCGCCATCGACGTCATGCTGATCGCGGCCTCCGTCGGCTCCATCCTCTACCTGCTGATCCGCCCGTCCGATGCCGGACCGGTCGAATCGGGCACCGCGGGCGTCATCGCGATCCTGGCTGCGTCGCAATTCACCAGCTTCGCGGCACTGACCTTGTGGGTGCCGACCGTCTCACACTTGCTCCAGTTCCTGGCGTTCGCCGGGTATTCGATCGCGACGGTCCTGTTCGGCTGGGTGTGGACACGCGACGGCGGTGGGCACGGCGATCCGTGGATGAACGCGATCTACGTCTTGAGTCCGCTGCTGCTCGCGGCCGTCCTCACCATGGTCCCTCACGGCGTGCCCGTCCCGAGGACGAAGCTGCGGCTGGCCCGCCCGATCCTGAGCAGCGTGTCGATCGTGACTGCGTGCGGCGCCCTCGCGAGCGTCGCCATCCTCGGCGACGCGAAGGCGATCGGTTCGCTCCAGTCCACGTTGCTGATCGTGCTCCTCGGTGGGGGGATCGCCGCACGCGTGGTCGCGAACCAGGTCGCCAGTACCCAGGCTTATCAGACCGTGGAGGAAGCGCTCACACGGCGGGAGACGGCGCTCCACGAAGCGGACCTCGCGCTCGAGCGCGTCCGGGAAACGAACGAGACGATCCGGCGTTCCGAGGAACACCTCCGGCTGGTGTTCGACGCCGCGGTCGACGGCTTCGTGGAGCTCGATCAGGACGACGTCATCGTCCGAGCGAACGAGGCGTTCGCCCGGATGGTCGGGATGGATCGAGCAGCGATCGAGGGCCAGCCGTGGGCCGCGGTCGCGGCGTCGGTCCAAGGCTCCGACGTTTCGTTCGCGCGGTTGCCCGAGACCGGCCAAGCGCAGCTCCAGCGGCCCGAAGGGCAGCCGCTGTTCATAGAAGCGCGGATCTCGCGGGTTCCGATGGACCCGCCCCGTCGCCTGCTGCTGGCTCGCGACGTCACGGCGGGGAAGGTCGCCGACCAAACGATCCGGTCGCTGTTCCAGTTCCTCCAGGACCGCGACGAGGACCGGACGAGGCTCCAGCGCCGCTCGAACTCGGCGATCGAGCAGGAGCGGAACCGGATCGCGCGCGATCTGCACGACGGGCCGGTCCAGGGCGTCTCCGCCGCCTCGCTCTCGCTCGAAGCGGCGTTGCTCATGATCAAGACCGGCGACGTCGATCGAGGTCTCGACGTCTTGACCAAGATCCGGCAGGAGCTTGCCGAGGAGGCGGATTCGCTCCGCCGGCTCATGGCCGGGCTCCGGCCACCGGTCCTCGAGGAACGCGGGCTGATGCCGGCGCTGCGGGAGTCGTTGATGCGCTTCGGGACGGAACAAGGGGTCGCTACCGAATTCACCGGCTCGATCACGCGACCGATCCCGGACGATCTGGAGACCCTGGCGTTCCGGATCGTCCAGGAGTCGCTGACCAACGTCGGCAAGCACGCGCACGCGACCCGGGTGATCGTCCACGTGGAATCGGATCAATCGCAGCTCCGGATCGAGGTCGAGGACGACGGCACGGGCTTCGAGACGACCGAGGTGCGCGACCATCTGCGCGCGGGCCGGGTGGGACTCGCGTCGATGCGCGAGCGCGTGGAGCTTGCGAGCGGGACGTTCGCCGTTCGGTCCACGCCGGGACGCGGGACCGCGGTGATGGCGTCGATCCCGCTCGACCTGGCGCTGGTCACGGCCGCGCCGCAAGCGTGATCCGGACCCCCCGACCCGATCGCGGGCCCTATGGGCCGGGCGAACCGGGCCCCTTCGGCGTCGCAGTGGGGCTGGGCTTGGTGCTCGGTGACGACGTCGGGCTCGGAGACGGTGATGGGCGAGGTCCGGGCGAGAGGGTCGGCGTCGCGCTCGGAGACATGGAGGGCGACCCGCACGCTTGGGCGTTCGCTCCCGAGCCGGACGGAGCCTGACACGGCGATACGGTCGGCGAGGGGGACGGGTACACCGTGTGGCTCGGTCCCACCGAGTAGCCGGTGAAGGACGGGACCGGGAACGCAACCGGGGGCTTCCCCTGCATCGCGACGGACATGAAGTCGTGCCAGATGGCCGCCGGGATCGTCCCGCCGTACACGGATGAGACCCCCTCCACGTCCTGCAACGGGATCTCGCCGGCGGGCCAGCCCATCCACACGCAGGTCACGATCTCCGACGTGTAGCCGCAGAACCAAGCGTCCACGTTCTCGTTGGCTGTCCCCGTCTTGCCCGCCACGGGGTACGGGGGGATCGCCGCGTCGACCCCCGTTCCCCCCGTGACGACGCCTTGGAGCGCCGACGTCACGAGGTTGGCGTCGTTCGCGGCGATCACCTGATCCCCCTGCGGCGTCACCGACGGGTCGATCTTCCCCGCCCCGCTCTTCACCTGAAGGAGCGGTGTTGCCCAGAACCGCTCGCCATGGTCGGCGAGGGTGGCATAGGCGTTCGTCATCTCGAGGGGGTTGACCGCGACCGACCCGAGCGTGATGGAGCACACCGGTGGCAGGTCCGAGCGGATGCCAAGCGCATGCGCCATATCGACCACCTTCGAGGGGCCGAGCTGGGCCACCACCTGTGCGAAGATCGTGTTCACCGAGTGCGCGGTCGCGCCGGCGAGCGTGAACGTCCCGGCCTCGCCGTCGCCCGCGTTGACCGGATGCCACAAGCCGTCGGGCTGGGTCGGATCGGTGCACCCCGGAACCGCGAGGGTGGACGGCCCGTACCAATAAGCGTTCAGGTCGTACCCCGACTGCATCGCCGCGGCGAGCGTGAACGCCTTGAACGCTGACCCGGCTTCGCGACCCGATCCGCCCGCCATCGTCGCGAAGTTGAGCTTGTTGTGGGCCCAGTCACGGCCGCCCGCCATCGCCAGGATCTGTCCGTTGGTCGGATCCATCGCGACCAGCGCGGCGGCCGGATCGTGGTGCTGGTCGGGCAGCTCTTGCCGGATGGCGGCCTCCGCGGCTCGTTGCAGGCCGAGATCGAGCGTCGTCGTGACCCTGAGCCCACCGCCGAACACCTTCGCCTCTCCGTATCGGTCGATCAGGGTGCGACGCGTGTAGTCGACGAAGTATTCGGATTGTCCGGGTGCCACGATCCGTTCGGCGGCATGGCTCTTGACCGTCCCACAGCACGGTTTCGCCTTGAGCTTCGTCTCGGTCGCCTGGTCGAGGTAGCCGTACCGGACCATCTGGTCGAGCGCGTAGTCCCGTCGGAACCTGTTGTCGTACGGCCGGTCGATCGGGTCGTAGAGCTCCGGAGCATGAAGGACGCCGGCGAGGGAGGCCGACTCCAGGGGGGTGAGCCGGCTCGCAGGCTTGCCGAAGTACGTCACTGCGGCGGCCTGGATGCCGTAGGCACCGTGGCCGAAGTACACGGTGTTGAGGTACTTCTCGAGGATCGTGTCCTTCCCGAGCTCCTTCTCGAGCTTGACCGCCAAGAGCGCCTCGCGGATCTTCTCGGTGATGGACCGTTCGGGTTGCACGTACACCCGGAGCCCGGAGTCGGGATCGATCTGGTAGGACCCGGCGTACACGTTCTTGACCAGCTGCTCCGTGATCGTGGACGCGCCTTGGGCAGGCTCCCGCTTGACGAGGTCCGTGTAGGCGGCCCGGAGGATCCCCGTCACGTCGACGCCGGGGTGGTTGTAGAAGCCGTGGTCCTCCGTCGCGATGACGGCATGGATGATGTTCGGCGACATCTTGGAGAGCGGGATCACGGTTCGATCCACGGCCCCGTGGAGCGTCGAGATCTGGCCTCCGTTGCGGTCGTAGAGATAGGTGGTCCGGATCGGTGGGAGAGTGTTCGGCAGCTTGATCCGGGCATAGGCGACGTAGAGCGCACCGACCCCCAGCAGGATCACGACGAGCGGCGAGAGCAGCAGGAGCAGCCACCATCGTCGGCGGAGGAAGGACTTCTTCTTCGAGGCCTTCTTCGTCGCCCTGGCGGGCGCATGTCGAGGGACGTAGTCATCCCTGCGTGTGGGGGACTTCGAGCCGGTTGCCACGGTCGGACGATGCTAGCAACGCAAGCGCTCCTGCGAAGAGGCAGGTGTGCTGGTTGCGTGGAGTTCGAGGGGTCTCCGGCGCTCAGCCGGTCGCTGCGCGCCGGCCGGTGAACGCCTCACGCAGGTGGTTCCACTGGCATGAGCGGCACACCTCGACCACGTAGCAGCAGGTATCGGGATCCGCCGCCGCCATCCGCATGCCCGTGTCGATCGACCAGACCCGACCGTTGTCCTGCTTCAGCCGATCGCCGTACACGTAGGCGAGCAACACCAGCTTGTCCTTCTTGCAGACCGGACAGTCGCTCCGGGTCGGTTCGCCCACGTACTTCGCGGCCCGCATGAGCTCGGGGTGGGCATCGCAGAGGTCGTTGACCGATTGCAACCCCGCCTGCGCGTCTCGCAGCAGCGCGCGCTTGGCGAGCGTGTAGTCGATCACGCTGAGCTGGGACCGCTTGGAGCGACCGAACGTGGGACGCGGCGCTCGTGACGGGTCCGACGGCTTCCTCTGCATCGTTCGGCGATGGTACACCCGAGCTCCGACGAGTGGATACGCCGCAGGTCCTGGGTCGAGCCCAGCTTGCGACAGCATCAGGGGTAGCCTGCGAAGCGGGAGGCGGACGACGTGGACCCGTACGGCATGCTCGATCCGGACGAGGACGGTCGGGAACGTCCCGCGCCGCGACTGCCGGAGGTCGGCACGCTCCGGGTGCTCATCCGCGGCGCGCGCAAGCGATGCCCACGCTGCGGCGAGCGGAGGATCTTCGACGGCTGGTTCACCCTCACGCCACGTTGCCCGACCTGCGATCTTCGGTTCGAACGCGAAGAGGGCGGGTTCCTCGGGGCGATGGCCCTGAACTACGCCGTGGCCATCATCTTCTGGCTCATCGTGATGGCGGTCGGGATCGCGTTGACCGTTCCGGTGGTGCCCGTCGCGCCGCTGCTCGCGGCGAGCATCGCGGTGGTCACCATGGTGCCGGTGTGGTTCTACCCTCGCTCGAAGACGCTCTGGGCCGCGATCGAGTTCCTGGTGGCACGATCCGAGCCCGGCTATCGGTCGCCTCCCTTGATCCGGGATCCGCGAACGAAAGACCTGGAGTGACGCGGGCGCGGCCGTCGCCGGAACGGCCGCTCACCCGGTCGGCAGGTCGACGACGGCCCGGGCGCGAGCGACGACCACGTGCGAACCCGGGAACAACAGCAGATCATCGACAGACATCTGGACCATGACCTCCGACTCGAACGTTCCGACGGCGCAGGTGCACGCGGTGAGCTCGGCGCCGTTCCGGGCCGCGTACTCGGCCGCGAGCGCCGCAGGATCCGCTCCGCTGGGCAGCGCAAGCTCGTCGGCCGCGGCGAGGGCCGCAGCGTCGGCTGCACTTCGGGCCTTCGACCTCGCGATCAGGACCCGTCCGACGTCGGTCACACCCATGACGAGCACGAGGACCATCAAGATGCCGGCCGCGAGCACGACGGAAACCGATCCACGTTCGGCGCTCACCCGAACTCCTGACGCTCGGCGGCTTGGGCGGTGAGGGTCACGCCGGGCCCGACGAGCCAACCGACCAGTGGGACGCGGAAGGGCTCTTCATAGACGAAGCGGACCGTCACCGGGGAGCCGCGCTCGCCGACACGCGTGGTCTCGACCCCGGCGCGAGCCGGGTCGAGACCGGGCGCAGCGGCGAGCGCGGCGGACGTGACGGCGGCCGGATCGTCCTGGACGGCGGCGGCGCGCGCTGCCGCCCGCGCCGCCGCCTCCACCAGGAGACGGTCGCGCACCAACAGCCCGACCTGGACGAGGCCGAGCACGAGGACGAGCACGAGCGGGAGGACCAATGCGAACTCGACCGTCGCGGACCCGGCCGACCGACGGATGCTACGCGGCATCGGCGTTCCCGATGACCGTGTCGATGATGTGGTCGAAGAACGCGGGGAGCTTGCCGGACGAGCGCGCCCACGCGATCAAGACCACGGCGATCGCGGCGGCCGCGAGGATCACGAGGGCGTACTCCGCGGTGGTCTGCCCCTCCTCCCGGCGGAGGAACATGGTCGCGCGGATCCACAGGGCGATCCACAAGGGTTGTAGGAACGACATGGCTTCACCTCCTCTCAGCGGATAGACCGGACGGTGGTGAGCAGGACCGGAACCACCGTGAGGAGGAGGAACGCGGGCAGGATCAGGAACACGAGCGGGAACAGCATCTTCACGGGCGCGGTTCGCGCACGCTCCAGCGTTGCGGCCCTTCGGGCCTGGCGAACGGTGTCCGCCAGCTCGCGCGTTGCGTCGGCGAGCGAGGCGCCAAGGCGCTCGGTCCGGTGGAGTACGGCCATCGTCCGTTTGAGGTCGACCGAGCCGGTGGCGGTCGCGTACGCATCGAGCTCGTCTCGCCATCGGGCGCCGAGATCGGCGAGGTGAGCGACCCCGCGCAGGTCTTCCCCGAGCGGGCCACGAAGCGCCTCGGCCGCCCTGCGCAATGAGAGCTCGGCGGACAACCCCGC
>DASWDB010000002.1:0-12310 GCA_036395715.1 Actinomycetota bacterium | reverse complement strand
CGAGCGAGAAGTCGGGAAGGAACGCATCTTCGATCATCTTGAGCACGATCGCCGTGGTCCCCATCTTCAGGAACAGGGCGACCTCGCAGAGGTTCGCGTCCCCGACGATCACATGGAGTCGCCGGTACCGCTCCGGGTCGGCATGTGGTTCGTCTCGCGTGTTGATGATCGGCCGCTTGAGCGTCGTCTCGAGCCCGACCTCGGTCTCGAAGAAGTCGGCACGCTGCGTGAGCTGGAACACGTGCTTGCCTCGCTCGTCCCACTGCGCCTCGAGCCCGAGCTTCCCGGCACCGGTGAAGATCTGTCGGCTGACGAAGAACGGCGTGAGGTCGCGAACGATGTCGCCGAACGGGGTCGCCCGGTCCATCAGGTAGTTCTCGTGGGTCCCGTACGAGTTGCCCTTCCCGTCGGAGTTGTTCTTGTAGATCGCCAACGTCGGGGACGAGGGCATCTCCGCGGCAACGACCGCGAGCGAGCGCTCGAGGATCCGCTCTCCGGCTTTGTCGTGGATCACGAGGGCTCTCGGCGACAGGCACTCGGGGGTGGAATACTCCGGGTGGGCGTGATCGACGTAGTACCGGGCGCCGTTCGGAAGGATCACGTTCGCGAGCCCGAGGTCCTCGTCGGAGAGCTCGCGACCGGCCGCCGGCTCGAACCCGCGGGCGTCGCGAAGCGGCGACTCATCCTCGTAATCCCACCGGATCCTCCGGAGACTTCCCGCGTAGGAGGAGATCAGCATCGAAGACGACAACACCGGGTTGAAGTCGGGCTGGCCGACAGCCGCGATCCCGTACTCCGTTTCGGTGCCGATGACCTTCGGGATAGCCACGGGGCCACCTTACCCGCGTGGGCGGGTTACAGGTACTGCCCGGCGCTGACGCGCTCGACCTGTCGCCCGTCTCCCTCGAGACCGAGCAGGGTCCGGACGTAGACGATCCGCTCGCCCTTCTTGCCCGAGATCCGGGCCCAGTCGTCCGGGTTGGTCGTGTTGGGGAGATCCTCGTTCTCTTTGAACTCGTCACGGATCGCGTGGAACAGATCCTCGCCTTTGATGCCCTTCTCCCCCTTCGAAAGGAACCGCTTGATGGCATCCTTCTTCGCCCGCCGGACGATGTTCTCGATCATGGCGCCGGAGTTGAAGTCCTTGAAGTAGAGGATCTCTTTGTCCCCCGACGCGTACGTGACCTCGAGGAACCGGTTCTCGTCCGACGCCGCGTACATCCGCTCGATCGTCTTCTCGATCATCCGGTGGCATGCGAGCTGAACGTCGCCCCCATGCTTGCCGACCTCGTCCGGATGGATGGGCACGGACGGGTGGAGGTACTTCCCCATCACGTCCATCGCCTGGGCGGCGTCCGGGCGCTCGATCTTGATCTTCACGTCCAAGCGTCCGGGACGCAGGATCGCGGGGTCGATCAGGTCCTCACGGTTGGACGCTCCGATCACGATCACGTTCTTCAGGGTCTCGACCCCATCCAGCTCCGACAGCAGCTGCGGCACGATCGTCGACTCGACATCCGAGGAGATGCCCGTCCCCCGGGTGCGGAAGATGGAATCCATCTCGTCGAAGAACACGATCACGGGCAGACCCTCTTCGCTCCGCTCCTTCGCTCGCTGGAAGATCTCGCGGATCTGTCGTTCCGTCTCACCGACATACTTGTTGAGCAACTCGGGACCCTTGACGTTGAGGAAGTAGCTGCGCGCGTCCTCGCGGCCCGTCCGTTCCGCGACCTTCTCCGCGAGCGACTTGGCGACCGCCTTGGCGATCAAGGTCTTGCCGCACCCGGGCGGTCCGTAGAGCAGGACGCCCTTGGGAGGCTCGAGTTCGTGTTCGTTGAACAGCTCCGCGTAGAGGAACGGCAGTTCGACCGCATCACGGATCGCTTCGATCTGTCCCTCGAGCCCCCCGATGTCCTCGTAGCCGACGTCCGGGATCTCCTCGAGCACGAGCTCCTCGACCTCTTCCTTGGGCAGGAGCTCGGTGATCACCACCGACCGGGGGTCGAACAACACGTTGTCGCCGGCCCGGACGGAGGTCTGGAGAAGGTCTCCGGCGAGGTACGCGAGGTGGACCTCATCGCCGCGACCGAAGACCAGCGCCCGGTCGTCCCCGAGGCGATCCTTCACCTTGACGACCTCGCCGGCGCGATCCGGATCGAGGACCTCCACCGCGTTCAGCGATTCGTTGAGGACGACCTGCGAACCGGGGACGATCTTCGCGACCTCGATGTCCGGCGCCGGCATCACCCGCATCTTGCGGCCTGCGGTCACGACGTCGAGCGACCCGTCGTCGTTGCTCTTGAGGAACACACCGAACGAAGCCGGAGGCTGGCTGAGCTTCTCGACCTCTTCGGCGAGGGCCTCGATCTTGTCTCGCTCGTCACGCAGCGCATCGGCGAGCTTCTGGTTCTGGCCCATCGCCTTGGCGAGCTGCTCGCGCGTCTCGACGAGCTTCTCCTCGAGGATGGAGACCTGGCGGGGCGCGTTGGTCAGCCGGCGGCGCAGGAGCCCGACCTCTTCCTCCAGGAACTTGACCTGGGATCGCAGCTCGTCGACCTGCTCACCGTGTCCGGGCATCTGCGCCTCCTCCGCGCGTTGCGAATGTACACCTGCGGACCGACGCGACCGGGGACGCCGTTCGGATCCGTTCTGCTCTCAGTATCTACGGCACGGGGTGTCGAACGGCTTAGGACCTGGGAAGGAAATGGTCCGTGCGGGTCAGGAGGTCCGGCGCGCGATCGTGAGGAAGCCGGTGTGTCCGATCATCCGGTGCTCCGGCCGGACGGACCGCTCCGTCACGTGCCATCCGCGCCGCAGGACCTCGAACGTCTCGATGTGCAGGAACCCGTGTGTCGGAAGCGCAAGCACGAGCTGTTGGACCTGGACCGTCGTGGGCAGGTAGGCACAGAGGACACCGCCCGCCTCGAGCGCCCCGCCGAGCGCCCCGAGCGGCCCCCATGGCTCCGGGAGGTCCAGGACACATCGGTCGAACCGCTCACCCGTCCGGCCGACATCGTTGACGTCACCGACCCTCAGATCGACCCGATCCGGCACCTTGCCGAACATCCCCTCGATGTTGAGGACCGCCTGGGCATGATGTTCGTCCCGCAGCTCGTAGGAGACGATGGTCCCCTCGGACCCGACGGCACGACACAATGCGATCGTGAGCGCACCCGAACCCGTCCCCGCTTCCAGGACCTTCGCGCCCGGATACACGTCCGCGTACGTCACGATCGGACCGAGATCCTTCGGATAGACGACCTGGGCGCCTCGCTTCATCTTCAGGGCGTAGTCGGCGAACCGGGGGCGGAACGCGGTGACGACCATGCCACCGGAGGTCTCGAGCCGGATGCCTTCCTGCCGACCCAGCAGCAGGTCATGCCGGAGCGCGCCGGAATGCGTGTGATAGGTCCCCCCGGGCTGGAGCACCACAACGTAGGACCGCCCGCGTTGGTCGATCAGCAGAGCTCGCTCCCCTGCCTCGAAGGGTGCACTCATGCCGGGAGGCTAGCGCACCGCCGTCCGCCTCTATGGGAACCGGGTCGGCAACGGACGGACGCCGAGCGTCACGTCGACCGAGCGACGAGCGCCCGAGGACGACACGAGATCGACGCTGACGCTCTGACCGGGATGGAGCCCCGTGAGGATGCTTCCCACGTCGTCCGCGCTGGCGACGGTCTTGCCATCGATCGCGACGATCACGTCACCGTCCTTGATCCCCGCCTGCTGGGCTGGGCCCGCCCCGGTGGTCGCGATGACGTAGGCGCCGCTCTGGACCGGAAGCCCGAGCTGGACCGCCATGGCCGGGGTGACGCTCTGCGACGAGACACCGAGGTACGCCGCGGCGGCGAGCGGATCGGCGATCGCCTGCTGGATCGTGTCCTTCGCGGAGTCGATCGAGATGGCGAACCCGATGTTCTCGGCTGTGTCGGCGCCCGCCGAGTTGATCCCGACGACCTGCCCGGCCATGGTGAGGAGCGGCCCCCCCGAGTTGCCGTGGTTGATCGCGGCGTCGGTCTGGATCACGTCCGAGTACACGCGAGCGCCGTTCTTGCAAACCTTGCAGCTCGGATCCTGGACCGTGATCGTTCGATTGAGCGAGGACACGATGCCCGACGTGACCGTGGGACCGCCTTCGAGCGCCAAGGCGTACCCGATCGCGATGACCCGCTGCCCCAGGACGAGCGCCCCCGAGTCCCCGAGGGGAACGGTGGGCAACCCGGTCGCGTCGATCTTCAGCACCGCGAGATCGTGCAGGCAGTCTCCGCCGATCACGCGAGCGTCGTATCGCTTCGGCGTCTGGGCGGATGTCGAGACCGTGATCTTCGACCCGCCCTCGACGACGTGGCAGTTGGTGACGATGATGCCGTCCTGACGGACGATGAACCCGGTGCCGACGCCCTTGCCCTGCTGGACGTTGCCGAACTGATCCGGTTGGAAGACGTCCGTCGTGACGTTGACGACGGCAGGGAGCGACTGCCGTACCACGGCGGCGATCGGTTCCGCCTTCGCGTCCAGAGCTCCTCCGTTGGACAAGGCGTCCGCCGAGGACGCGGGGTCACCCGTCAGGTCCACCGAGCAGGCGGTGGCGACGAACGCGAGCGCCACCACGCCCAGCAGGATCTTGCGCATGCGGGAACCTCCATTGGTTGCCCTGGGGTACGTTCCGTCATTCGCTGCACAGGCCCGGACGGTTCTCAGCGCGGCCCGGGGGCGCCGTGCCGTTCTCGTGATGACTACGTCAACGACCCGGCGGGCCGCTCCTTCCGGGGATCGACGAACGGGATCGCCGCGGTGACGCCTTCGAGGTGGGCTCCGTCCTCGGTCTCGATGTCCAGCCGGTTGCCCGGCTCGGCGAGCCGGATGGGCACCCACACATACCCGATGTTCTTCTCGAGCCCCGGGGACCAGACCGCGTCGGTGAGGTAGCCGATCTTCTGGCCGTCCTCGTACGCGTTCCAGTACTCGGACATCTCCGCGCGGAGCTCGGCGCCGAGCAGCTCGACGCCGACCAGCTTCCGGTCGACCCCTTCGCGGCGGATCCTCTCGAGCGCGTCCTTGCCGACGTAGTCCTGCGGCTGCTCCTCGACGAGTCGCTCGAGCCCCATCACGTGGAACGGGGTGTCGGTGAGTCGCATGTCCGAGCCGTAGTTGAAGATGCCGGCCTCGATCCTGCGAGCCTCGCTCGGCGCGGTCGGCTTGATCCCCAACTCATCACCGGCCTCCATGATCGCGTTCCAGAGGTCGTCCCCGCGGGCACCGTCGAGCAGGTTGACCTCGAAGCCCGGGATCGCGGTCCACCCGGTCCGCGAGATCACGACGGGGATCCCGTTCGCGTCGAACCGATCGCACCAGTAGTACTTGAGGTCGTAGATCCCGGACCCGACGAGCGTCTCGAGCGCCTTGGCGGACAGGGGACCTTGGACCTGGACGGGGTGCACATCGGGGAAGGTGACCTCAGCGTCGAGACCGGACTGCGCCGCGACCCCCAAGGCGTAGAGGCCCGCGTCCGAGTCCGCCAGCTGCATCCACCAGACGTTCGGTTCGGGGTGCAGGAGGACCGGGTCGTTGACGATCCCGCCGTCGGGCGCCGTCACCAGCATGTACTTGCACTGCTTCACCGCGCATCTCGTGAGATCGCGGCAGGTGATCCGGTCGATCAACACGTCCGCGTCGGGACCGCTCACCTGCACGGTCCGCTCGACGCCGACGTCCCACAGCGTGACGCCCTCGTTCAGCAGCTTGTATTCGGTCTCCGGGTCGTCGTAGTACCCCGGGAGATACATGTGGTTGTAGATGTCGTAGGCGGTGCATCCGGCCCGCAGCGTCGCCTTGAAGAACGGCGACTGCCGATACCACGGGCCGAAGTACAGCGTTGCGCTCTTGGCGAGCATCTCCTCGCGCTCGTTGACCATCGAACAGCCTCCTGAGAGCTCCGGGCCGGGCGATGCCCGGCGGTCCCGGGTTGAAGCATCGTTCAGGGGACGGCGGGGATGCAAGTCCACCGACGCCGCGTCCAGGGCGGACCGGTTGAACGCCGCTTCAGGAAACGGGGATCTGCTTCGACGGATCCACGAAGGGCATCGGGGTGACGGTGGCGGTCCGCGTCCCCCACTCGGTCTGCACGGTCACGGCCTGGCCCTCGTGGCTGCGGCCCGCCGGGAGCCAGCCGTACCCGATGTTCAGCTTCAGACGCGGCGAGTAGATCGCCGACGTGACCTTGCCGACCTGCTGCCCATCGATGGATGCCGGCCACTTCACCGCGTTGAGGGCCGGGAACGGGTCGCCGTCGAAGACGACACCGTTGATCTTCGTGTCGACCCCCGCACCGCGGATCGCCCGGTACGCACGGATCGAGATGCACGCCTCGGGCGAGACCGAGTCCAGGTCGATCAGCCGGTCCAGGCCCATCTCGAAGGCGTTGTTCTCATACGTCATGTCGGCGCCCCAATTGAAGATCGCACCTTCGATCCTTCGGATGTCCGACGGGCCGGTCGGCTTGATGCCGAACTCCTGACCGGCGTCCATGATCGCCTCGTAGACGTCCTTCCCGCGCGCCGTCTCGGTCGTGTACACCTCGTATCCGATCTCCGAGGTCCATCCCGTGCGCGTCACGACCACCGGAACGCCCGCGATCTTCGCGTCGGTCCAGAAGTAGTACCGGAGGTCCAGGATGTCTTCCCCGAGTAGCTTGACCATCAGGTCCTTGGATCGTGGTCCCTGGACCTGCAGCGGCGCCACATCCGCCTCCTTGATCGTGACGTCCAGATCCGGGTAGGCATTCTTGAGGCCCCTCGCGAAGAGCAGGGCATCGGATGAAGCGAGCGCGAACCAGAACGTGTTCTCGTCCATCCGCGTCAACACGGGATCGTTGACGATGCCGCCGTCGCTGTCGCAGATCAGGACGTACTTTGCCTGGCCCACCGCGCACCTCGACAGGTCGCGCGGCGTGAGGAGCTGTGCGAACCGGAACCCGTCCGGTCCCGAGATCTCGAGGCACCGCTCCACCGCGACGTCCCAGAGCGTGACTCCGTTCAGTAACGCATCGAACTCCGCCTCGAAGGAGTCGAAGCGGATCGGGAAGTACATGTGGTTGTAGACGGTGAACCCGGCGGGGCCGTACCTCTGCGTGGCCTCGTGGTACGGCGTGCGGCGGTTGCGTGCGCCACGCTGGACGAGGCTCATGTCGAACGGCTGGGTCATCCGGTCCTCCTTCGAACGCTCGCGTGCGGGGAGCCATCGTGCGGGGCGGCGCACCCGTTCGCAACGACGGCTGTCGACCCGGGGTCATGGCCGCGTGCTCAGGCGTCGGCTGCGGCGAAGACCCGCTCACCCTCGACGAAGGTCATCTGGCATCGAGCCTCGGCGATCTCCTCCGACGGGTGCGCGAACACGTTCCGGTCGATGACGGCAAGGTCCGCGAGCTTGCCGACCTCGACGGAGCCAGTCTCGCGGTCGAGGTGGTTGACGAACGCCGAGCCGATCGTGAAGGCGGCGATCGACGTCTCCAGGTCGAGCCGCTCCTCCGGAAGGAAGACCTCGTCGCGGTTCGCTCCGTGCGGGTAGCTCGGTGGCATCACGCGGTTGACCGCAACGTGGATCTCCTCCAATGGGTTGGGGCTCGAGACCGACCAATCGCTCCCCATCGCGAGCATCGCGCCGTTCCGAACGAGGCTCGCGAACGGGTACTGCCACCTCCATCGCGGCTCTCCAAGGAACGGAATCGTGAGCTCGTCCATCTGCGTCTCGTGGGCCGCCCACAGCGGCTGGACGTTCGCCACGGCCCCGAGAGAGCGGAACCGCGAGAGATCGTCCGGGTGGACCACCTGGAGATGGGCCAGGTGAGGACGGGTGTCGGTCAGCCCGTTGGCCCGTCGCGCAGCCTCGACGGCATCGAGAGCTTCCCGGACCGCTCGGTCCGCCAGCGCGTGGAAGTGGACCTGGAACTCCAGCGCGTCGAGCCTGGTCACGGCCTCCTCGAGGAGCTCCGGGTCGACGAACGAGATCCCCCGGTTCTCGGTGGCTCGGCCCTCCCCGTCGAGGTACGGGTCCAGGACGGCGGCGGTGAAGTTCTCGCACACGCCGTCCTGCATGATCTTGACGGACGTCGCGGCGAAGCGTCCGGTCACGCCCCGCTCCCGCAGCGCGACCAGGTCCTCGATCTGCTCGAGCCCCGCGTCCCGGTCCCACCAGAGCGCCCCGATGACCCGGGCAGTCAGGGTGCCCTTCTCGGCGGCTTCCACGTAGGCCTCGAACGAGCCCGTCCAGTCGGCGGATCCCGCTTGGACGATCGCGTCCTGCCACGCGGTGATGCCGAGCGAATGGAGGTACGCCTGAGCTTCCAGCAGCCCCTGAGCAACGAGGTCGGGCCGAGGAGGGGGGACCAGATCCCCCACGAAGCCCATCGCGCCTTCGTGCAGGGTGCCGGTCGGCTCGCCGTCCGGCGCACGCTCGATCCGTCCGTCGGCCGGATCGAGCGTGACGCTCGACACCCCCGCTCGGTCGAGCGCCGCCGTGTTGACCCACGCGCTGTGGCCGTCCCGGTTCGGCAGGTACACCGGGCGGTCGGGAACGATCGCATCCAGGTCTGCCTTCGACGGGCATCCGCGCGGGAAGACGTCCATGGACCAACCACCCCCGAGGATCCAGGCCTCGTCGGGGTTGCCCTCGGCGTAGGCCGCGATCGCCGACAGGTAGTCGACCATCGAATCCAGATCGTGGAGGTCGCACTGGAACCTGTCGATGCCGGAGGACACCGGGTGGACGTGCGCGTCCTGGAACCCGGGGACGAGCATCCTTCCGGCGAGATCGATCACCTCGGTGCGCCGGCCGATGGCGGCCCGGACATCGTCATCCGTGCCGACGAGGGCCACCCGACCGTCCCGGACGGCCACCGCCTGTGCCCAGGACCGCGTGGCGTCCACCGTGTATACGGCGCCATTCACGAAGACGAGATCCGCCGATCCGTTGCCTCCCACCGCACCTCCCGCCTCGAGGTCGTTGGGAGTCTACCGAGCTACGCGAGCGCCACCAGGTCCAGATAGTCGTCGCTCCAGCGGTCGACGGCGCCATCGGGCATCAGGAGGATGCGCTCCGGCGCGAGCGCCTCGACGAACTCCTCGTCGTGGCTGACGAGGAGCATCGCGCCGGGCCACCCCTGCAGCGCCTCCGCGATCGCCGTGCGCGATGGCGGGTCGAGGTTGTTCGTGGGCTCGTCGAGCAGCAGGAGATTCTTCCTCCCCGCGACCAGGATCGACAGCGCGAGTTTCGTCTTCTCACCTCCGGAGAGGGTGCCGGCGTCCTGGAACGCGACGTCGCCGTGGAGCCCGAACATCCCGAGCACGGTCCGGAGCGCCTGATCGTCGGCGTCGGAGGCCTCCTTCATATGGTCGAGGACCGTGACGCCGTCGCGGACGCCCTCGTGCTCCTGCGCGTAGTAGCCGGGCACGACCGCATGCCCGAACGCGAAGCTTCCGCGATCCGCCTCGGTCTCCCCCATGAGGATCCGGAGCAGGCTCGTCTTCCCCGCGCCGTTGAGGCCCAGGACGAGCAACCGCTCTTCCCTGCCGAGGTCGAAGCTCACGTCCTCGAAGATCGCCGGTCCGCCGTAGGACTTCGTCAGGTCCTCGGCGACGAGAACGGTCCGACCGCTGTGCGGTGGGTCGGGGAACCGGAACCGGACCCGTTTCTCCTTCGCCGGGCCCTCGACCCGCTTCGCCTCCAGCTTCGACACCCGCGTGTCGAGCGTCTTCGCCTTCCGGGCGCGCTTCGCGGTCTGTCCGCGCATCGAATCGGCCAGCGTCTTCAACCGCTGGATCTCGTGCTGCTGACGGTCGGCGAGCTTTCCCATCCTGATCTCGTCCAGGCGTCGCGCTTCCCGGTACTCGCGGTAGGTGCCTCGGTACTCGACGACGCCGTCACGATCCAGATGCAGGATCCGCGTGATCGAGGCATCCAGGATCGACAGGTCGTGGCTCACCACGACCAGCGCACCCTTGTACGACGTGAGGAACTTCATCAACCAAGTCTTCGCGTCGATGTCGAGGTGGTTCGTGGGCTCATCGAGCAGGAGCAGATCCGATCCCCCGAACAGGATCCTGCCGAGCTCGAGCCGTCGCCGTTCGCCGCCCGAGAGCGCTCGCACGGGGAGCGAGAGCCGGTCCTCGGGCAGTCCCAAGCCCGCGGCGATCGCCTTCGCGTGGGATTCGGCTTGGTAGCCGCCCAGCTGCCGGTACTCCTCCTCGAGTCGTGCGAACCGATGCACCTCGCGTTCGCCGTGCGACTCCTCGAGCGCGATCCGCGCCTTCTCGAGACGCCGGCTCAGGTCGACCAGGCCGCGTGCGCCGAGGATGTGCTCGAGCCCCCGATCCTCGTCCTCGGCGCGGTGCTGCCGCGGATCCTGGCGGAGGTAGCCGACCGCTCCCCGGCGGATCACCGAGCCACCGGCCGGCAGGATCTCGCCCGCGAGCACCCTCAGCGTCGTGGTCTTCCCGGCGCCGTTGCGTCCGACGACGCCGACCTTGTCGCCGTCGCGAAGATCGATGCTGAGCCCCTCGACGACCGTGCGGCCGCCGACCTCGACAGACAGGTCACGCGCTTCCAGCGCGATCATGGCGCGCAACCATGAGATGTGCTGCGGTGGATGTGGTTCGGGCGGATCGACACGGTGGACCTCCTCGGGTACAGCGAACACGGACCGCGAACGGCGGCCGGTGGAACTCGAGGTTGGCCCGCTAGCTCAAGGCCGACATGGTACGACAAGGTGGGACGGGGTTCGATGAGCCGTCAAGAGACCCTTCGCGCCTTCTTCATCTCCTCGTCAACTTCGCGTGCCACCGTGTCGATACGTTCGGCAAGGAGAACCCGAACGGAGGGAGCGCGCGTGATCGTCAAGATCCTCGAGGTGTGGTTCCTCATCTCCGTGCCGATCGGCATGGCGGTCGGCAGGTTGCTCGCACGTGGTTCGGCTCCCCTTCTGGACGGTACGCCGCAGGTAGCGCGATCAGTCGCGCACGCTGAACCGTAGCTCGCAAGGGGCTGGCTTCCGCGCCCTCCGACCGTTGCCAACAAGCTGGATGGACTTCGGACGCATACCTACGCTCGTGCTTCCTCGTCAGGATCGCCTGACGAATGAGACGACCAATAACGATGAGCGGGGAAGCCGTCGTTGCCGAGGGTTGGCGAATATCCGCGGACGAGCGGACGACTAGTCGACCTCCATTTCCTACGCATCCATCGTGGCGGCGCCCACACTCACCAGGAGATCCCAGCTGTTTCGCAATGAGACGAACAGGAGAACGACGGTGACGGCAACCAACCAGCTCAGGGCCGCGTCGTAAGATCCCCTACCGATCAGGGCGCCCGCGATGATCACTCCCACGTAGCCGACAGCGCTCGAGGCGACGCGCAATAAGAGCTTGTAGAGCCGCAGGGCTCGCGTCTTGCTCCGTAACGCCGCGACGAGACTTGGTGTGATCAAGGCCAGACTGAGCGATCCCGACACAAGAAGCTCGGTGCTTGCCGCCGATGATCCCTGCGGGATCACCATGAACAATGACACGAAGAGAAGTAGGCCGAAATTCGCCAGCGTCACGCGTGCGAGACTACGTACCTCGGAACGAGAAAGAACCGCCCGGAGATGCAGCGAAAGGCCCACGAAGAGTAGGCCGACGAGAGTTGCTGCCGCGGTCCCAGCGACGACATAGAAGTCGTGCCAGCGCTGAGCAAGGATCCCGAATGGCATGAAATGCCAGTCTGACATGCTGATCCTGCGTGTCGGAGGCGGGATTTGAACCCGCACGCCCCGTGAGGGGCACCAGGCCCTCAAGGTAGCTCAGGCGTCCACGCGGGTCCGGGCCAGTGCGCGTCTGTGCTGGTCAGCTCACTTGCCGTGGCGGTAGGTCAGTGCGCAGACAGGGGGCGGATCACACGTAGGGGCGGAATCTGGGCGGAACGGAGAGCTGAGGGCTCGGTGAGCCGATGTATCCAGTAGGTCCTATGAGCGTCTTGCCAACTCGTCGTTCAGCTCCGCAACGGCCCTCATCAGATTCCGCGGTCCGGATCGCAGAGCGAAACGGACCGGGTGCCGGCAACCGGCCACCCGGCCCGATGCACTACGTCGGCTACCCGATAGACATCCGCAAGCCGGAGGTCAACGATCGGCTGCATCGCTCCCTCCGATCCCAAAGGGGTGGTTGCCGATGCGACCTCTTCGCCCACGACGGGCCATCACGCCGCGTGCCCGTGGTGCTGGTACAGTCCCGCCGCAGTCTCACGTGAGGCGCGCGCTCGCGATCGCCCTCGCTGGCGT
>DASWDB010000001.1:0-27220 GCA_036395715.1 Actinomycetota bacterium | reverse complement strand
AGGGCCCGGGCTCCGATCCGCTCATCACGGAGCTCTCCGACCGGCTGATCCGGGCGGGGGCGACGCGAACGACCGCCGCGAAGCTGGAGACAGTCCTCGGGGGGAGACCCGAGCCCGAGGTGGTCGTCCCTCCGCTCCGCTCCGACTCCCGTTCTGAGGTGGTCGTCCGATACGCGCTCGCGAGAAGCGTGCTCCGGCTGATGGGCGAAGATCCGAAGATCCGGGCGGGCTCCGACGCAGACCCGATCCACGATGCCAGGGTCGCGACCCGACGTCTTCGTTCGGATCTCAAGACACTCGAGCCGTACCTCGCTCCCGTCGAACGCCTCCGCGAGGAGCTGGGTTGGTTGGGCGGGCTCCTCGGCGCTGTTCGCGATCTCGACGTCCTCGTGGAACGCATGGGCGCGCGGATCCGCGAACTGCCGGACGCGGATCGCGGCGCGTCGGCACCGATCCTCGCGATGCTCGAGGACGATCGTCGTCGGTGCCGCAGCGAGCTCCTCGAAGGGCTCCGATCCGAAAGGTACCTCGAGCTTCTGGACGAGCTGATCGGCGCCAGTCGCACGCCGCCGATGGCCGATCCCACCGATCACCGTCGTGCTCGACCCTTGCTCCGGAGGGTCATCCGGAAGGCGTGGCGCCGGACCGCGCGGGCGGTCGATCGCTTGGACCGATCACCGCCGGACACGGCGCTGCATGAGATCCGCAAACGAGCGAAGCGGGCGCGCTATGCAGCCGAGCTGGGCCGCGACGTGTTCGGGAAGCCCGCTGGCCGGTTCGCGAAGCGGCTCACCGACGTCCAGGACGGGCTCGGCGAGCTCCAGGACGCCGTGGTCGCGGAGGAACGGCTCCGCTCGCTCCGACTGCCGAACGACTCGACCTTCGTCGCGGGCGTTCTCGTCTGTGGCGAACGCGCCGCGCGTGCGAGAGCACGTGATCGCTGGCCGCGTCTCTGGAAGGCCGCGGAGACGAAGCGCTATCGTCGCTGGTTCGCGTAACGGGTCGGGCGCCCGAGACCGAGCACCTGCGACGTCGCGCTGGCGAGGTATCGCGCGTCGTCGTCGTTTCCAACCGCGTCCACCTACGACCTGCGCTTGCGGGCGGTCGCCTTGCCGCCCTTCCGCCCCGCGGCCTTCTTCTGCGCCGTCGTTCCACCTTGCGAAGCGCGGCCGCCGGAGCCGGACTTCTCGCCCCCGTGCTTCGACGCGTCGGGGCTGTTAGCGATCTTGGCGGCTCGCTCCTTCGACATGCCCTTATCCTTCAGGGCTTCGTACTGGCGCTCGTTCTTGACGCTCGGCCGTTTGTTCGGCATCGCTCTTTCCTCTCGTCTCCGTCCGTAGCGAGCCCGGCGGAACGATCAGGTCTGTGGTTGGCCGCCTGCCTCCGGTCCGGGCATCGGCTCGGGGTTCGGGCCGGGGGCCGGTTTCGGGGGGATCGGGCTGGGCTGCGGCTCGGGGTTCGGATCGGGCACGCTCATCTCGTGATCACCTCCCGCCTCGGGTTCCATACCCGTCCCATCTACCCCGCAGCGGCGGGCGAGAAACGGCCCGGCCGTCAGCCGTGCTCACGCCGCGACGGACAAGCGGCTGTCGCCGTGCGATCGGAGCAGGTCCAGCACGGCCGCTTCGACGGCCGGGCCGGGCTCGGCGACGGGCACGCTCCGCACGTCGATGACCTCGCCATCGAGGTAACGGTCGGCGATCCGCGGATCGATGTACGAGCTCCTCGCGACCGTCGCCGTGTTGCCCAAGTGCTCCGCGACCACGTTGGCCGCCTCCCGGATCGCTCGGTTGGCCGCGCGACCGCTCGTGGCGTTGCCGTGCTCGGCGAGCGACGTGGCCGCGAGCACGGTCGCATGCCAGGTGCGGAAGTCCTTCGCGGAGAAGTCCCCGCCGGCCGTGTCCTTGATGTAGGCGTTGATGTCGGAGGCGCGCACGTCGTGCCACCCCTCCGGGTCGCGCCACGCCAGGAGCTCGTCGGCCTCCCGGCGCCGCCGGAGCGTCCGAAGCACCCGAAGCACGTCCGGATCTCGGACCTCCCGGATATGCCGCTTCCCGCCCTTCCCGACGTAATCGAACTCGGCTCGGTCACGCCGCACGACGACATGCTCGCGCCGCAAGGTGGCCAACCCGTAGGAGCCGTTGTCCGCGTAGTCCTCGCCGCCGACCCGGAAGAGTCCCCGGTCCAGCAGCCGAACCGCACACGCGAGCACGCGTGCACGCGGATACCCTCGTCGTCCGAGGTCCGCGTCGATACGAGCCCGCAGGGACGGCAACGCTTCGGCGAAGCTCTCGATGCGTTCGAACTTCTCGCGATCCCGCTGGCGCCGCCACTCGGCGTGGTAGAGGTACTGACGCCTGCCGGCGTCGTCGGTTCCGGTCGCCTGCAGATGACCCCGATCGTCGGCACAGATCCAGACGTCGGTCCACGCCGGAGGGATCGCGAGGGCTCGCAACCGCTCGAGGCGCTCGTCGCGGATCGGACCGCCCCGCTCGTCGAGATAGACGAACCCGCGTCCGTGCCGGCGACGCGAGAAGCCGGGTGAGCTCTGTCGGACGCGGCGCAGCCGGGTCATGGACGCTCGGATGCCCAGCCCGGCCGCCGGACAAACGCGGTTCGCTTCGCCGTCCGCCGGGTATGTGCTCGCTGTGAAGGGATGTGGCTCGTCGCGCTCGGACGTCGCACCGGAAGGACGATGAGATGGAACGGCTCCTCGGCACCCCGGGAGGTTCCGACGGGATCGAGAAGGATCTCCTCCTCCGGGTCCTCGACACGACCGTCGCAGCGTTGACCGACAGCGGCCTCACGTTCCTGGTGATGGGAGGGATCGCCTCGGCCATCTTCGGCCGCGCACGGGTGACGTCCGACATCGATCTCTTCGTGCGGCAGAGCGACAACGAGCGCGCACTCGAGGCATTGGCGAAGCGCGGCTTCCGTACGGAGGTCATCTACGAGCACTGGCTCTCGAAGGCCGCGCTCGACGGTGTGACCGTGGACATCATCAGCAGGTCGACGCCAGACATCCTGCTCGACGACGAGATGGTGCGACGTGCCGTGATCGGCCGGTACGAGGGGCGGCGCCTCTGGTTGGTCCCGCCCGAGGACCTCGTCGTGATGAAGGCGCTCGCGGCATCCGAGGACACGCCGCGGTACTGGTACGACGCCCTCGGCATCATCGGACACACCGATCTGGATTGGGAGTACTTGATCCGTCGCGCGCGAGCCAACGGTCCCCGGCGCGTCCTGGCCCTGCTGCTCTACGCCTGGTCCAACGACCTCGTGGTTCCGGGAGATCCCGTCCGGACCCTGTTCGAGCTGGTCACGCCGGACGCTTCGAACCGGGACCGTCGGCACGATCCGGCGGGGGCTTCGTCATGACCGACACACCGGGGCCCTACCGTGAGGAATCGCTCCGGCAGGCCCTCGCGACCGACCCCCGGGTGATGGAACCGGAGCTCGAGGTGAGCATCGCCGGGAGCCGGGTCGTGATCTCCGGGACGATCCCGACCGAGGACCGCCGCGCGGCCGTCACCGATGTCGCTCGCGAGCGGTTCCCCGATCTGGAGGTGGACAACCGAACGATCGTTCCGACGTTGCCCGCGAAAGGTGGAGAGGAGCGGGTGACGTGATCAGGATCGCCGCGGCCGGCGATCTCCACGTCGGCGCGGACTCCGTCGGAACGGTCCGCCCTGCCTTCGAGCAGATCGCCGAGGACGCCGACGTGGTCCTGCTGGCAGGCGATCTGACCAAGGCGGGGCTGGAGGAGGAGGCCGGCGTCCTCGCGAACGAGCTCGAGGGCATCGGCACCCCCGTGATCGCTGTCCTCGGCAACCACGACCTGCACTCCGATCAAGCCGATCGAGTCCGCGCACGTCTGGAGGGTGCCGGCGTCGTCGTCCTGGAGCGCGAGAGCCACGTCATCCACCTGCCCGAGGCCAGTCTCGGGGTCGTGGGCATCCGAGGGTTCGGCGGCGGGTTCGCCGGGGCATCGGCGACCGAGTTCGGTGAGCCGGAGATGAAGCGGTTCGTCCGCGTCACCCTCGATGCGGCGTCGGCGTTGCGCGCATGCCTCGAACGTCTCGCGACCGATGTTCGCGTCGCGCTCCTCCATTACTCACCGGTCCGTGACACGCTCCACGGCGAGCCGCCCGAGATCTACCCGTTCCTCGGCAGCTACCTGTTGGCCGAGGCCGTCGACACGGCGGGTTGCGATCTGGTCCTGCATGGACACGCGCATCGTGGGACGGAATGGGGGATCACCCCGGGGGGCGTTCCCGTCCGCAACGTCGCGCAGCCGGTGATCCGCCGCGCCTTCGCCGTCTACACGCTCGAGCCGCAAGCCAGCGTCGCGCGGTCGTGATCGCGTCGCCGGGCGGGCACCATCCCAGCGCGGCGGCAGCGCATCACCGGCCCCCAGCAGCGCCCCGATCCCGATCCTGGAGGTCCACCGGCGGATGTGTCGGCGCTCACGTCGTTGCAGGTCCCGGCGCATGAGGTCCCCAGGGCCCCGGACCTGCTCGACGGATCGACGGCACGGATGCATGGACCCCCTCGGCCAGGGTAACCACAAGGCGACGGAGGAAAGGAGGCTGTCGTCGATGAAACGGATACTCGGTGACCGAACTGGTCGCGTGCGTGAACGGTTGTTGAGCGCGAGGCTCGGGAACCTCGATCGCCAGAACGAGCGGCTGCGCAACGAGGTGTCGGTCCTGCACTCCCAGCTGGATCACGAGCGTGAGGAACACGAGGAGCTCCGTGATGCGCTCCGTTCCAAGCCCAAAGAGGTGAAGGTCCGCAAGTCCGGCTTCGTTCGCGTCGTGTTGATCGGTGGAGGGGCCTACCTCCTCGGCGCGCGTGCGGGACGGGAACGGTACGAGGAGATCGAGCGATGGGCGCGTTCGATGCGTGACCGCATGCGCGGGAGCGCTGAGGACGTGGCGATGCAGGTCGACGCCGGGGCGTCCAAGCTGGAGGACCGGGTCGAGCAGAAGATGGCCGACGCCGAGCTGGCCTCGTCGCGTCGGACGTCGCAGGTGCCGAACAGCGTTCGCTCGTAACGGCTCAGCACAGCCTGAGCTGTTCCCCCGGCTGCTGATCGCCTGCCGTTCTCACTCGACGGAAGCCGCTGACCGGGATCGGGCGACCGATCCCGGTCAGCGTCGTCTCGACCCGGGACGCAAGTCGGTTCCGCTCAGGAGCCGGGGCGTACGCGCCTCGATAGAGCGACCGGTATCGAGCGAGGAGGTCGGGTCGGTTGGCCTCGAGCCACGGGAGGAATTCCTCGCGCACGCCAGGGCGGAGGTGCAGGAGGATCGGTGATACGTGCGTGGCGCCGGCCGCGACCGCGGCCTCCACGACGCGTTCGACCTGACCCGCACCATCGGAGATCCCCGGAAGGACCGGTGCGATCAAGACACCCGTCGGGATCCCGGCGTCGTTGAGCGTCCTGACGGCTTCCATCCGGGCTCGCGGGCTGGGTGTGCCCGGCTCCGTCTGCCGCCAGACCTCCTGGTCCATCGTCCCGATGGAGAAGGCGGCCGAGACGTCAGCGACGGACGCGGCTTCCGTCAACAGGTCGATGTCGCGAAGGATGAGCGTGCCCTTCGTGAGGATGGAGAACGGGTTCCGACGGACGGTGAGTGCGCGCAGGATGCCGCGCATCAGGCGATACCGACCCTCGACCCGCTGGTACGGGTCCGTCCCGGTCCCCATCGCGATGTGCTCGCCCTTCCACCGGCGCGCCGCGAGCTCGCGCGCGAGGACGTCCGGAGCGTTGACCTTCACGATGATCTTCGTCTCGAAGTCGCGCGCGGCGTCCATGTCGAGATAGGTGTGGGTCGGCCGCGCGAAGCAGTACACACAGGCGTGCGTGCAGCCGCGGTACGGGTTGATCGTCCAGTCGAACGGCATCCCACCGCCGGGCACCCTGTTGATCACCGAGCGAGCTTCCACCTCGATGCACGTGATGCCGCGGAATCCGGGCGTATCGAAGGTCCGGCGGGCACGTTCGAACATCTGTTCGATCATCACGACGAACCCTAGAACACACGTTCGGATGTCACAAGTCGGCCGTTCACGTGTAGGCGGGGTGGAACCCGGGAAACCATCGGAGCAGGTCGTTCGAAGGAGGATGAACGATGGCACGGGATATCACGATGGGACCGGCACGGGCCACGGTTCGGGCCTCGACCCGGCCGGTGATCAGCTGGGGCGCGGTCTTCGGCGGCGCCGTCGTCGGGCTCGCCTTGTTCGCGTTGCTGTCCACGCTGTGGCTCGCGCTCGCGTTCGAGTCCGGAACCGGCGTCGTCCGGGAGAACCTC
This sequence comes from Actinomycetota bacterium, assembly GCA_036395715.1. GTDB lineage: Bacteria > Actinomycetota > UBA4738 > UBA4738 > HRBIN12 > AC-51. The sequence continues at coordinate 20,900 of DASWDB010000001.1, read as the reverse complement.
GCGTGGTTCCTGGGAGGTTCCGCGCTGGGATGTCTGTTCCTCGGTGGGATCATCACCGGCTACCTCGCGGGCATCCGGAGCGCCGGGAGCGGCATCCTGCACGGTTGGTCGCTGTGGGGTCTGCTCATGATCGTGACGATCGCGATCGGCATCCCCAGCGTGCTCAACATCTTCGGGCTCGACCGGGTGACGACCGGGCTGGACACCGGGAACGTCGGGAACGTGGATGCGCTCTGGGCGTCGTTCTGGACGATCCTCGGCGGCTTCGTCGCCGCGGGTCTCGGTGGAGCGATCGGAGGAGCCGTCGCCCGGGAACCCGGCGTGGTCGCCACGACCCAGGCCGCCTCCACCGTCGAGGAGGTTGACCACCGGGATCACGAGCACGACCACGACGATGCGCAACACGCCCGGGTGAGCTGAGAACGCTTCGAACACGCCGGGCCGATCAAGGTGCACCGCCGGTCGCGAAGACCGGCGGTGCATTCGCTGCATGGAGCCGCGCGATATGCTCCGCATCCCGCGCAGGGGTCTCGCCACGAAGGGACGTCTGAGATCGATCTCACCGTACGCTCCAGGGTCGCCGATGGGTGGACCGTCCTCTCCGTCGAAGGTGAGGTCGACCTCTACAGCGCGCCCGTGCTGCGGGATGCGGCCCTCGCGGCGACCGAGTCCGGTGTCGATCACGTGGTCCTTGACCTCACCGCGGTCCCGTTCATGGATTCCAGCGGCCTGGGCGTGATCGTTGCGTGCTTGAAGCGACTGCGCCAGATCGGCGGTGAGCTGGCCCTCGTGAGCCCGCCGAGCTCACCGCCGACCAAGCTCCTTTCCCTGACCGGTCTCGATCACGCGATCCCGACACACGCCACGTTGGATCAGGCCGTCGCAGCCGTGCCCTGAGCTACGGCTCCAAGGCCCGTTCGAGTTGCTCCTTCGACATCTTCGAACGCCCTTTCACCCCGCGCTCCCTGGCCTCGTTGTAGAGCTGGTCGTACGTGCGGCCGCGCGGTCCCGTGTGGGAACGGAGACCACCGCGGCGACCGGACGAGATGTCCTGGGTCGACGAACGGCTCTTCGTCTTCGCCTCACCGGAACGGGCGCGTTCCTTGTTCACCGTCCGCGCGGCGATCTCCTCGGCGAGATCCACGGATCGTCCGCGCTGCTCGAGACCTTCCTTGATGTGCTTGTACTGACGCTCACGCTTCGCGTTCCATGCCTCCTGCGGCATGTCGCTCCCTCCTTCGTCGCTCGTTCGGTCTCACTTCGTCCGATACCCCCTGCGGCGTCCGACGAACCTGCTCGCCGGTGCGCGTCAGCTGGGTGGAGGGTTCGGGGGAGCCGCTGAGGACGGGGCCGGGGTCTGTGTCGGAGCCGTGGGAGACGGACCGGGCGACGGGGTGGCGGTGGGGCTCACGGTCGGGGACGGGGTGAAGGTCGGGCTCGGGGTTCCCGTCGCCGACACGGGGGCCGTCGTCGGTGTCGACGGGGTGGGCCGGAGCAGCGCGCCGATCGGGCTGACCGGTCCACCCGAGCTGTGGGCGAGCGAGAACGCCTGCTGCGACCGTGTCGTCGGCGACGAAGCGCCCAGGACGATCGCGACCGCGATGATGCTCGTCACGAGCAGACCGATGGCCGCCCCGAGCGCGATGGCGGGCGCCGCCCGAGACACCCGATCCCGCATCCACTCCGAACGCCGGCGCCGTTCCAGCTGAGCGGACAGCTCGGTGTGCTGGTTCAACCACGCCATGTACGGGGCACACGCGTAGACCGCACCCTGCCACAGGAACAGGGCAGCCAAGAGTGGGCCGGCACGCTGCGTCGCCAGGAGCCAGGCGCCCGTGGCCCACAGGACGCACGCCAGGAAGGTCTCCATGCGCGTCGTGCGGAGCGCGGTCAGGACGTTCGCCCGATCGCCTTCCTTCGGCGTTCGCAGGAACACTCCCTCACCGCGGAACAGTCCCTGCGCGCAGGCGAGCGCGACGGTCCAGGACAGCGAGAGCCAGTTCGCGAAGGCGAGCAGCGCGCGTCGGAGGCCGATCCCGGTCCGAGCGCGAAGCGCCCACACGGCCCGGAGCAGCCCCGATGCGATCAATGCGACCGGCAGGATGGCCGCCGCGCCGAGGAGCGGGCGAAGCGCGAGCCTTCCACCCAACACCAGCCCGACCGCCACGGAGAGCAGCACGACCGAGAACCCCAGGAGCACCAAGTCGTTCAGCCATTGCAACCCACCGAGCAGGTAGTCGATCCGTTGAGCGGTACCCAGATGGTTCGAGGGATCCCGGTTCCAAGGGAGCAGGTCTCGCCAGTGCATGCGGAGGATCTGCATGCCCCCGAAGCACCACCGGAACCGCTGGCTCTTGAGGGAGGCGAACGAGAGCGGCATGATCCCTTGCCCGAACGAGTGGCCGACGAAGAGCCCCGAATACCCATCGCGGAGGATCCGCAGGGATGCCTCGGCGTCCTCTGTGATGCACCATTCATCCCACCCGCCGACCTTCTCCAGCACATCGCGGCGGAGCAGCCCCATCGTTCCGGCGAAGATGATGGAGTTCCGCCGGTTCCGAGCGGGCATCGTGGTCAGGAAGAAGTAGCGGTACGCGTCGTAACACGCCGTCAAGTACGCGTCCCCCGCGTACTCCCGGTAGTCCTGGGGGGTTTGGAGGAACGCGAGATCGGGATCCACGAAGTATCCGACCACGCTCCTGAGGTATGCGGGATCGACCAGGTAGTCCGCGTCGATCACCCCGATCAGCTCCGCCTCGGCATCCGTGTGCTCGTGGAGCGCCAGGTTCAGGGCTCCCGACTTGTACCCCGGCCACGGGTCGACATGCACGAACCGGACGTTCGGCTGGGTCTCGCAGTAGTCCGCGACCGGGCCCCACACGGCTGGATCCTTCGTGTTGTTGTCGATCACCACGATCTCCATCCGGGAGTAGTCGATCGCCTGCACGGATCGGATCGTCTCGATCAGCATGTCGGGCGGCTCGTTGTAGGCGGCGATCTGCAACGAGACCATCGGCAGGTACTCGGGATCGAAAGGGGCATCGGGCTCGTGCGGTTGGACGGAGCAGATCACGTCGAGGCTCTCGAACGCGAAGGATGCCGACAGGGAGAGCGCGACGATCTCGAGCACGAGCAGCAGACCCGACGCGATGGCGCCCGCGACGGTGAGGTACCCGCCGAACGTCACCATCAGCCCGAACGCGAGATACGCGAGGCTCGCGGCGATCGCGCTGCCGGCGAAGAGATGCGCCACGGGGTTCCACCGCGGCCTGAGGATCACGACGCAGCCGATGGTCAGGGCGAGGAGGACCTCAGCCTGCCAGACGGGTTCGGGCGCCAGGCGCCAGAGCCAGGCCGCGACCTCGCCGGCGGCGAGCACGAAGCCCACTCCGATCAGGGCGCTCACGATGCGTGATGCGAACGGCACGAGACGTCCGATCGTGAGCAGGAGGAGCGTCGATGCCGTCAGGGCGCCGACGCAGACGGCGAACACCGCTAGGAGCATGGACCCCGGATGCCCAGTCGCGGCCCACGCTAATCATCGCGCGCCGTCGATGGGCCGACAGGGTGCTCGGAGGGTACGTTCGGATCAGGCCGCGGAAGCGCTCGCGCTCGAGGCGGCGCATCCCTCGTACGCGATCCCCCAGACGAGCTTCCACGAACCGCGCTCGCGGTCGTACCTCAGCCGACCACCACCGAAGCAGCCGAAGGGGCCGGGGTCGTCCCAGGCGTACCGGAGGGATGCCGTCTTCGGCGTCCATCCGATCGGTGCCAGGACCCACAAGGCTCCCGCGTGGGCGCGACGGCGGTGAACCCAGGAGACGGGACGATCGACGGCGCTCGAGATCGCGCGGCGGAGGGCTGCGCGCGCCGCGACGCAGTGCTGCCGCGTTTCGGGGATCCGGCAGAGGCGATCCAGGATCTGGATCCTCGAACCCCCGGTATCGAGCACGCCCGCGTAGAGCGTCGCCTCGGCCCGGATCCCGCGGCCGTGGGTGTCGGTGCCGCCCGGGGCGGCGGATGCCGCAGCGGCACCGATCAGGACGAAACAGACGGCGATGGAGGTGGCTCGCACGAGACGAACCATCTCAGGCCCTGCCATCTGACGCAACCGCCGAAAGGGGTCAGGATGCGTGCCGAACGCCCTCCCGTGCTGGGGATACGAGCCTCTCAGCCGTCAGGGTCGAGGCGACGGATCGAGGGCGGGTTCACGACGAGGTCGATCGCGACGATCCGGTCGTTCGCCACCGTGAACCCGACGACCGCGATCGGGTGCTCGGGGTCGCCGACGATCGCGCCCACGCTCCCGTTCACCGTCGCCGGCCGAGCGAGCGGCGCGAGCGGGGAGCCGCGCGATAGGATGCGTTCCGCGACCGGCCGAGCGCCGGTCACGGTCACGCTCGGCGCCGTCCGCCTTCCCGTTTCGACGTGGAAGACGACTTCCGGATCCAATACCTTGAGGAGCGCTTCGAAGTCGCCGGAGCGTGACGCCGCGAGGAACGCGTCGACCACGCGGCGTTGGACGCGGATGTCGGTCTCGGCCGGGGGCGTGCCGCCTCGGACCGTCCGACGGGCACGGCTCGCGAGCTGACGGGTCGCGACCGGCGACCGACCGACGATGGGTCCGATGTCGTCGAACGGCATGCCGAAGACGTCGTGCAGGACGAACGCGACCCGCTCGGCCGGGCTCAACCGCTCGAGGACGACGAGCAGCGCGAGGCTGACGGAATCGGCCGCCAGGACCTGTTCCTCGGGGTCATCCGAGGTGTCGTCGCTCACGATCGGCTCCGGGACCCAGGGTCGGGTGTCGTCGGGACGGGCCCGCCGTGCGCGCAGCATGTCCAGGCAGATCCGACCGACCACGGTCGTGAGCCACGCTCGGAAGTCGTCGATCGCGCCGTCGGTGCGATCCAGCCGCAGCCAGGATTCCTGCACGGCGTCGTCGGCCTCGGTGAGCGAGCCGAGCATGCGGTATGCGACGGCAAGCAGATGCGGTCGTTGCTCCTCGAACCGCCGAGCGAGCCACTCTCGCCGCTCCATCAGGTCCTCCATACCTCATCGGACGAACCAGACACGACGGGTGTGACGGTTCCCGCCGGTCACAGATGGGCCGTCCGCTCCGTCCTCGATGGTGTCCGCCGGCTACGAGGAGGAACCATCATGACGAACGGATCAGCGATCCAGGTGCGGGGGCTGCGCAAGGTCTTCCCCGGCGGCGTCGAGGCCGTCTCCGGGGTGGACTTCGACGTTCGACCGGGGGAGGTGTTCAGCCTCCTCGGGCCCAACGGGGCAGGGAAGTCGACCACGATCGGCATGCTCACCGGGACGGTGGCACCGACCGGTGGAAGCGCCCGGCTCGCGGGCTTCGACGTGGCGACCGAGCCACTCGCCGCACGGCGCATCAGCAGCGTCCTGTTCCAAGACCCGGTGGTGGACCGGCCCCTGACCGGCCGGCGGAACCTGGAGATCCACGCCCGTCTGTGGGGGGTTCCGGGGCGGGAGATCGATGGGCGGCTCGAGGCGATCGTCGATGCCTTCGCGCTCGCCGAGCTGGTCGACCGACCCGTCGGCACGTACAGCGGGGGAGAGCGCCGGCGGCTGGAGATCGCTCGCGCACTCGTCTCGGAGCCCACCGTCCTCTTCCTCGATGAGCCGACGGTCGGACTGGACCCTCGGATCCGGCTGGAATTGCTCGACGTGATCGTCCGACTCCGAGATCGGAGCGACATGACCATCCTGCTCACAACGCACTATCTCGACGAAGCCGAGCGGCTGTCCGACCGGATCGCGATCATGCGAGCCGGTCGGATCGTGGCCCTGGGCTCGTCTCGGGATCTCATCGCCGGTCTCGGCGATCCGATCCTAGAGCTGCACGTGCACGGCGATCCCGGCGCGGCACTCGCGTCGCTCGGCCGAGCTGGGATCGCCAGGGCCGATGCGTTCGCGGTCGGCTCGACCCTGATCGTGTCGGCGCGTGGCCGCAGCGCGGGCGAAGCCCGGGCCGCGATCGTCGCCGCCGGCGTCGAGGTCCTGACCGCCGTGGAACGGCGAACGACCCTGGACGACGTCTACCTGTGGTTCACCGGCGATGACCTCGCCGAGGCCGCCTAGGGAAGGAGCAACCGACATGGCTACCATCGCCACCCCCGCCGCCGATCGCCCGGAGTCGATGCGGTCGATCTTCGCGCACGTTGCGACGCTGGCGCGACGCAGGTCGCAGCTCACGGTGCGGACGCCGAGGGAACTGTTCGTTCCCTTGTTGACCCCCATCCTGTTCGCGCTCGTGATCGCGCCCGCGCTGAAGCAGGCGCTGCACACGAGCGTCGCCTACGAGTCGTTCATCGCGGTCGGTACGATCGGACTCCTCGTCCCGCTCAACACGATGTTCGCGGGATTGAGCGTGATCGTGGACCGCGAGGCCGGTGCGCAGCGGGAGCTCCTCGCCGCACCGGTCCGCCGGCCGACGCTCGTCCTCGGCAACCTCGCGGTCGCCTTCGCGGTGACCGCGTTCCAGATCGCCGCGCTCATCGTGGCCTCGGTGGCGCGAGGGATCCACTTCGATGCCACCGCCGGCGGGGCCGCGTGGTTCCTGGCCGCGAGCGCCCTGTTCACCATCGGGATGTACGGGGCCGCCGAGACCCTTGCGAGCCGCGTTCCCAAACAAGAGGAGTACATCGCCCGGGTCCCCGCTATCGCGATCGTGCCCTGGTTCCTCGGCGGATCGCTGTTCCCGATCGCGGCGCTCCCGATCGGGTTGGCGTGGCTGGCGAGGTTGCTTCCGATCACGCACGCCCTCGCCCTGATGCGGTACGGGCTCCTGGGCGAGGTCGGCGGGCTCCGCGACATCTGGGGGATGACCAGCGCCCCGATGATGGCCTGGCTCAGCCTCCTGGTCGTCACGACGTTCGCCGCTGTGCTCACCGCTGTGTCGGTTCGGATCTTCGCTCGGTCGGCGCTGCGGTGAGGCGGCGCCGGACCCACGATGTCATCGAGACGCAGCATGTCGTGGTTCACGGCGCCGTGGCGCGGCCCCATACTCGTGGAGTGCAACGGAGCCGGCGTGACCCCGCCACCCGAGCGGCGCTCGACGCAGCGAACGCGACCTTCGTCGCGGTGATCTGTTTCGGGCTCCTCACCGGGGTCAGCACCCAGCTGCAGTCGGTACGACCCCAAGCACCGTGGGAGGTCGACCCATACGACGCCGTCGCTTCGTTCGCGATGATGATCGTCCCCATCGTCGCGTTGCTCACGTGGATCCGGAAAGCCCGGTGGCGGCGTGAGGCCACGTTTCCTTCGTTCGTCTTGGTCGAGATCGGCCGCGGCTCCACGGTGGTGCTCTCCGCGATCGCCGCGACGGACGTTGCGTACCTCGTGGCCGTTCTCCGTCGCGGCTTCCCGGCGTATGCACCATGGCGTCCGGAGCTCCTCGGCTTGCTCGGACTGTCGGTCGCCACGCTCGTGGCCGCCTCCGTCGTCTCGGCGATCGCGTGGTCGTCACAACGGCCATCGATCGGGGAACGGAAGGACTTCGCACTCGAGGGCAGGCCGGATGCGGTGGACGACGTCGCGGACCTCCTGCGAGATGGGCCGGCAGGTCTCGGCCCGGTTCGCCGTGGATGCCTTCGAGCCGCCGACCTCGTCGGAGCCTGGGCCGAGTCGAGCGTCGCGAGCCCGCGTCGCCATCCCTGGGTGTTCGTCGCGGTGGTTTCGTCCGCGGCGGGGGTCGCCCTCGCCGCTTCCGAGTTCGTCCATGAAGGGTTGCCGCCGAACGTGGGGGTCGGGATCCTCGTCGTTGCGGTGTTCGGCGCGATCGTCGGCGTGGCGGGCGTCCTGGGGTATGCCCTGTTGGGGCGCTACCTCCACCTCGTGCGGCCCCCGGGTCACGCGTGAGGCGCGATCCTCGGGGGTTCGACGCCGTGTGAGGCAGACCGTCGGTCAGGCTGACGATGCGCGGCTCGGCCCGCTCCGGAATCCGATGCTGCGGTGCGTCCCGTCACAGAACGGCTTGTTGTCGGATCCTCCGCACCTGCAGAGAGCGACGCGGGTGTCCTCACGGATCAGATGTCCACTCGCGTCCTCGATCCGGATCTTCCCCCGGACGAACAGGGGACCGTTGGCGCGCAGCTGGACCGTGGGCTCGGCGGACCCCGATTCTTCCTGACCGCCGTCCAAGCGCCGGAAATGGAGGGCGCCGGTTGGGCAGCGCATCACGACCTCCGCGATCTCGTCGGCGGATGCGTTGTCGACCGCGACCCACGGGCTGCGCCACGCGTCGAATACCGCGGGGAGGCCATTCAGGCAGTCGGCCGCGTGGATGCAATACGCAGGTTCCCAGGTGACGACGATCTGATCGTTCGCATACTCCTTCTTGACCTCGGGTTCGTACCGGGTCTCGTCGCGGGATCCGATCGGCTCGTCCATGAGCTCAAGTTCGTCGATCAGCCCGATGGGCGAGCGCTCCGCCCAGAGCCTCCGGCGCCGCCTCTCGCTCGGGCTGTATGCCCGCCGCGGCCATAACGTCGCCGCCATCGATGGTCTCTCGCTCGAGCAGCAACGCCAGCACCCGATCCAATGCCTCCCGGTGATCGGAGAGCAGCGTCGTCGCTCGCTCGTTCGCCTCTTTGAGGAGGCGCTCGACCTCCTCGTCGATCACCCGCTGCGTGGCCTCCGCGTGCTGCCGGCTCCGGATCTCCTGCTGGCCCAGGTAGGTGGGACCATCGGCGGCGAATCCGACGGGTCCCAGCGTAGGGCTCATCCCGAACTCCATGACCATCCTGGTGGCAAGCTGGGTGGCCCCCGCGAGGTCGTTGGAGGCGCCCGACGAAACCTCTCCGAGCACTAGTTGCTCGGCGGCTCGCCCACCCATCCTGATCGCGAGGGAATCCTGCAGGTAGCTCTCCGGATACAGATGTCGCTCGTCCACGGGGAGCTGCTGGGTCACCCCGAGGGCCTGTCCTGCGGGCAGGATGGTCACCTTCGATACTGGATCCGCGTGTTCGGAGAGGACCGCGACGAGCGCATGTCCGGCCTCGTGCACCGCCACGGCTTGCTTCTCCTCGGGCAGCAACGCGTTCGACGCCTCCCGTCGACCGAGCAAGATCCTGTCTCGGGCCTGGTCGAAGTCATCGGCGGTGACGGTGTCTCGGTGTTCGCGAACGGCAACGATCGCGGCTTCGTTCAGCAGGTTCGCCAGGTCGGCGCCGGAGAACCCGGGCGTGCCGCGGGCGACCACCAGCAGATCCACGTCGGGGCCGAGCTTCTTGTCCTTCGCATGGACGGCCAGGATGGCTTCCCGCTCCTTGAGGTTTGGCAGCGGGATCTCCACCTGTCGGTCAAACCGGCCCGGGCGAAGCAACGCCGGGTCCAGCGTCTCCGGCCGGTTCGTGGCCGCGATCACCACCACGCCCGCCGAGGAGTCGAACCCGTCCATCTCCGCCAGCAGCTGGTTGAGCGTCTGTTCGCGTTCGTCGTTGGACACGATCGCGCCGCCCCTGCGCGCGCCGATCGCGTCGATCTCGTCGATGAACACGATCGCGGGAGCCCGCTTCCGGGCCTCCGCGAACAGGTCGCGAACGCGCGACGCGCCCACGCCCACGAAGATCTCGACGAACGACGACCCGGTGACCGAGAAGAAGGGGACGCCGGCCTCGCCGGCGACCGCCCGGGCCATGAGGGTCTTGCCCGTCCCCGGAGGCCCGATCATCAGGACGCCCTTCGGTCCGATGGCTCCGACCTTCGAGTACCGGTCGGGGTGCTTCAGGAAGTCCACAACCTCGGCGACCTCCTGCTTCGCCCCCTCGTACCCGGCGACGTCGGTGAACCGTGTCGTGGGCTTCTCCGCGTCGTACAGCTTGGCCCGGGAGCCGGTCAACGAGCCGAGGCCGCCGGCCAGCTGCCGCCCGGCGCGCCGTCCCAGCAGGATGAACAGCCCGACGAACAGCAGGAGGGGAAGCAGGCTCAGGATCACGGATAGGACGGTGGCAGAGGCGGGTCCTTCGCCCGTCACCTGGACGTGGTGCTCCTGGAGCAACGGTGAGACCGTGCTGTCCTGCAGGGCGACCGGGATCTGGGAGCGGTACTTCGTGCCGTCCTTGAGCTCGCCGGTCACTCCGCCATTGGCGTCGATCGTCGCCGTCTGGACCTTGTCGGCTCGAACGTCGTCGAGGAAACCGGAGTAGGAGAGCGTCGTGGGGGCGGTCCCGCTCATCGCGGGGCGCAGCAACAGCACGACGGTGAGGGCGATGCCCAGGAGGATCAGCCAGTTCCGCCAGGACGGCGGCGGGGGCGGCGCCGGCCCCTTCGTTCGACGTTCGTGTCCGGGATCCGGCGGTCGTGCCGGACTCGTTCGGTGCTCCACGCGTCCTCACCCCCGTCCACGCGCCGGATCGGTCCCGAGACCACGACCCGATGTCCCAGGCTAGCAGTCGCCTCACTCGACCAGCGATCGCGAGGTACCGCTCCTCCCACGCGAGCTCGAGATGCGAGACGAAGCCGAGATGAACACCCCGCACACCACCGTATCCCCCGGCGGGACCGAAGGCGTAGCACCGACGGGGGATACGACTCCCCCAGGGTGGGGATACCGTTCCTCGCGGCAGGGGGCGACCATCCGAGCAGAGATCCGTGAGCCGTCTCGAGGTAGTCCGAGCTTCCCCGAGGCCCGACACCGGGGGCTGGGGTTTCCGCGCGACCCGCAACCGCGATCTCGGCCGGCTTGCGATCGTCGCGGGGTCGTATGTCGTCTCCGCGAGGATCGGGCTCTCCTTATCCGTCGCTCACGGGAGCGCAACGCCGGTGTGGGCGCCGACCGGGATCTCGCTCGCGGCCCTGCTGCTCTTCGGGAGGAAGGTGTGGCCGGCCGTCTTCGTCGGAGCCTTCCTCGCGAACTCGATGACGCCGGTCCCGATCGGCCTCGCTTTCGCGATCGCGGTCGGCAACACCGCCGAGGCGCTCCTCGGATGGTTCCTGCTGACCCGGATCGGGTTCCGCAACGGCCTCGAGCGCGTGCACGACGTCATCGCGCTGGTCGTCGGTGCCGCGGTCCTGAGCACGGCGGTGAGCGCGACGGTGGGGGTCACGGCCTCGCTCTTCGCCGGCACGATCGCGTCCTCGACCTACCTCCAGCACTGGGGGATCTGGTGGGTCGGCGACATGATGGGCGACCTCCTCGTGGCGTCCCTCCTGCTCGTGTGGGTGGGACGGTGGGACGACTGGCGCCGTTCGCGAGCGCTCGAGGCGATCGTGCTGCTCGCGCTCCTCGTCGCGGTCAGCGCGTTCGTGTTCGCGGGGAGCCGTTGGATCTACTCGTTCCTCGTCTTCCCCCTGCTCCTCTGGGCGACGCTTCGGTTCCGGCAACGAGGAGCCACGCTCGCCGTCTTCCTGACGGCGGCGATCGCGCTCTGGCGGATCCTCGAAGGCGCCGCTCCCGTCGGCCTCTCCGACCCGACCGCGGCGGTCGAGGCGTTCCAGGCGCTGTTCGGCTTCGTCGTGGTCTCCCTCCTCATCGTTGCCGCGACCACGTCCGAGCGTGCCGTCGCGGAGGAGACCCTCGCAGAGCGGGAGCGGCTCCAGGAACAGATGCGGAAGGCGCTCGATCGCGAGCGAGACGCTGCGAACGAGCTCCGGTCGCTGGACGAGATGAAGACGACCTTCCTCCACGCCGTCTCCCACGATCTGCGAACGCCGCTCGCATCGATCTTCGGCCTCGCCGTCACGCTCCAGCGAGACGACGTCCAGCTCGTCGTCGACGATCGTCGTGATCTTGCCGAGCGGATCGCCCGGAGTGCGAGGAAGCTGGATCGACTCGTGAATGATCTGCTCGACGTCGAGCGGATCGATCGCGGCGTCGTCGCCCTCAACCGTCAGGCGATCGACGTCGGCGCACTCGCCCGCGCCGTCGTCCAGGACGTGGAGCTCGGAGGACATCCGCTCCAGGTCGACGCCGACCCCATCGTGGCCAAGGTCGACGCGGTGCAGATCGAGCGGATCGTGGAGAACCTCGTGACGAACGCCGTCCGTCACACGCCCGAGGGGACGAGCGTGTGGCTCGGCGTGCGCGCTCAAGGAGGAGGCGTGCTGATCTCGGTGGAGGACGCCGGGCCCGGTGTGCCTCCGCGGGAGCGATCGAGCATCTTCCGACCCTTCGAACGCGCCGACCCGAGGGAGAGCGCACCCGGTCTCGGCATCGGGCTCTCGCTCGTCTCGGCCTTCGCGGAGCTCCACGGCGGGAAGGCGTGGGTGGAGGAACGCATCGGCGGCGGCGCGGCGTTCAAGGTCCTCATCCCGGAGCCGACCTGACCCGACCGTCGTCAGCCTGCCGCGACGATCGCCAGGACCTCGTCTGCGTACCGTTCGAGCTTGGCGGGTCCGACGCCCGAGACCGCAGCGAGGTCGGCCCAGTCCCGGCACTCGCGCTCGGCGATCTCGGCGAGCGTTCGGTCGTGGAACACGACGTAGGCGGGCACGCCGTCCGCTTGCGCCCGCTTGCGGCGCCATTCCTTCAGCCGGTCGAACAGCGGGCCACCTCGTCGCACGGTGACGGACGCGCCCGGGGTCGATGACCGTACCGGCCGTCTCGAGGGCGAGAGCTCCAGATCGTCGAGGAACGGGCTCGGTCGTGAGCGACCGTCCACCGGCCACGTGAGGAAGAGGTACCGGCGGGCGCGGGTGATCCCGACGTAGAGCAACCGTCGTTCCTCCTGGGGGTCCGCCTTCGCCCCGCCTGAGCGGAACGGAAGCTCGCCGTCGACGAGGCGGGGGAGGAACACGGCGTCGAACTCCAGTCCCTTCGCCCGGTGATACGTGAGCAGGTTCACGCCACGGCCGTCGTGCTCGGTCGAGAACCGCTGGGCCAGCTCGGTCAGGAATGCCGCGCGGTCCTCGCCGGGGTGGGCGCGCCCGAACTCCGACGCGAGCGAGCGCATGCGCGCGAGGTCGGACTGGCGGGTGACCTCCTCACCGGCGTCGGGCGAGGCCTCGGGGTCGTAGCCGAGCTGGTCGGTGATGGCCGCCACGGCTTCGGCGACCGTCAGGCCCGAACCCGACCGCTTCAGCCGCTGCAGGACCCCGCGCGGGCCGGGTCGTCGCAGGAAAGCCCCGTCACGCACCTGATAGGGGATGTCGGCAAGCGCGAAGGCCTCCTCGAACGGCTCCGACCGGGCGTTGATCCGGTAGAGCACCGCGATCTCCTCGAGTGACACGGCCTCTTCGTGATGAAGCCGCCGAACCGCGTCGACGACGACGGCGACCTCGGCGCTCTCGTTCGGTTCTGCTCGCGCGATCGGTGGCGGTCCCGAGGGCTTGGTCGGCCGGAGGGTCTTGCTCAACCCGCCCATGTGAGCAGCGAGCCGATTCGCGAGGTCGAGGACCTCCGGCGTGGACCGGTAGTTCTCCTCGAGACGGACGACCGTCGCGTGCGGGAACCGCCGGGTGAAGCCCAGCAGGTGGTCGGGAGACGCGCCCGTGAACGCGTAGATCGTCTGGTAGTCGTCGCCCACTACGCAGAGGTCGTCGCGGTGGCCGAGCCACCGCTCCAGGAGCCCCGCCTGCAGCGGGTTCACGTCCTGGAACTCGTCGACGGTGAACGCGGAGAACCGAGATCGGATGGCGTCGGCGGCGTCCGGGTGCTGGTCGAAGAGGCGCAGGGCGAGCCCCAGCATGTCCTCGAAGTCGAGTCGGCCCATCGCGCGTTTCCGGCGCTCGTACCCGTCGTACACCCGGAGCATCAGATCCGCCGGGATCGGCGGCTCGTGGTCTCCGAGCTCGGCGAGGTACCGAGCCGGCGTGATCATCCGGTTCTTGGCCCATTCGATCTCGTTCGCGAGTTCGCGCCGGGGAAGGAACTTGTGTGGCGGCGGCAAGGCGTTCGCGAGCGACGCGATCAGGGGAGCCTTGTGATCCAGCACCTCGGCGAGCGGTTCGCCGGTGTGCGAGGACCACAGCCGCGAGAGCTGTGACAGCGCGGCCGAATGGAAGGTGCGCGCGTCGACCCCGTGGACGCCGAGCGCCTGGAGACGCCGCCGCAGCTCACCGGCGGCCTTGTCCGTGAACGTAACGGCGAGGATCTGCGATGCGTCGAACGCGCCGCTCCGGACCTGGCACGCGATGCGGTGCGTGATCGTCGTCGTCTTCCCCGTCCCCGCTCCGGCAAGGATGGCGACCGGGCCACGGAGTGCGAGAGCGGCCTCTCGCTGGGAATCGTTCAGTCCGGCGAGGACGCTCTCGAGGTCGGGCACGAGGCGGACCCTAACACCGTATCGTCAGGGGACCGGCGGGATGTTCTGGTTCAGTCGGAACAGGTTCTCCGGGTCGAACCGACGCTTCAACTTCGCGAGGCGTTCGAACTTCCTGTCGCCGTATGCGGCGCGGATGCGCGTATCGCCCTCGTCGCCGAGGAAGTTGACGTAGACGCCTCCGGTCGAGAAGGGAGCGAGCGCCGCGGCAAACTGCCGGTTCGTCGTCTCGTGCAGCTCGTCAGCGGACGCGTCGGTCCACATCGAGTTCACGTTGTACGCGTAGGTGGCGCGCCGGTTTCCGAAGGCCGTGTCGTCTTCGCCCACGCGAGCGACCGCCCCACCCATGTGGTGAAGATGCAGTTGCGAGAAGGGTGAGGGCATCGACGCGCCGTGTTCCAGCGCCACGTCGATCAACCCGTCGCTCAGGTCGGCGGCGTATCCGGATCGCGTGTAGCTGCGGATGCCTGGGGGCGCGCCCTCGTCGAGCATGCCCTGCAAGGCCACGTACGGCATGGGACCGAACACGTCGAAGGCCGGTCGCAGCTCGCGCAGCGGTGCCAGCGCCGCCTCGCCGGCTTCTGCCGTGCCGCACCAACATCCTGCGAGGCCGACGACCTTCTGCCCGACCAGCTCCGATGGGACGAACGGCGCTGGGGGTGCGGTGATCACGGCCGCGAGTGTCGTGGATTCATCGCTGACCTCCGCGGCCCACGCGCGGTACTGTTGGAGCACCTCGCGGCCCCGATCGAGCGGGAACCCCATCAGTCCTCCGACCACCGGCCCCAACGGATGCAAGCGGAACTCGAAGCTCGTCACGACGCCGAAGTTCCCGCCGCCGCCGCGCAAGCCCCAGATGAGCTCCGGTTCCTCGGTGCTGCTGGCACGCAGGATGTCCCCTGACGCGGTCACCACTTCGGCCGCGGTGAGGTTGTCGGCCGCCAGGCCGTACCTCCGCATCAACCATCCGATCCCACCGCCCAGCGTGAGTCCGGCGACCCCCGTGTGCGAGATCAAGCCTCCGGTGCTCGCCAACCCGTGCGCCTGCGTCGCGGCGTCGAAGTCGGCCCACGTTGCGCCCGGTTGCACCCGTGCGGTCCGCCCCGGAGCATCCACCACGACGTCGCGCATCGGCGAGAGATCCAGCATGATCCCGTCATCACACGAGCTCAGGCCGGCCAGGCTGTGACCTCCGCTTCGCACCGCCAAAGGCAGGCCGCTTCTGCGAGCGAACCCGACGACCGAGACGACGTCTTGGGTCGTGCGGCATCGCGCGACAACGGCAGGTCGCTTGTCGAACCACCCGTTCCAGAGCGCTCGCGCCTCGTCGTACGCCTCGTCTCCGGGTGTGAGGGCGATACCCGTGAACCCCACCTTGAACGACTCCACCTCTTTGCCCGCTTTGCCGCCGACCGCAACCATCGGTCCCTCCCCTGAGGATGAGTGCGTCCATCGTCGAGCGACGGTCCGGGCGAAGCTATGACGCTGCGTCACACGTCGAGTTCGGTCCGACGGTTCCGCCGGATCAGCAACGGCGACCCGTTGGAGATCTCTGCGCGGAGCCGCTCCAGATCCGGGAGCACGTACCCTCCCGCCTCGATGCGGATCACGCCGTCGGCCGAGAGAGCACCGAGTGCACGATTCACGTTCTCGCGCGTGACCCCGACCATGGCTGCCAGGGTCGTCTGAGAGATCTTCGGGGTCACGCCCGCGCCGTCGTCGCGGGGCGCGTTGGTCTCTGCCAGTTCCACCAGGCGGAAGAGCAGACGTTCTTGCAGCGTTCGACGGGACAGCGTCGCGATCAAGAGGGTCTGGTTTCGGGCGACGGACGCGAGCCCTTCGAGTGCTCGGTTGACCACTCGCGGATGTCGCTGGAGGAATGGCTCGAGGGCGTCGCGTCCCAGGACGAGAAGGGTGGTGGGCTCGACGGCAACGACAGCCATCACGCGGTTCTTCTCCACGGCGAAGAACCCAGGCTCGCCGATCAACATCCCTGGGCCGAAGAACGTGTGCACGAGTTCGTCGCCGTCCTCCGTGACGATCGAGTCCTTC
This sequence comes from Actinomycetota bacterium, assembly GCA_036395715.1. Classification (GTDB taxonomy): domain Bacteria; phylum Actinomycetota; class UBA4738; order UBA4738; family HRBIN12; genus AC-51. The sequence continues at coordinate 4,617 of DASWDB010000001.1, read as the reverse complement.
AGCTGACCGGAAACGACCAGGTAGATCTCGTCGGCCGCGTCGCCGACGTGATGGACGTACTCGCCCCGTGTTGTACGTCGGATCGTGGCGGAACGGGCGAGCGGTTCTAGCTCGACGGGGGAGAGAACCTCGAAGAGGTACGTGCCCAGCAGCAGCGAGATGCGATCCAGGTCGGGCGGGCCCACCCGAGCATTATGGGCATAGCCAGATCTACGGCTCTCCGCCGACTCGATCTTTACGATGTCGCCTCGCATCGGTGCGAGGAGTCCGAGCAGTTCCTCTTCCTCTGCTTTCCGATCGTGAGGCGTCGCAAGCCGGGCCTCGATGTGACATCCGATGTCTACGACAGGCGCCGTCGGCACCGGGGGTACCGTGGACGCGTGATCGGCGCGGTTGGGGGGTTGAGCGCATCCGAGGTCGCGGAGCGCGTCGCCCTTGGAGAGGTCAACCGCCTGCCGCCGGCCCGCACCCGGACCTACGGCCAGATCGTCCGGGCAAACGTCCTCACGCGGTTCAACGCGCTCCTCGGTGCCATGCTCGCGATCATCCTGGTCGTCGGGCCGTTCCAGGACGCGCTGTTCGGGTTCGTCCTGATCGCGAACGCGACGATCGGGATCGTGCAAGAGATCCGTGCGAAGCGGACCCTGGAACGCCTCACCGTGCTCACGGCCCCGAAGGCCCACGTCCTCCGTGACGGTGAGGTCCGTGAGATCCCGTTGCAGGAGGTCGTCGCCGACGACGTGCTCGAGATCTCGCTCGGCGGGCAGGTCGTCGTCGACGGCGAGGTGCTGTCGGCCGAAGGCCTCGAGATCGACGAGTCGCTGCTCACGGGTGAGTCGGACCCCGTCGACAAGAGGCCGGGATCTCAGGTTCTGTCCGGCTCGTTCGCGGTCGCCGGGGCCGGTCGGTATCGAGCCACCGCGATCGGCTCGGAGGCCTATGCCGTGAAGCTGGCGGAGGACGCGCGGCGCTTCGCGCTCACCCCGTCCGAGCTCCGCACCGGGGTCGACCGCATCTTGGTGTGGGTGACGTGGGCGATCGTGCCGACCGGCGCACTGCTCTTCTTCAGCCAACTCCGGAGCAGCCACGACTGGCACGCGTCGATCTCGGGGGCCGTCGCCGGGACGGTGGCGATGGTGCCCGAGGGGCTCGTGCTCCTCATGAGCATCGCCTTCGCGGCGGCCGTGGTCCGTCTCGCGAAGCGGCGGGTGCTCGTCCAGGAGCTGCCGGCGGTCGAGGGGCTCGCACGCGTGGACGTGCTCTGCATCGACAAGACGGGCACACTCACCGAAGGAAGGCTGACGGTGACCGCGGTCTCTTCGATCGACGGTGCGGCCCCGGTCGCCGAGGCGCTCGCCGCGATCGCGGCATCCGACGAGCATCCGAACGCGACGATGCGCGCGATCGCCGAGCGGTTCCACGAACCTCCCGACGGCTGGACGGTCACGGGATCGATCCCGTTCTCGTCGGCCCGGAAGTGGAGCGCCGCAGCGTTCGGGGACCACGGGTCGTGGGTGCTCGGTGGCGCCGACGTGCTGCTGCGGGCGGGGCCGGCGGCCGATCCGGTCCGAGCCAAGGTGGCGGCCGAAGCGGAGACCGGCAACCGCGTGGTGCTGCTCGCCGAGGCAGTCGGCGATCTCGAAGGGGATCGACTGCCGTCCGTGCTCCGCCCCGCCGCGATCGTGGTGCTCGGCGACGCGACCCGCCCCGACGCGGCCGAGACCCTCCGGTACTTCGAGGGGCAAGACGTCGCGGTGAAGGTGATCTCGGGTGACGATCCGAGGACCGTGGGGGTGATCGCCGCTCGACTCGGCCTCCAGGGCGCCGATCGACCGGTGGACGCGCGAAGCTTGCCCGAGGACGACGCCGCGCTCGGGGCGGCGCTCGAAGGCTCGTCGGTCTTCGGCCGGGTCTCGCCCGGGCAGAAGCGCGCGATGGTATTGGCGCTGAAACGCCGGGGCCACACCGTCGCGATGACCGGCGACGGCGTGAACGACGCCCTCGCGCTGAAGGACGCTGACATCGGCGTGGCGATGGGCTCCGGCAGCGACGCGTCGCGCGCCGTCGCGCAGGTCGTCCTGCTGGACTCGGACTTCGACGCGATGCCCCTGGTGGTTGCCGAGGGACGTCGTGTGCTCGGCAATATCGAGCGCACATCGGGTCTCTACCTCACGAAGACCGTCTACGCGATGCTGCTCTCGCTCGCGGTCGGCGTGGCGGAGTTCGCGTTCCCGTTCCTGCCTCGTCATCTCACGCTCGTCGGCGCGGTGACGATCGGGATCCCGTCGTTCTTCCTGGCGCTCGCGCCGAACACGGATCGGTTCCGGCCGGGGTTCGTCGGACGGGTCGCGCGGTTCGCGATCCCCGCCGGCACGCTCGCGGCGATCGCGACCCTCCTCGCCTACAAGCTCGCGCTCGGCTCGCCGGGCGTGACGCTCGGCGAGGCGCGGACGACCGCCGTGATGGTCCTCACCTGGATCGGGCTGCTCGTGCTTTCGATCATCGCGGCGCCGCTCACGCCGCGTCGGCTCGCGCTGATCTGGTCGATGGCGGGGCTGTTCCTCCTCGTCCTCCTGCTCCCCGCGACCCAGGTGTTCTTCGCCCTCGACCCACCCGACGACGTCGTGTGGTTAGCCGCGTTGGGGATCGCGGCGATCGTGTGGTCCTTCGCGCGGCTCTTCGTCCCCGGCGACCGGCCGATCGGGCAGCGCGCCCGCGGGGACGGGGAGCGTCAGTGACCTCCCGCCCCTACCGTCGTCCCGGCCGTCTGATCCGCCATCACCAGCGCGCCGTCCGGGTAGTTCCGATCGTCGGTGTATGCAACGTGGAACAGACCCGAAGAGTCGACCTGCACGTCGATGAAGTCCAGGAGGTTCCGGTCGGTCCCGGGCACGGCGGCGCAGAACAGCCCCAAGGTGCAGATGTCACCGTGGTGGATCGGCATCGGCGTGAGCTTCGCGTTGGTGAACGTCGGCGAGCCGGTGAGGAGGTTGGTCGATTGCCCGATGACCACCTTCCAGTCGGCGTTCGCATCGCCGGCCGGCTCGTTCGGCTTGCCGTACGGAGTGCTCCCGATGAGCGTGGGCGTATCCAGGTACGCCACGTCCACCTGGCCCGGGTTCCCCGCCGCGATCGCCGCGAAGAAGTGGGTTCCCTGATCGGTGTTGACGAGGTACGGCGCCCCGGTGCCGTCCGTCCTCCCGTTCCAGGTCGCGCCGCCGTCGAAGGACGCCTCGACCCAGATGTCGTACTCGGTCCGCAGGTTCATGACGAACCCGACGTAGGGGTTCCCGCGGTTGTCGAGCGTGAGATCGGCGAAGATCTCCGACCCGTCGTGCAGGAGCCCGGCGTCATACACCAGCCGGTCGGTCCAGGTCTGGCCGCCGTCGTCGGAGTAGGCCGACCAGATCGAATGGAACGCGGCGAGCTGGGTGAGGTTGCAACCGCTGACCAGGTTGAGCGGGTCCGCTGCCAGCCACGCGATGTAGATCCGACCCGCGTGCGGCCCCGACCGTACGATCTTCAGCCCGCCCGGGATCGTGTTGCAGTAGGAGTCCGTTTGAGCGAGCGGCGAAGTGATCGCGTCCACCGGCAGGTCGAACGTCTTGCCTCCATCGAACGAACAGCTGACCCACATCTGGCTCGGACCGAAGTCGTGATACGTCATGCAGACCGTCGCCGTGTCGGTCGTGTGGCCGGGCGGGATCCAGGCGTCGACCCACTGCCGATCGACGAGGGCCGGCTGACCGGAGGCGTTGGAGTCCTCGATGGCAGACGAACCCTTCTGCGGCCAGGTCGTTCCTCGGTCGAACGACTTGAACAGGTCGACCTGCAGTGTGTTCTGGTTCCCGGTGAAGACGTTGAGGTTGCTTTCGTAGACGGCTCCGGATTGATCCACGTTGACGGAGGTGTCTCCCGAGGGCGATTCGGGCGACGCGCCCTGCGTCCAGGTCTTGCCGCCGTCGGCGGAGCGCCAGAACTCCATCGCGTCACCCGGCGCGGAGACGTAGATCGTGTGGTCGGGGCTGATCGCGACGGATGGCTCGCCACCGCCGTTCTGCGGGCCGATCACGTTGAGCGTGGATCGGATCCTGCCGCCGCCACCTGCGGCGACGGCTTGGTCGGGGATCGCGAACGCCAGGCAGATCAGCGCTGCAAGGACAAGGGTAGGAACGGTTTTGGCGCGCACGGACTCTCCTCCTCGCTCGGGTGCCGATCTGTCGGGCTTGCGATACCCGTTGCGGCGCGACCCAAACCCCGCTCAGGCGAGGAACGCGTTCAGGGCCTCGTCGAAGAGCGCCTGATCCCACGGCCGTATGAGCATCGACTCGATCATGTCGTCCGCGTCGAAGCTCACGACGACGTGAAGCGGCATCCCTTTGCAGTGATCACCCTCGCCGACCAGGAAGTCATGAACGACGGTCATCTGGTTGCCCTCGTGGGTGTAGGACAGTTGCCGACCGGCAGGCATCAGGACCATCGCCGCCCCGGCAACGTAATGGCCGAACTCCTCGTACCCCCGATACTTTCCCGCGAGCCAGGAGGAGCCTCGGAGCGTCAGCTCCACGTCGGGAACGACGTCTCCTTCGAGGGACTCGAAGTCGTGCCGCGCGAAGG